>CAIODU010000398.1 GCA_903857165.1 uncultured Methylococcaceae bacterium | reverse complement strand
GGGGTCGATGTTTTATTCGGTTTGCCGTCCGGGGGTGTCGCTTCGCTCAACCCCCGGCTAATAGCTTGAACCCCTTCGGGGTTCTGCTGCTCCCGCAACGACTTGTGTATAACGATGAGAGCAGGAGCTTGGGAACGAGCAGACCTCATAACCTTCTGTTGCCGAGAACAATTCCAACATATCCGTTTTTTCTTCAAACCGCAACCCTGTAATTGTGTTACCACCTCCCACTCCACCTTTAATCATTTGTCCAACGCATTTAATCGTTTTATTGAAACATCCAAGTAATCTTGGTCTAGTTCTATTCCCACATACTGCCGATTATTTTGGATTGCTGCAACTCCTGTTGTTGCGCTCCCATTAAATGGATCAAGTATCAAATCGCCTTCGTTAGTTGAAGCTAAAATACAACGTTCTAATAACTTCACCGGCTTTTGAGTTGGATGTTTGCCAAAAATCTTTTCTGCATTTGCCGGTGGGAGAAAACGCCATACTGATTTCATTTGCTTTCCTTCATTCTCAACTCTCATATTCGCGTAATTGAAAATATGCTTTGATTTATGATTTTTAGCAGCCCAAATAAGAGTTTCTGTTGCATGAGTGAAATAACGACACGAAAGGTTTGGTGGAGGATTTGGTTTTTCCCAAGTAATATCATTGAGAATTTTCATATCTAGTTGTTGCATGGCATAACCCACTGAGTGAATGACATGATGCGTCCCGCTTACCCATAATGTGCCATTTGCATTGAGTAATTTTTGACAGCGTTTCAGCCATTCCAAATTAAATTCATGATTGATTTCTGCACCGCGAGATTTATCCCATTCGCCCTTATTGACGTTTACCATTTTTCCGGCTTGGCAACTGATGCCGCCGTTGGATAAAAAATAAGGCGGATCAGCAAAAATCATATCGAATTTACCTAAAGGATATTTAGCTATTAAATAATCCATCAGTTCAAGACAATTTGCTTGATATAACCAAATTTTCCTTAAATCATCTCGGAAGTACAATTTATTGGGGGAAAGCTCTGATTCCCTAACGGCCAAAGTTTCAAAAAAATCATTTGCGTACAATGTCTTTTCTTCGACAGTGGCGTGTTTGTGTATACTTGCAGTCATGGGGTTTCCATTGAGAATGTTATTTGAAGCGACGGAGAATGATGTAAAGGCCACGTCACTGCCACAGATAACAAGGTTTCTGATAAACCTAAAAACGGCAGTTGGAACGCCGAAAAGCCGTTCGTGCTGAGCTATGTCGAAGCATGAGCGGCTTTTCGGCGTTCACCCATCGGGTGCGACTCAAAATCCCGTTCACCCTTCGACAGGCTCAGGGCGAACGGGATTTTGAATCGCTCAACTGCCGTTTTTAGGATAAAGGCTACCACACCATCGGAACGAATCTGGCATCATTGCGGATTTTCAGATGCTCGCCGCTTTGCCCGATCACGAACAAGCCTTGGGCGATGGCATGACGAGCCACGTTTTCGGGAATCACCATCGCCGCCACCGCACCCATTAGCCGGTAGTTGGCATATTTCGGGGACAGCCGTTTCAGTTTGGCTAGCCGTTCCAAGTGCTCGTTAACATCGTCCATTCTCAGATTGCTTTTGCACTCAACCCCGACGGCCTCTTGATCGTTGACAACCAGCAAGTCAAATTCCAAGCCATCTCCGTCCCTTTCGATGATAACATTTTGATAGACTTCATGAACAACAATTCCCCTTTCCCGGAACAGCCGCACGGCTGCGGGTTGCACCGCCTCCTCGATGAATTCGCCCAACCGGTTGCCCAACCGGCCTATGCTGACTGCAACCTCCTTGATTTTGCGGTCGGTTTGTTTGGATTGCTCGGCAATTTCATCGAATTTCCGGTCAATCTCTTTGGATCGTTGGCTGGATTGTTCGGCGTTTTCACGAAACAGCCGCATGATGTCGTCAAACGTAGGTTGTGTGGTGGGCATGGGTATGCGTCGAAATGATTGAGACCGGCATCCATTCTAGGCGACACGGGGAATCCATGCAATCCGCCTGTGCGAAAGAACAATAGTGACAAAAATGTACAAAATAACGCCCGGTTGTTTCCAACCGGGCGCTTTTATTGACACCCGCTTCCTTGGGGTTAGATGGGTAATCAGCCGTTGATCATCAAATGCACGACGATACTCGCGGCATAGCCGATGGCAATCGCCCATGTCCACTTCAGATGGCTGAAGAAGGTGTACATGCCACGCGAAGTCCCCATCAGTGCCACACCGGCGGCGGAGCCGATGGAGAGCATGGTGCCGCCCACGCCGGCGGTCAACGTGACCAGCATCCACTGGTAAAGTGGCATGTCCGGGTTCATCTGCAACACCGCGAACATCACCGGGATGTTATCGACGATGGCGGACAATACGCCTATCAATACGTTGGCGGTGGTCGGCCCCATACCCTCGTACATCGCGACGGAAGCCAGTTGCAGATACCCGATGAAACCCAAGCCACCCACGGCGAAGATCACGCCGAAGAAGAACAGCAAAGTATCCCATTCGGAATCTTTGACGTTTTGATACACGTCGAACTTGTCGCCTTTGTAGCTGAAGACCATTTTCAAGCGATAGCCGTACATCATCAAGTAACCCAAACCAACCATCATGCCCATGAACGGCGGTAGATGGAGGAATTGCTTGAAGCAGACTGCCGTGGTGATGGTCAGGGCGAACAAACCGGCAATGACCAAAGCGCCCGGTTTGAGATCGACCTTTTCATCTTCGGCATTGGCAACGGGTGCTTCGTCGGGGATCGAGAAGTGCATGATCGCCGCAGGCACCACAAAATTAACCACGGAGGGAATGAACAACGTGAAGAAGTCGAAGAAGTCAGCCTTGCCATCCTGCCACACCATCAGCGTGGTGATGTCCCCAAACGGGCTGAAGGCACCGCCCGCATTGGCCGCGCTGACTAGGTTGATGAACCCCAAGGCGACGAATTTCGGGCTGTTGACACCCACCGCCATGACCACCGCACCGACCAACAGGGCCGAAGTCAGGTTGTCGGCCACCGAGGACAGGAAGAAGGTGATGACGCCGGTGATCCAGAACAGCTTGCGGTAACCGAAGCGGCGATTGATCAGCCATGCGCGCAAGGCTTCGAATACGTTGCGTTCGGCCATGGCGTTGATGTAGGTCATTGCCACCAGCAGGAACAGCATCAACTCGGCAAACTCGCCGAGGTTGTATTCAAAAACCTTATGCACGGTTTCTGCGGCGACGCCATTGGTGCTGGCCATCCAGGCGATCTGCGCCCAGATGATGCCGGCCGCTAGGATGACCGGTTTGGATTTGCGCATGTGCGTAAATTCTTCGGCCATCACAAAGGCATAGGCGATGATGAAGATCAGCACGCAGTACAACCCACGGTGCGAACCCGTCAAACCCAGGATTTCCATCTCCTCGGCGAAAGCTATGCCGGGTAGTGCCAGCAGTAGCGATAAAAAAGCAAGTTTGCGTAACAATTCCAAGCCCTCTCTCTAAAATGTTTAAAAAAACGTCCACCTGCCCATTCACTCGCATCAAGCGAACCGAACGACGCAAGCTCCCCAACAAGATCAAAAATAGTGAATTATAGTGGACAATGACGGTTGGGATGAATAAAAATTCGCTTTGGCTGGTACAATTGCCGCTCATTAGGGGGCAAAAAAAAACCGCCTCGGCGATCTTCGTGATTTACTTTTACCGTATTTATAAAGTAAATTCCCTAGCATAGCAATTTTTTCATTTCCGCTTGATTTGGCACGGGTGAAAGTTTTGGCGGCATTCTTGCCGAAAAAGCCTGACCATGCCAATCATCACAACAGAGTCGGCCATGTACCAATACGACCAATACGATCAAACCCTCGTCAATGAGCGGGTCGCCCAGTTCCGCGACCAGACCCGCCGCTTCCTCGCGGGCGAACTCAGCGAAGACCAGTTCCGGCCATTGCGGCTGATGAATGGGCTTTACATCCAGACCCACGCGCCCATGTTGCGGGTCGCCATTCCCTATGGACTGTTGTCCTCGCGGCAGTTGCGCATGTTGGCGCATATTGCCCGCCACTATGACAAAGGCTACGGTCATTTCACCACCCGCCAGAATATCCAGTACAACTGGCCGAAGCTGGAGGAAGTGCCGGATATTCTAGCCGATTTGGCAACGGTGGAGATGCATGCCATCCAAACCAGCGGCAATTGCATACGCAACACCACCAGCGACCATTTGGCCGGTGTCTGTGTGGACGAGTTGGAAGACCCGCGCCCGTGGTGTGAACTCATTCGCCAATGGTCCACCTTGCACCCCGAATTTGCCTTCCTGCCACGCAAATTCAAGATCGCCGTCAGTGGCGCGGTGAAGGACCGCGCCGCCACCCAAGTTCACGACATTGGCCTGTATCTGGTCAAAAACGAACAGGGCGAGGTCGGCTTTGAAGTATTGGTCGGCGGTGGTTTGGGCCGGACGCCGATCATTGGGCAGACCATCCGCCCCTTTCTGGAAAAGAAACACCTACTCTCCTATTTGGAAGCGATTCTGCGCATCTATAACTTGTTCGGCCGTCGTGACCACAAGTACAAAGCGCGCGTCAAAATCCTGCTTAAGGAAACGGGCGTCGAACCATTCACCCGGATGGTCGAGGAAGAGTGGTCGAATATCCGTGACGGCATGAGCATGGACGAAAGGGAAATCGAACGGGTGAAATTGTTCTTCACTTCCCCCGCCTATGACCCAAACGCTCCCGCTGATACGAGCCTTGATGCCAAACGGGTCAGCGACCCGGCTTTTGCCGTGTGGGTTCGCGTGAATACCGTGGAGCATAAGGTTCCCGGCTACCGTGCGGCCTTTGTATCGCTGAAGGCCCAGGGCGTTGCACCCGGTGACATGACCGATGCGCAAATGGAAATAGTCGCCGATTTGGCTGACCAATACAGCTTTGGCGAATTGCGTGTGACCCATACGCAGAATCTGTTGCTGGCGGATGTCAAACAGGCCGATCTGTATGAACTCTGGCAACGGTTGGGCGCGGCGAATCTAGCCACCGCCAACATCGGCAAGGCAACGGATATCATCTGCTGCCCCGGTTTGGACTTCTGTTCCTTGGCCAATTCCAGTTCCATCCCGGTTGCCTTGGAAATCGCCACCCGTTTGGAGGATGCGGATTATCTCTACGACTTGGGCGATATCCGCATTAATATTTCCGGCTGCATGAACGGCTGCGGCCATCACACGGTAGGCCACATCGGCATCCTCGGCGTCGATAAGAAAGGCGAGGAATGGTTCCAACTGACCTTGGGCGGTTCCTCCTCGAATGACGCAACCTTAGGCGAGCGACTAGGCCCTTCCGTGCCGAAAGCCGATGTCGCCTCCACGGTGGACACTATTTTGAAAACTTACATCGAATTGCGCGAGGGTGACGAATCATTCCTTGATACCGTGAGACGCACCGGAATGGCGCCTTTCCAGGGGAAAGTCTATGCAAATCATTAAAAACGGAAAAATCACTGATGATGATGTTCGGCATTTGGCCGACGACGAAGCACCGACGGGAACGCCATTCACCGTTTCCTGCACCCGCTGGAAGGCTGAGAAGGAAGCCTTGCTCAAGACGGGTGTCGCCGTCGGTGTGCGCTTGAAGGGTGACAATGCAGTGGCGGACATCGCCGGCGACCTGCCGCGATTAGGGTTTGTTGTCGTTGAATTCCCTGTCCTTGCCGATGGCCGGGCTTTTTCCTTGGCCCGGCTGTTGCGCGAACGTTTTGGCTATAAAGGCGAAATCCGCGCCCTTGGCAACTTTATCCGCGACCAGGTCTACTTTCTGGCCCGCGTCGGCGTGAATGCCTTCGAGCCTGCCGCAGGGACTGACTTGGAAAAACTGCTTCCGGCCTTGGCCGACTTCACCGTCAACTACCAAGCCGCAGCCGATGGCGCAGAGCCTGTCCATGGCAAGCGTGGCTGACGGACATTGGTTTTACAGCGTTTTTAATTCCAATTGATTACGTTGTTTAAGTTTTGAAATCGTTGGCGGCAAAGGGTTGCCGCCCTACAGTCCTTGTTACGCAGTAGTTGGCGGCAAAGGGTTGCCGCCCTACAATCCTTGTTACGCAGTAGTTGGCGGCAAAGGGTTGCCGCCCTACAATCCTTGTTACGCAGTAGTTGGCGGCAAAGGGTTGCCGCCCTACAGTCCTTGTTACGCAGTAGGTCGGCAATCCTTTGCCGACATGGGCGTAAATAAAATTCCCCCTAACCCCCCTTTTGCAAAGGGGGTCTCAACCTTAGTAAAACATTTAAAGGCTTTCACATGATTCAAACCCTGTTTGCCAGACTCGGGCCATTCCTGCTGCTAGGACTGCTATTCGTTAATTCATCGGAAGTCTCAGCCCACGCGGTGGTCACCGAATCCTCCTTGAAACAGCACCCCATCGAAGTCAATCATCAAACCGAGGTGGCACTGCATTTCAATTCAGGCGTGGAACTGGCGCTTTCCAAAGTGTTTCTCGTCAGCAAAGGCGATGTTTTCCACCCGTTGGACATTGCCAAGGGCAAAAAGCCCGGACAAATGTTGATTAAAATCCCTGCTTTGGAAGAAGGCGACTACGCGATCAAATACAAGGTCTTCGCGGCTGACGGCCACCTGACCGAAGATGTCATCCGTTTCAAAGTTTCAGCCCAACGGTAACTCATTATGTACATGCAAGGCTTGGCTAATTTTATCGACGACTTCCTCGGCGGGCTGATGATCATCAGCTACGCGCTGGTGGTCGGCAGTGTATTGTGGAGTTTCGTCATCCTGCGTGTCGCCACCGCCAACCGGGCGGGTGACGCGGCAATCCTAAGCAGTGTCAAAGTGCTGCATTGGGGCGCGGTTTCCCTGGCTGCCACGGTGGCAGTCAAACTGGTGGTCAAAGGGGCCGTATTGGCCTCGACCTTGGGCGAATTGCCCATGGCCGCCTATGCCGGCACCGTGCAGTTTCAAGCTGGCCTGTTGCGCTTGATATTGGCGCTGGGGTTTGTCTGGTTCGCCAAGCAATTGATGAAGGAACCCGCCAAATCCTCGTCCTGGATCGTCGCTGCCTTATTGACGATCCCGCTGGTGGTGAGCGGGGCTTGGCTGGTCCATGCGGTGGGTCGTTTCGAGGACCGTGAACTGCTGATGTTCACCACGGTCATCCACCAACTCGCCGCCGCCATTTGGTTCGGCTGCGTAGTGCAGTTGCTGATGCTGTGGCGCACCGGCCTTAAAGATGCCAGTGCCAAGGCACTTTGGCCGCTTGCCATCACTCGCTTTGCCTGGTTGGGTTTGGGTTCTGTCGTCTTGCTCGTCCCCACCGGCGTATTTTTAGCGTGGACTTACATCGGCAGTTGGGACGGGCTGTTCGGCACTGGCTACGGCAATCTGGTCGTCACCAAGAATTGGCTGTTTTTAGTCGCTTTGGGGTTTGCCTATCTCAACAACCGGGCGGGCAAGCGCTGGCGCGAAACCGGCAATCCAGACCTTCTGGAGAAAAAAGTCCCCTTTTACATCGAAGCGGAAACATTCATTTTGGTGGGCGTGCTGTTCATCGCCGCCACGCTATCGTCACAACCGCCTTCCGTGGACATCCCCGACCGCACCGCCGCCGTGTCGGAAGTCGTCAATATGTTCATGCCCAACGTTCCTAGAATCACCTCGCCCAGCCACGAGGAGCTACTCGCCGGCGAGGCGGGCCGCGTGGCCGTGGTGAATAAGATACCCTCGGTCGCCGGCAAGGAATGGTCGGACTATAACCACAACATGTCCGGGCTATTCCTCGGCACCATGGGCTTCTTGGCCATGCTGTCCTATTTCCACATCAAAGGCTTAGGCTGGACACGCTACTGGCCGGCGGGGTTCTTCCTCATGGGCATCTTCCTATTTTTCCGCAGTGACGCGGAAACCTGGCCGTTGGGGCCGATTGGCTTTTGGGAAAGCACCTTCGGCAACGGCGAGGTCTTCCAGCATCGGATTGCGACCTTGATGCTATTCGTGCTGGGCTGGATGGAATTAAAGGCCCGCACGAATCCCGAGGCGAGAAAGTTAAGATACATCTTCCCGGTATTATGTGCTTTCGGCGGCATTTTATTGCTCACCCATGCCCATGCCCAGTTTGAGTTGAAAAGCGAATTTCTCATTCAGACGACGCATACCACGATGGGCTTGCTGGCCATGATACTCGCCAGTGGCCGCTGGCTGGAATTGCGCCTCGTCACCCCGGAAAGCCAGCGGGAAGGCCAAATCGCCGGTTTCATCGGCATGACGGCGATGTTTTTGATCGGCGTGATTATGATTTTCTACCGGGAGCCGTTGGTTTGATATGAGCGCGAACCTTCATGACAAAGATTTTCATGCTTGGGCCATCCAACAAGCCAATCTGTTAAAGGCCGGTAAATTGCACGAGATCGACCTGGACAATTTGATTGAGGAAATTGAAAGCATGGGTGCCAGCGAGCGCAACCAGTTGCAGAACCGGCTTAAAGTCTTGATCGGTCATCTGCTCAAATGGCAGTTCCAACCGTCTTTCAGGACAAGAAGCTGGAATGCGACGATCAAGGAGCAAAGACTGTCTGTCATTGGCCTAGTCGAAGACAACCCAAGCCTCAAGAGCATTCTTGCCGAGCGCATCGCCAAGGCTTACCCGCAAGGCGTGTATCTGGCAGTCAAGGAAACCAACCTCGACGAAAAGACTTTTCCACTCGCTTGCCCGTACTCGATGGAACAATTGTTCGACATGGGGTTTTTTCCGGGCGATTGTTAAAGCGACAACATTATGATTTTGGAATACGGTATCAGAAGCTCCAGCTTTCCCCGAACCACGGCAAGCTGGAGCTTGGGAACCAGCACAACCTTGTAGCGATCACGCAGCTTCGGCGTCGAAGCGACGAATGCGCAAGAGATCGTCACGCAGCGAAGTCGCCGCCTCCTCGGTGTCATAGTCGGCTTGCAACCCCAGCCAGAAACCCGGCGAAGTACCGAAAAAAGCCGACAACCGCAAGGCCGTGTCCGCCGTGATGGCTCGCTTGCCCGCGCAAATGGCCGAAATGCGGGCATCGGTGACGCCAATGGCTCTCGCCAGCCGGTATTGGCTAATTTGCAAAGGAATGAGAAATTCCTCACGCAGCACTTCGCCGGGGTGGATGTTGGGCAATTGTTTCATGTTACTTGCTCAGTGGTAGTCGCAGATTTCAACTCGTTTTGCATGGGCCATGTGGAATGCCGTTATCATGCGGCGATACTATCGTCAGACGAAAGCACTGCCAACAGCTTTGTCGGGCGCATCTGTTTGCATTGCTTGCTCGTTCCCAAGCTCCTGCTCTCATCGTTATACACAAGTCGTTGCGGGAGCAGCAGAACCCCGAAGGGGTTCAAGCTATTAGCCGGGGGTTGAGCGAAGCGACACCCCCGGACGGCAAACCGAATAAAACATCGACCCC
>CAIODU010000397.1 GCA_903857165.1 uncultured Methylococcaceae bacterium | reverse complement strand
TCGCCGTCCTGTAAATGCCTGGTTACGGACAATTCATGGCAGTGTCAATACCTTCGCCAAAAGTTACATTGCTTTTGCATGAATCCTGCCGATTTCTGCGATTTGAAAAATCCTGTCGTCGATTAAAAATCCCTCGCCATTTTTGCCGAGCGAATTTAAAATCCGCCGCGTGTATTTTCGCGCCCTGAAAATGGTCTTCAAGTCCAGCATGCTACCTTTGGTGAGGCCGTCCATTTTAGGGGACAATAGCCGTGAAAAGGTATCTACTTTAAATTCCAAGGGAAAGCCAAGATCAAGCCGTCAATGCCTGCGCTTTTTGGGCAATCAAATCCGCCAGCGACGGCAGCCTGAAATGGCCGGCCACCCGGCCGGAAAAGCGGATACTGGGCTTTTTCCGCAATTTTGGCATTGAAGTCTCGGCGGCCTGCATCTCCCGGCAATGGACGTGCGGTTACGATGTTTTCCACCAGGGGAAGAGCGGCCTTTACCGCAGCGGCATTGCCGACAGCCCCTTTGCCCAAATCGACGCGACGGGCGGCCGGGTCAACGGCGTCAGCCGGCACTGCCACATTGTGTGCAGCCCGCAGTTCACCGCCTACCACGCCACCCCGGCCAAGGGCCATGGCGAATAATGTTTCACTATTCATGCCGATAGGATCGCATTTTTCCACTACAAATCACATAGAGCCAAAATTATATGATCATGTATTCGTAAAAGGCATAGCTAGCCATTTCATTATTCCAGAGACACTCGATAGTTCATTCAGGTATTCACAAGAATATAAACAAGAATTAACAGGTAATAAAAATTGCAAAAAATACACATACATAGATAAAGATGAAGTTGATTTACTTTCAGAATTATTAAATTTAATAGATCGTATTTGCCCTGATGGCTACAAAAATTATGAGCCATATAAAAATATTTCCCCAGAAATCAGCAACTACAAGAATTCATTTAGCACTATAATTGGGGTTATAAATACCTCACAATATCTTCATGACTCTACCAAAAAAGAGTTTTCATCGATAATCGATGAACTCAAAGAATCGCTTGAGCCAGCCTTAATTAAAAATCCTAAAGAAACTAAAGATGTAATTGATGGCACACAAACGATAGCGGGTGAAGTTGCAAAAGAAAAACCCAACAAGTTCGCCCTTAAGTGTATAGGTGATGGGCTTATTTCAGCGGCGAAAGCCGTTACGGATGTCGCGCCGCTTGTTCTTGGAATCACAAAGAAGATCGCAACCTTTATCTCCGAATTGCCAGCGTCTTAACCTAATGAGCGCCGTGGGATCCGAACTCGTCGCCTTGTCGAAGGGCGAAGCGTAATCCGGGGGAACGGGGCCACGAACTTCCCGCATTCCGCTTCGCTCCATGCGGGCTACATTGATGCAACCCCGTTTTTAAGGCACAAAAAGGCCCGACGGCTCGCACCATCGGGCTTTTTGATTTCACGGCAGGCTTAAGCCGCTTCCAGCGTTGCCACCACTTCGATTTTCGCGGCGACTGCGCACACCAGCCTTTGCACGCCATGACCGGGATTGGGTTGCTTGTGCGAGGTCACCAAGCCAACACGCTCCAACAGCCCGACATCTTTGCTGATGGATGAGCGGTTCCGGTGTAGATTTTTGGAGAGTTCGTTGATGGTTTTCGGTTCCCGCATGACTTCCGACATGAGCCGGCGGCGCTGCTCCGACAGGACTTCAAACATGCGCTTAGGGTCTTCAAAAGACAGTGTTAGCTTTTCCCCGAAAACTTCTCCGCGATCCGCCTTTTGCGCCGCCGTTCTGGCCCGGTCAAAAAAGCCGTCGGCATCGCCGGTTTGAACCAATATCTTGCTCATAGGTTTTTCCCCTTAAGTTGTTGCTTGATGAGGGCTTGCCATTCCTGCTGAAACCGTTCCAATTGGGCCTCATAACTTGCAAATGCCACTGGCTCGACTTTTCCCATAAAGTGCCGATGGTGGTATCCGTGGGCATTGTCGAAACCAAGGACGCGACCATTATCGCCCGCGTAAACGGCATGGTTGATATAGGCTAGATTATACCGGGTGACCAGTGTCCGCCCGTTTTCCTGGTAGCCCCACACTTCGTAATTCAGAAGCCCGCCGCCCGATTTGGGTTTGAGTTCACACCGTTCTTGTTCGAGCAAGATTTCTTTTGGTTGTTTGGACATGACCGCCCTCAGATGTGAATGATCGTATCATATCTGATGCGATACGGCGGGGCATAAAAAAGCCCGATGGCTCGCACCATCGGGCTTTTGGTTTTCCTCTGTCACCGATCCCCACGCCGGGGCATGGGAACCGGTGACCAAACTTACAGGGAGCCGGTCGCGTTCAAGTCGGCGAAGGCCTGCTGCAGGCGCCCGGCCATGCTGACCTGGGCGGCGCGGACCCACACGCGCGGGTCGTAGAACTTCTTGTTCGGCTTGTCCGCGCCGTCGGGGTTGCCGATCTGGCCTTGC
>CAIODU010000396.1 GCA_903857165.1 uncultured Methylococcaceae bacterium | reverse complement strand
TCGTCCGCCGCGCCATCTGGGCTGGCAAGTATTTCGTCAACTCCAAAACCGGCAGCGACCGGTTGGAATTATCTTGCCGTGACTGGGATGCCTTGCTGGATCAACTCGCGGCGGTGGCTTAAAAAGGCCAAAGTCGAGATATAGGCTTCTGCTTTATCCCTTGATAGGAAGCCAAGCTCATTAAGAATTTCCAGTATCAATAGAAATGGATGAATCTCTAACCCAGCATTACGCCATTCGGCAAATTCCACTTTAGAGCATGTCCAAGGGTTTGGAAGAACGGTTTGCTGTACCATAAGCGCAGCAAATTCACTCTGAGTAATCGCTCCCTGTGCCACTTTATGACCTAGGCCCGTTAAACGGATAGCCCCATGTTCTGGAAGCAGCAAACCTGTGCCTTTCCAATATTGGCCCGAATTACGAATCAGGTTTCGCTCGGGAGTTCTAACAAGATCAACAGGTGTTTGCGTGTCTTTTTGAACTATCGCAAGTTCATCTGCAATCTTAGGGTTGGACGGAGACATGTTTTCGTGTCTTGCCAGGACACGAAGCACCCCCAAAAATACGGGTGGATCAAGTAGGTTTTCTGTGGGCATTGTGCTTAACCATCGCCACTTGTAACTTGGAAATGGTTTGATTGGGACAGGAATCATGCTGCTTCGGATTTCAGGGCAATACAAGTAAATTCGGCTTCCGCAAGCATCAGGCCAATGGCTTTACCAAGCAAGGGCGGCACCGCGTTGGCAATTTGGCGATAGGCGGATGATTTAGGACCTGAAAAAACAAAACCGTCAGGAAACGACTGGACTGCCGCCAGTTCCCTTGCCGACATACGGCGTTGATTATTTGGATGATGCAATACCACCACCCCACCCCGTTCATCGCCACGCCCGGTAACAGTAGGGGCTGGTCGGCTTGGTTCTATGAAACGATGCCCCAAATGGCCGTTGAAACGTAGCTTGTAAAGGGAATATTCATGGTTAGGTATATGCCTACCATCCTCTGGTTCAGGCAAATGGGCGAGAGCTTCTCCTACGGATAACCATGGGTGAAGTCCAAGCATTTTGGCTTTTGTAGGTGTCGAATGGCTTGGGAGCGGAGGAAAGGATGGCTCATTGCCCAAGTCTTCCCTAACACCTAAAATCAACAGTCTCATGCGCATCTGTGGAACTCCGTAATCTGCGGCATTGACGACTTGGCGGCAAACACGATAACCGGCATCCGAAAATTCGGTGGTGATTTGTTCAAGCACTTTGCCCTTTCCCATGGAAACTAGTCCCTTGACGTTCTCGGCAACGAAATAACGAGGTTGCTTGTCACGAATAACACGAACCATCTCACGAAAAAGTTGGTTTCTTGGGTCGTCCGTCGAACGTCCCCAGTTGGCCACCGAAAAGCCTTGGCACGGAAATCCACCTACAACCACATCACCATTTGGAATCTCAGAAGAAGGTATGTCGCGAATGTCACGGGTGTCTATGTGGTTGCCAAAATTTGCCTTGTAGGTGGCTGCGGCATCCAGAAAAATATCATTGGCCCATACAATTTCATGACCAGCCCACTTCAATCCCAAATCGAGACCGCCCGCACCTGAAAACAGCGATACAATTTTCATAAAAACTAATTCTCTAAAATTTCTTTGCTTAATTGTTCGCCTAGCCTTCTGGCGAAAAGAACGGGGACAGCATTGCCCACTTGTCGATAACAAGAGTTCATTTTACCCACAAATTCAAAGTGCAAGGGAAATGTTTGTATCGTTGCAGATTCACGGATGGACATGCGGCGGTGATTTTTTGGGTGTTGAATGGCGCATACCCCTCCTTTACCATTGCCTCGCGCCAATATAGTGGGGGATGGTTTGCTGGCTTCTGTCCACCGATGCCCGGTAAAATTTCTATTCGTCACTTTATACTTTGAAAAGATATGGTTGGGTAAGAAATTCGGCTCATCAGGTTCAGGTATGCTTGCCAATGCCTCACCAATGCTGACCCAAGGTTTGAGTCCAAGAGATTTGCACTTGTCAGGGTTGGCATGGGTTTGCCGAGGAAACTGGAATTCCTTGCTGGCATGAAGATCGCGCCGAGCGCCTACTATGATGACACGCCAGCGACTTTGTGGAACTCCATAGTCCGCCACATTAAAAAGCTGCTTGCTGACACGGTAACCACTGGCAGCAAAGTCATTTTCGATTTTTTCAATAGCCCGGCCACCAGCCAAGCTAAGTATTCCACGCACATTCTCGGCGATAAAATACAGGGGAAGCTTGCTTCTGACGACCCGCAGAAATTCCAAATACAGCCGATTGCGTTCATCTTCTTCAAACCGAAGTAAATTTGCCTGAGAAAATCCTTGGCATGGAAAACCTCCCACCACCACTTCACAATCTGGAATATCTGAGGAAGAAATTTCTTCTATCGAGCCAAGGCGAATATGTTGATCGATATTTTTTCGGTAGGTGGCAACGGCATCAGGGTCAGAATCATTGGCCCATATAATTTTGTGGCCCGCCTGGACAAGACCGAGATCGAGGCCACCGGCACCTGAGAAGAGAGATACTATATTCAATAATGAGAAACCTTATAACAACAGTTGCGACCGATGCATCTCCTTCGTCGGCAAAGAGTTGCCGACCTACAAATTTTTACAGTCGTAGGCCGGAATAAGCCCGTTCACGGGCGTTTCCGGCAAAAGTACCCGTGCAAGTGCGGCTTACTTCGCCGGAAACGCCCGCTCGGGCGGGCTTATTCCGGCCATCTGAGCTTCAACGGCTCAGTGCGTAACATCAGTAAGTCATTAGGTTTGCCATCCTTGGACGCTGGATTCCGGCATCCTTGCCGGAATGACGGGCTATAGTCCAACCCTTTGGCTTAAAATAAGCATTGGGCTGTCATAAAAAAAAACGGAAAGCCGAGGATCAAGCCTCCGGATCAAACATCTCATGCTTGATCTTATGTCGGTTCTCGATCAGTTCGTCGAGGGTTGGCTCGTCGTTGAGGGCACGCTTGATGGCGAGCTTGGTGGCTTCGTAGTTGGTCCGATACAAGTCTTTTTCATCCAGATTGGGGTCTTTGACGGCTTGCGGATCGAGCCAGATGAGGCTGATGATGCAGATATTGTTCACTTGCTTGCGCGGGATGATGCCTTCGATGACGCAATCAAGCACGGCATCAGCGGTGGCGACTTGCACCACGCCGCCGAGCAAATTGATGGTCGCGCTGTTTTTGATGGTCACTTTTGGCACCATCATGGTGGCCGGGCGGACCATCTGATTGCAGGCGCGGATGGCAAACATGCTGGTGTGGCCCGCGTTCTGTGCCATCATGTTGGCGAATGCCTGGCCCACCGGCCCGTCCACGCTGCCGATGAGTATTTCCGGCATGGCATCGGTAAACTGGCCTTCGGCGGCAAATACAGTGGCTTCCCCGGTTTTAAAAATGATGTCTTTCATCGTGTTTTCTCTCCTGTGTTGGTTAAGTTGAAGAGCGCATATTAAGCCATTGCAGCGGGGGAGACAAATTGTTGTGACAACCGGGCATCAATAGGGATAACATCCCTTGAGAAATGCGCCTAGGCCAGTGGAGTCGTCATCGTGGAACCAAAAAATCTTTATCGGGAAAAAAGCAGCCGCCTCTCCAGCTTTCGCTATGAGCGCCCTTCTGTTTGGTCAAGCTTGCCTGTGCGGCTGGCATTGGCGGTGGGCTTTCTATTTTTGGGTGTACTGGGGTACGAACGTTTGCGCGGCAGGGGCAATGTCCAGCCTTCCCATCCCGCCAACGCCAGCCAATCCGCTTCGCTGCCCGCGCCTCCCAACGAAAAGCCTGGACAAGCCAAGCCGAAGGCGGAAATGCAGATGAGGATACCCGACACCCCGGTTACGGACAATCCCATTCGGTCTCGTCAGTCGCCGGAAAATCAGCCACAACCCCGGCTTGAAACAAGCGTTACGACCTTGGAATACGTCATGGAAAGGGATAGCTTCGGAAACATCGTCGGTTTCGGTTCCATCAACGGCAAAAAAGTCAGGTTTTTGGCCGACACGGGGGCGACAATGGTGGTGGTGCCCGAAAAAATCGCCCAACAGATTGGCTTGAAGAAGGGTACGCCAGTGCCCTTCAAGACGGGCGGCGGCATCGTCGTCCATCACCTGACGACCATCGACACGCTGACGCTGGGGCGGATTGAGATGCGCAACGTGTCTGCTGCGATCAATCCCGCCATGCAAGACGAGATCGTGCTGTTAGGCATGAGCGCCCTGGGGTTGATGGACATGCAGATGGAAAAAGGGAACCTAGTGCTGAAATACCAAGCAACCGTTCCCGAAATGGCCGGACAACAGCCCGTTGCAGACGAGCCATTTAAGCGGTCACGCAAGGATTGCGTGAGGCAGGGCAACAAGTTTGACAAGGAAACCCTGGATTGCTTGAGGGGAAAATGATTCCATCCCTCCCCGCAAGGTCTTCACCCATGGCAGACTGTCCGGGGTTTGGAATTCCGCTCGGGACGGCGGGATTCCAATCTCCCGTGGATTAAAGGCCCAAGATCAACGCGGCCCACAGCAGTGACGTGAAGACGGCAACCGTCAACAACACCGATGCCTTGACCTTGGTTGCCTCGCTGAACAAGCCCTTGATTCCGAGATACAAGCCAATGGGCGGGAAGAACACGCTGACGAACATCAAGGCCAGTAACAACCCCAAACTCCAGCCCATCACGGGTGTGGCCGAGAGGCTGCCTGGCTCGTCGACGGGACGTCCGCAACCTGAACAAACAATGGATTTTTCTTTTACTTCCTTTCCGCAAAAACGACAATACATGTGCTGCCTCGTCTGAAGTTTAGTCCGATGATTGGTACAATGCCTGTCATTGGGCTTTAGCGCGGTATGCGCCTTTTTTAGTGCAACAGGATAACCGAATGTGCGCCCTTGCGCCATATGGCTGTGATTCAAGTGTGCGATTAAAAAGTGATGCGGGAGTTGCAAGGCTTGCCTTGCGGGCTCACCACGAACGGCTTAACCTGCCGTTTGCCTTGGTTGTCGGAGCCATTGGGGCATTACCGTCCGTAACGCGATTATGCTGATTTCCCATTACCGGTATTTGATCGAGGTGGATGGCAAGGACTGGAACTTGGATACAGTGGTGCAGGGTGCGAGGGAGCGCCTGCCTTCAATACTGATGACCGCCTTGGTGACCGCACTCGCCATGCTGCCCATCGCTTTAAACAGCGATAATCCGGGCAGGGAGATCATGGGGCCGATGGCGGCGATTATCGTTGGCGGCTTGGCTTCCTCCACACTGCTCAATCTGTTGTTGTTGCCGGCGATATTGTGGAGGTTTGGGAGGTTTTAGTTCAGCATTTGAGCTTGATATATCTTATAAAATACTTATAATATCCATCATGAACGAGATTGACTGGAAACCCAAAGCGGTCAGGCAGCTTGAAAAAATCAAAGATAGGATAACGCGCCAAAAGATTTATCTGGAAACGCAGTCTCTGATTGATTTTCCAGACTGCCAAGGTGTGAAAAAACTGACCAACCATGAATACAGCTATCGCTTGCGGGTAGGTGATTTCCGGGTGTTCTTCGAGTTCGATGGCAATGTCCACATAATCAGCATTGAAGAGGTAAAGAAACATGATGACCGCACCTACTAACGTCCAGACCATCCTAGGCGGTGACGGCAAGCCAGCGTATGTGGTGGTTCCCTATGACGATTTCATCAAGCTGCGAGGTGCTGTCCGACCGGGAACCATTCCAAACACCGTCGTTGGGAGGCATGTCATGGAGGGGGTTAGCCTTTTGCAAGCTTGGCGGGAATACCTGATGTTGACCCAAGCCGAAATGGCTGAGCGCATGGGCATAACTCAAGCCGGTTATGCACAGATCGAATCGGCCAAGCGACCTCGCAAAGCCACGCTGGAAAAAGCGTCGGCGGCGTTGGGAATTACAATAGAACAGTTGGTGTATTGAGTTCCTCCTGATTAGCAAGTTGTTTCAGCCAAGCCCAAAACACCGTCGTTCCGGCATGGACTGCCGGAACCTAGGCTCCATGGACGGCGGGGTCCGGGGCATCCCTGCAATCTGGATTCCGGCGATCCATGCCGGAATGACGAAAAGCTGAAACAGCTTTCTAATCAGGAAATTCTTTGACGGTTCCCACGCTCCCCTGCGCGGGAACCCATTTTAGTGTCAATGGGATTGATGTTATCATCAGCCTCGCGGACAGCAAAAACGGGACTTTCGCAGTCTCAGTTTGCCGCGCTGTTGGGTGTGTCCGTCCGCACACTTCAAGGCTGGGAGCAAGGGAGCAAACAACCTAGCGGCGCGGCAAGGACTTTGCTCGCCATTGCCCAAACCAATCCTGCGGCTGTGCTGGCTGTTGTAGCTAAATAAGTCGATGCGGTAAGACGCACTTCCAAGGCGCAATGGGCGTCAGCCATATTGTGCCGCATGTGAGAAGGCAGTTTCGGCGAAATACGCTTTGCCATTCCCACTTGCCCACAGCAGCAATTCTCATTATGAGCCAAAGTGCTGATAGACAACTCGTCATTCCGGCATGGATGCCGGAATCCAGTCACAAGGATGTGAATCTAGGGGTCGCCATCAAGCCTTTTTCAAACACTTACGCAACCGACAAGTTAC
>CAIODU010000395.1 GCA_903857165.1 uncultured Methylococcaceae bacterium | reverse complement strand
TTGGTTACTTATTTATTTACGCCCATGTCGGCAAAGGATTGCCGACCTACTGCGTAACAAGGACTGTAGGGCGGCAACCCTTTGCCGCCAACGATTTCAAAACTTAAACAACGTAATCAATTGGAATTAAAAACGCTGTAATCGTAATTACTATTCTTTATCAGAAGCGGAACACTCTTGCATTTGTGGGGCTTTTTCACAACGCAACCTTCTCATCACAGTCAACATTTTACTGTTATAAATGCCCTTGTCCCGAAGCCTGATTCGGGCTTGTCTGAACACCTCGTTATAATTGGTCATATCCTTTTGCGGGATCGGTATCCACAATTTTCCCGGAATTTTGCTCTCGTACCCTTTAACCAACTCGACCCCTTGATCAAACTGGCTCAAGGCATAGTCGCGGGACTTTTGCCCAAATCCTGCTGGGAATTTATCCTTTTGAATGACCATTTGCATGGTAAGCTGTCCTATCGGGAAATTAATTACACCCCCGTTTGGTTCTAAACCTTTAATCAGCTCCATGGCTTCATAGACAAGCGCAGGACCAAAAGTTATATCTACAGAACCATTATTAAATTTGCTGTACATATCGGCTATCGAAGTACCAACAGGAGAAGCTCCAACAAACTTAACCATATCAAGTTGGGCTGGATCGACATCCAGAATGGCGATGCGTTTACCGGCTAATTCCCCAACGGTATCTATAGTACGGTCATTGACAAACAAATAAGCCGAACCCGCAGGGAAAATCCCGACGACTTCGTAGGAATCGGTAACCATCAGTTTTGCCGCTTTCTCGGAGCTTATAGTTGAAATAACCGATTTCAAATACTCATAAGAAGGCAATGCACCGATGGCATCCAAACTACCCGTAAATGGATTAAACTGGCGACTGCGTATCCCGGTGAAAATAACCGCATCACAGAGCCCGGATTTGAAATCTTCGGTGGCTACATGTTCGCTGGTGTAAGGTTTGAGTATCAGTTCGACACCCCAATTAAGTGCGGCTGTTTTATAATCCTTCATCTGGGAAAAGGTAGGCCCATTGGCACCCAACAGATCAAAAACACACAGGCTTTTTTTCTCGGCTAGGGCTGTAGTGCTAGTCATAATCAAGACAGCACATACAAACGATGTGGAGATGTAACGGCTAAATATCATAAGCAAACTCCTATTTTGTTAATGTCAATCGACAATCCATTGGAAGTATCCTGTGGAATTAAAGCATATCATCAATATTAATGGTATCTACAGCACCTTTAGGGTCATCCCAAAATGTACCTAAGCCGGAAATAGGTGTGCGTTTACCCGTAGCCTCGGTCCAGAGGTGATCGGAAATAGCCAGTAGCTGAACGGTGGCTAACTCGTCTAGTAATCTAAATTCTGGTTTACTGGGAGTGTTTACTATTGCTTTTTTGTGACTTCGAATTATTGATTTGACCTGTTCTATATTACCTAGGCCCATATGGACTTTCGCCGCTAACACTTGGGACACACGCACCCCTTGTTTTATACCGATTTGCATCGATTGATCCAAAACGTTTAATGGGTCTACACCGGCAGGTTTGTCATTAGGAATATTCACCCAAATAGCCGCTTGAATTGCCTTGGGTAAGCCCCACCATTTTTCATTGTCCAAGCAGGCGGAACCCCTACCCACTTTTGACGCTATATCCAGCGGTACATTTGCAATGCCCTCGGATGCCAAATCGTTTAACATTGCCTGCAAGCCATCCAACAGACCAAGCAGCCAATAAAGTTCAGCGTTATCGGAATCAAAGTCAGGGCAAGCACCGCCGGGTTCGGCAATGGCTAACACCAAGCTTTGATAACCAGCCAAGTGACGACGGGCCGCTTGGGTCATAAATCTTTTCTGTGCAATTCGCGCATCCTCTGCCTCAGGTACATTTTTCGAATACAATGCCCTCAAATATCGAAGATCTTCCTCCCATGCCATGAACTCAGAACAACTACCAGCCAATAAATACAACATAATGGACAGCTCGTTGGGATGCGCCGTAACCCGGCTAAAACTTAATATGAATGGCGTAAAGGCTTTTGACATCGCGCATCCCAGTTCGACATCATTACTTGCCAATACATAGGGTACGGTTTCATCTTGAGCAAAACCAATCAATACATCACCAGTATTTTTATAGACTACCGAACAAGTGCTCAATGCCAATTGTAAAAATAAAATAAGGAGAATCTTGTGCCAATCAATCTTTTTATTTGCTATTAGTTTCATCGGCTTATACTCTCGATTTATACCAACTTCAGGCTGTGGACGTTTTTAATTTATACTTGGTGTGGCGTTTTGAAACCGGGGATATTCCCGCTGGACTGAGGTTCTGCCGGATCAGCCCCTTGATCCCATGCCAATAATCCGGCAGAACTTCACCGCCTTCGTCCTGCATGTTGCCCCCGCCGTCCAACCGGGACTGTCCGTGTCGCATTTTCCAGTTGAAGCCACCCTCCGGGGTTGAGCTTAATGTAGCATCAACAAAGATCCATATCAAATCCATGGGTTGTGTAAAACCATGTCGCCTCCGGACTTTCAGCGATTAACGGTGGCCACCGGCAATATTTTCCGGCATCCACAAAAGGCAAAAAAGGAAGGGGGATTGCTCCCCCTTCCTCTGTTAGCCTAACTGATTAAGCGTGTGGTCTGTCAGAATTTGAAGCCGAAATAGCCACCTGCGGTCAGGCCGTCGGTGCTGACACCCTTGACGCGTACTTGTTGACCGTTAGAAAGGACGTTGCTGTAGCTCAGGTCGCCGCCAGTGAAGTTATAGCGGAAGTCCACGCCCGCGACGATTGCTTTCCAGATGTCAAACTCGCCGCCGACGCCGAGCATCAGGCCGGGATTCAACACGGTCACGCCGCTGGACGGGGGTGAGATGACGTTGAAAGTCAGGCCGAACGGGATGATCCATGGCGTGAAGATGGTGCCGGTATTAAACTTGATCTTCGGCGAAGCGGCCAAGGTGAACTGGGTGACTTGGTTCTTTATGGTTCCAAACGCACCCGGGGCAGACGCACCCGGATAAATGCTAACCAAGGTGTTTTTAGACTCGCCGAAGTTCATGTATTGAACCATGATTTCGCCATCGAGAGCCATGAGGTCAGTCAAGCCCCACATATCGTTGGTCAGGCGATGGTCAAGCCCGGCACCGACATACCAGCCAGCACCGCCGTTATGGCTGCCTGGAGTAGTGACCGTCTGGTTGGCGACCAATACTTCATCGTTGCGGTTGTGGGTCATGCCCGCATAACCGCCACGGAAGCTCAGGACGCTATGGTTTTCTTTCGACTGCTTTTCGTGTTCTATCAGTTTTGCCTCAACCGCTTGTTCGGCGGATGCGGTCTTTTCGTTCACAGCATTCACCGCAGACTTGGTTTCGGTGCGTGTCCTGCCCAGTTCGCCGCGCAGCGACTGGATTTCCGCTTCCATGGCGCGCAGTCTCGCATCCGTGCTGGACGTGGCGACCGAAGAGCTAGAGCTAGAGCTAGAAGAAGAACGAGCCACTGATTTGTGGGTGTGGGCTTTTCCCGTTTTATGGGCAAAAGCCGCCTGTGGTGCCACGGCAAGCGCAGAAGCGACCGCCAAGCTTATTAAAGAAGTTTTAGTGATGGTTTTCATAAAGGTTTACTCTTTTTCTCAAAGCACGTAATTTTGGAAGAAAATCCGTTGTTTATAAGCAACAGATAGTTGCTCTGGTGCAGATAGTAGCAAAAATTTTCCATTTTTACAACGCTTTTGTAGCTTTTGTTACGACATTTGTCTCGACAGCCACTGCCTTGATGGTCGGACAGTCCACAAAGTGGGCGGAAAATCTCATGTTGACATAAGCGGTAGGGCGGGGCAGCAATTCTCATTATGAGCCAAAGTGCCGATAGACAACTCGTCATTCCGGCATCCATGCCGGAATGACGGCAATGGAGTCATAATGAGAATTGCTGAGGGCGGGATGGGACGCACCTGGCCCGCCCTATGGTGGATGCATTCGTCAAGGCAAAATGAAAATTGCTTGAAAGTAGGGGAAAAACGAGTCCCATGTGTTTATAATTCTGAGCTTTGCAATTGAGTAAGTTGGCAAAAGCAGATTTCAAATTTTTTTAAGAGGCATGACATGGCCGTGAAAAACCGTTTACACCGCAGCGAATTGGCGGTTCCGGGCAGCAACAGGCGGATGCTGGAGAAAGCCCCCGACGCAGGAGCCGATATCGTGTTCCTCGATCTCGAAGATGCCGTGGCCCCGGACGACAAGGAACCGGCGCGGGCGAACATCATTGAGGCGTTGCAGACTTATGACTGGTCCAAGTGCGCGGTCTCCATCCGTATGAATGGCCTGGACACTTATTGGGCTTATCGCGACTTGGTGGAGGTGGTCGAGGCCGCTGGCGACAAGCTTGACACGGTCCTGATCCCGAAAGTGGGTTCCGCTGCCGACGTGCTATTTGTCGCGACGATGCTGTCACAGATCGAAGCTTATAAAGGCTTCAGGCAGATCAACATCCATGTCCTGATCGAAACTGCCATGGGGATGGCGAATGTGGAAGAAATCGCCCGCACCTGCCCCGAGCGGATGGAAGCCATGGTGTTCGGCGTGGCCGACTATGCCGCTTCCGTCCGCGCCCGGACGACGAATATCGGCGGCGCGAACCCGGATTACGGGGTGCTGACCGATACGGACGAAAACGGTGTACGCGGCTACCATTGGGGGGATCAGTGGCATTTCGGCATCTCCCGCATGGTTGCCGCCTGCCGGGCCTACGGCTTGCGCCCAATTGACGGGCCCTTCGGCGATTTTAACGACCCGGAAGGCTTCCGCGCCGCCGCCCGCCGCGCCGCCGCCTTGGGTTGCGAAGGCAAATGGGCCATCCACCCGTCCCAAGTCGCCCTGTGCAACGAAATCTTCACCCCCACCGAAAAGGAAGTCAGCCTCGCCTATCGCATCATAGAATCCATGCAACAGGCGGCGAAGGAAGGCAAGGGGGCGGTATCCTTGGACGGCAGGCTCATTGATGCCGCATCGATCCGCATGGCGGAAAATGTGGTGCGGCAGATCAAGCAGATCGAGCTACGTGGCGGCATCGGGAGGGGATGACACCGATCAAAGTGATGTCATCCCCTTTCGGCTACGTTTGTTTTCAAAAAGAAGAAGGTTAAATCCGTGAACATCCATGAATACCAGGCAAAGGAGTTGTTGAAAGCCTATGACGTGCCGGTCCCGGTCGGCGGCGTGGCTTACTCGGACAAACAAGCTGCACAAGTCGCGGAGGATATTGGCGGCTCCAAATGGGTGGTCAAGGCCCAAGTCCACGCGGGCGGGCGCGGCAAGGCCGGCGGTGTGAAACTAGTCCACTCCATTGACGAAGTCAAAAAAACTGCCGACGGCATGATCGGCAGCCATCTGGTCACCCACCAGACCGGCCCGGAAGGCGCTCTAGTGCATCGCGTCTGGGTCGAGCAAGCCAGCCATATTAAAAAGGAATTCTATCTAGGGCTGGTGATAGACCGCGCCACCCAACGCATTACCGTGATGGCCTCCAGCGAAGGCGGCACGGACATTGAGGAAGTCGCCAGGTCTAGCCCTGAAAAAATCGTCAAGGAGGTGGTTGACCCCGCCATTGGCTTGCGCGATTTCCAATGCCGCAAGATCGCCACGGCGATAGGCTTGAAGGGTAGGTTGATGCCCCACTCCGTCAAGCTGATGAAAGCCCTCTACCGCTGCATGAGGGATAGGGATGCCCTGCAAATTGAAATCAACCCTTTGGCTATCGTCAGTGTGGGCGAGGAGGAAAAGCTGCTGGTGCTGGATGCCAAATTGAACTTCGACGACAACGCCCTCTATCGCCAGCGCGGCATCACTGACCTGCGCGACTTGGCCGAGGAAGACCCCAAGGAAGTGGAAGCCTCCGGCCACGGCCTCAATTACATCGCGCTGGACGGTAATATCGGCTGCATCGTCAATGGTGCCGGCTTGGCGATGGCTTCCTTGGACGCCATTACTTTGCACGGCGGAAGACCGGCCAATTTCCTCGACGTGGGCGGTGGCGCTTCACCGGAAAAAGTCACCAACGCCTGCCGCATCGTGCTGCAAGACCCCAACGTCAAGGCTATTCTGGTGAACATATTCGCCGGCATCAACCGTTGCGACTGGATCGCGCTCGGACTGATCCAAGCCTGTAACCATTTGCAAATCAAAGTGCCTCTGGTCGTGCGTTTGGCCGGCACCAATGTTGAAGAGGGCCGCAGGATTCTCGCCGAGTCAGGGCTTGCCTTCATCACCGCCGAAAATCTGGACGCGGCGGCGGCCAAGGCCGTCGCCATTGTCAACGAGTGATTCCATTTTAATTTAAGTGCCACACGTAGGGGCGGGTTCCAAACCCGCCCTACAAATATTTCACGATTGATTTGAAAATCGATTTAGGACTTCAATGAGCATTTTTGTCGACAAACACTCCAGAGTCATCTTTCAAGGCTTCACCGGCGAACACGCCAGTTTCCATGCGCAAGATGCCATCGGCATAGGCACCAACGTCGTCGGCGGGGTCACGCCGGGCAAGGGCGGAACAATGCATTTGGGCTTGCCGGTGTTCGATACCGTCGCCGAAGCCGTAGCCGCCACGGGCGCCGATGTGTCCGGCGTGTTCGTGCCACCGCCCTTCAATGCCGACGCGTTGATGGAAGCCATCGACGCGGGCATTAGAGTCGCAGTGACCATCGCCGACGGCATACCCATCCATGACATGGTACGCCTGCAACGCTACCGCATAGGCCGGGATGCCATCCTCATCGGACCCAACAGCCCCGGCATCATCACGCCGGGGGAGTGCAAGGTTGGCATCATGCCCTCGCACATTTATAGGAAGGGCAATATCGGCATCGTCTCGCGCTCCGGCACGCTCAACTATGAGGCCACCGAGCAAATGTCGGTCCTAGGCATAGGCATCAGCACCTCCGTGGGCATAGGCGGCGACCCCATCAACGGCACTGATTTTGTCGCTGTGCTGAAAGCCTTCGAGGCCGACCCGGAAACCCAAATCGTCGTCCTGATCGGCGAGATTGGCGGGCCGCAAGAAGTCGCGGCGGCACGCTGGGCGCAAAAGAACATGAGCAAGCCGATTGTCGGCTTTGTCGCAGGCGTCAGCGCCCCGCCCGGCCGGCGCATGGGCCATGCCGGTGCGATTATCGCCAGCGAGTCCGACACCGCCCGAGCCAAGATGGACACTATGGAAGCGCTGGGCCTGTACGTCGCACGCAACCCCGCCCACATCGGCCAGACTGTGTTGCAGGCGATGCGGGAGCATGGCATTAAGCCTTGACTTCTGTCTTTGTAAATCCAGCCTAATGACGCAAAGCGTCACACAGTGAGTTCCCACGAAAAAGAATCGTGGGAACGACGCAAAAAAGTTTAATTTGAGGGTCGTCCGGTGCGTTGCGATTGACGCAGTGGTGCGGGCGGTTGCTGGCCGCCGGGTTTTTTTGGCGCGTCTTCCGCAGCTTTTTTGCTTAACATATCTTCCCATGAAGTATATTGTTTGAAGTCGGCTTCTCCGGCGGCTATTTTTGCCTCGACTTCCTTCTTGGCCATGTCCACCACTTCAGTGGGGGTTTTCCCGCTGACTGCGTTGGCAAATGCGTTCTCGCCTTCTTGCGCATGGAAAGCCTGCAGCAGGCCCAATGCGACATCAAACGTATGGCGTTCTTCCGTGACCATGCTTTGGCGCACGTCCTTCAGCGATTGCATGACCCTTTTGTCGGTGGAGCCATGTATTCCTTGGCTGTTGAACTTCTTCAACACGGGGGGGGCGAAAAAAATGACCGCCAAAACCGCCATTAAGGCGAATAGGATTTTCATTAGCCAATCTCCAATTTTGTTTGCTGTTAGTGCATCATATAATCGTAGTGTGAACGCCAGTGAATTTTTGGACTTAATGAAAGGTGGAAGGTTCTCCTTCGGCATATTTATTCAATGATTATCAACGAACCTTGAACATGAAATTAAATTTAACCGGATTGTCAGTGTTGGCCATGCTGCTGCTTGCCTGTACCCATGCCTCCGACGTATTTATGATGAAACGTGACGAAATTCTAAACCGATACGCCTCCACAATCCGTTGGGGCGAGTTCGAGAGGGCGGTTCAATTTCAAGACCCTGCCCATAGAACCCCTCTGGATGGCGCTTGGCTGAAAAATATACATGTCGCAACGTATAACACACTCTTCCTGAATGACAACCCAAACAGCAATATAGTGGAGCAATCAGTCGAAATCCGCTACTTTGTCGAGCCGGACGGAGTCGAGAAAACCATTACCGACCGTCAAATCTGGCGTTTTGACGAAGACCTTGGCAAATGGCTGTTGGAATCTGACCTGCCCGCGTTCCGTTAAGACAAACTGCTCTGGCAAAGTTCCCCCCCAACCGTTAAACTAAGCTTGGAGTTGGTTGGACAGTCGCTGTCCGCGTTAGCGCGGAGGGAGGAAAGTCCGGGCTCCAAAGGGCAGGGTGCCAGGTAATGCCTGGGAGGCGCGAGCCTACGGAAAGTGCCACAGAAAATATACCGCCTAGTCTCCTTCGGGATTCCAGGTAAGGGTGAAATGGTGCGGTAAGAGCGCACCGCGCTGTCGGCAACGAGAGCGGCAAGGCAAACCCCACCCGGAGCAAGACCAAATAGGGGAGCATTGGGTTCGCCCCAGACGCGTGGCCCGCGCGGTTCCCGGGTAGGTTGCTTGAGGCGCTTGGTGACAGGCGACCCAGATGAATGACTGTCCTCGACAGAACCCGGCTTATAGACCGACTCCACCCTAATTTCCTGCCCCCCCGTCAAAGGGGGGTTGTGTCCTACAATCCTCCGAGACAATCGGGGAGGCGGTTTTTTTCATGAATACCTTGGAAATTTTCAGACGCCTAAAAATTGGCCTGTCTCTGGCGATTGGCTTTGTCGTCGGCAAACTGGCTGCTTCGTGGGACATGGCGCACTATTCCGCGCTGTTCAGCGCAGGTTTCCTGGTCGGGGCCATCGGTACTCAAGGGGCATTCCGGTTGCTCGACCTCCGGCGGCAAAAAAAATCAATTGAAATAAAATCAGCGGGCGAGCCGCCTACTTTGCAAGATTAGACAAGACGATGATCGGGAAATAAAATCCCCTTTTCAGGGCGGCCTTCAGGGTACCTTGGTGGCCTAAGGTGATTCCTGAGAAAGAGCATCCCATGAAGAATCTGATCCCTAGAAAAAAAATAGAGTCCACGAAAGACACGAAAAGCACGAACAAAAGCAAGATTCGTTCGTGCCTTTCGTGTTTTTCGTGGACGATTCTTTTGGTGGATTCATTATTGGAAATCACCTTAGCGCCCGACTTGGCAAGCGACTAACGGTACATAGGCTCCAAATCCAAGCCCTCTTTACTTCTCTTGAGCTTCCCCTCGTGCAAGGTTTGCACCGCCACCCATAGCGCATCGCCGTTCCACGTTTCAGCGGCGTGGCTGTATAGCACATGGTTGATATGCCCGATTTCCACTGCCAACTGATCTCCACCAAGGCTGGCGATTTCGGCCAGCGTGGCAGGTTTCCGCTCAGGCCAGTACAGGCCGGCCCAATGCAGCAATGCCGTTCGCGCAGCAGCGGGGTCGTGCTGGGTGCAGGCTGACCGCAATGCCTTGCGGGCCAGGCCAAGGTCTGCGGAGGGTTCCGATTTTGGCCGGGATGAACCCGAAACCGGAATATGGCGGCTTTTCCACCACCAAGCCAGGCCGGTGGTTAACCATCCTGCCCCGAGAAAAAGTGCCAGCCAGAACCACGCATTTTCTAAGTTTTGGACTTGACCTGCGGTTTTTTCAATCACTTGGACTGGCAAAGATTCTGGCGACGATGCTAATGCCGGGTTGCTTGGCGTGGCTTGGCTTGATGCCTCGCTTGAGGGTTGCACATTCAAGGTCAATTCGGCAATCCGGGCGATTTCCATCCGGTCGGTCTTGATGTTCCACCAAGGGATTTCAATCGCCGGCATCTTGAATTTCCCCGGTTTGGATGGAATCAGCGCGGTTTTTTCCTGGCGTGTGCTGGAAATGCCGGTGGACGGCAGTTTTTCCTCGGTGAGCGCAGGCTGGTCGGGATACTGTTTGATCGACGGGTCGAGTTGGAGTTCGGCCCCGATCTCCGGCAGCAAGCCCTTGGTTACGCCCATGGCGCTCAAGCTTAGTGTCCGGGTGATAGGCTCGCCCGCCTTGGCGTGGGGAGGATTTTGCGGCCAGGATTCCTCCAGTTTCAAATCGGTTGTGGGCAGCCAATGCTTGCCGGTGAACGCTGCCGGAATCGGGCGTACTTGCAGATCGATGCCCTCGGATTTCACCTGCATGGCGCGGGTGGAGCGGGCAAAAAAAGACCGTCCGGGGATTTCCACTTGTGCGGTCAAGCGCATCGGTTCCAAGCTCAACAAGCCACTTTTTTGTGGAAACACGGCGAAACTGCGCTCGATGGCGGTGTAATCGCGTCCGTTACGGGTGGTGCTATAGCGATGGTCATCACTCAGACGTTCAATCAAGGCATCCTGAGCCACTGGCTCGCTCAAGTCGGCCCCCACTAGGTTTGCCCGCAACAACACTCTGACGGTGTAAATCACTTGCGCTTGGACGTAAGGGTTTTTCGGCACTGCTTCGACTTCCAGTTTGATCTCCTCGTCATTGGACGTGCCGCCGGCTGTCGAGGGTTTGGCTGCGCTGGAGTCGATTACACTTACCCTGCCGGGTTGGCTGCTATCGCTACCGAAGGCGATGGCGGGTATCGGGATGGCCCCCGTCCGTTTTGGACTCAACGTCAGCGTCCATTCCTGTTTGTTGCTCATTTTCCCGTTGACGATGGAAATCTGACTGCCTTGGTTTTGACCGAGGATTTCAAAATCTTCGGCCAAGGGGCTGAAATCGGGATCACCGTCCACGCTTTCCTCGCTGCTGAACACCACGCTGAAAGATTCATTCATGCGCACCGGATCGCGATCCGGCATCGCTTTGATGACGGTAGCCAAGGCAGGGGTGGAAATAAACAGCATCAGGCAAAGCAAAAAGGGCAGATAGCACAGAATCCACGTTCCATCCTTATGGCCATTCACAATTCCAACCATGCCGTCATGACGTGGCTTCTCGCATGGTTTTGGCCCAAAAGTGGAATTGATGATCCGCAACACACTTTCTTGATTGGTCATTGTCGAAGTATTATTCATGTTTGCCCTGTTGTTCAAACCCGAAGGCGTTTGCAAAAATCACTGTTGCCCCCGTTGACTTTGCCGCTGCTGGTATTGGTATTGAAATTTGCGCCGAAGCAAACCGCCGGGGTCGTCCGGGATGCGCCGCAGCCATTGTTCGATGGCTTGGCTGTCTTCTTTCTGATGGACATCGGTGCTTGCCATGCCTTTTTTGTCGGTTTCCTGTTGCTCTGGCTTGTCGGCTTGGGCCTTGCTTGCCTGTTCCGCATCTTGGCCTTGTTCTTCCTCAGGCTTTTGTTGTTCGCCTTGTTGGGGCTGCTGTTCCTCTTTGCCTTGGCCTTTATTTTCTTGATTTTGCTTGTTTTCTTGCTGGCCTGACCGCTCTTGCGGTTGTTGGCTCTTGTTGTCCTTGGATTGATCGTCCTGTTGTTGATCTTGACTCTGTGGCTGGTTTTTCCCCTGTTGTTGATCCTTTTTTTCCTGTTTTTTCTTTTGATTTTTGTCTTTTCCTGACTGTTGCTCTTCCTGTTCTTGTTGCTGTTTTCGCAAAAATTCTTCAATTACTTTTTTGTTGTGGAGGGCATCTTCATGCTTTGGATCCAGCTTTAGAGCATTATCGTAAGATTCTATAGCCTCTGGATACTGGTGTTTTTTTGCAAATACATTGCCTTCGTTATAATAAGCGTCAGCCGATTTTCCTTTTTCTAAAGGTTTTGTTTTATTACCTTCTGCTGTATCGCCCTCTTCATTTGTGTGGTTCCTTTTTATGGGTTTGGATTCAGGGGGTTGATTTACAGGATTTACGGTAGGTTCGGACTCAAGTTTCTTATATTCGGTGTAGGCTTTCCATTCCGGGTTCTCAAACAATTCTTCTGCTTTGTTGTAGTCGCCAGACTGGAAGGCTTGATAAGCCTGCTGATCCCGGGTCTGCCAGAGGTCTTGCCATTCCAACGCCTGGGCTGGTCGGGGCAATGGCAAAATCAATAAGGCCAACACGGCCAAATACCCCCGTCGAAACGCCAAGGCAGCGACCGGCAACAGCAACAACAATAGCCAGATGCCACGCTCCTCCCATTGCTCGACATTGATGCCATTTCCCTCTGTGCCAGGCTGGCCGGGTTGCGGCTGTTGGCCGAAAAATGGCAGTAGCGTTGATAAATCGGAGTTGTCCGTGGTCAATTTCCTGTACAGGCCGCCACCGTCACTGGCTAGTTGGCGCAACGCGGGGGCCGCCAACTTGGAAATGGCAATGTTGCCTTTGCTGTCTTGCAGAAATCCACCTTCCGGCAATGGCACCGGGGCGCCTTCCTCACTACCCGCGCCCAGCACGGAAACCGAGTAGCCCTGCGCTTTCAGTTCCTTGGCAGCATCGAATGCCTTGCCGAGGCTACCGCCATCGGTCATCAGCAAAATATCGCCACGGGTCAAGCCGGATTGTTTGAGCAAGCGGCCGGCCAGTTCCAGTGCCACATCGGCGCGGCTGCCTTGGGCGGGCATCAGATCGCTGGTGAGGGCGGAAAGTTGCGAATTGATCGTGCCGCTATCGTCGGTCAGCGGAGTCACCGTAAAAGCATCCCCCGAGTAGACCAGCAGAGCAGTCAGCCCGTCCTTGCGTTGTTTCAATAGATCGGCGATTTTGTAGCGCGCCCGCTCCAATCGGCTCGGCTTAATATCCGTTGCTTCCATGATGCGCGAGAGGTCCAGGGCGATGACCAAGGCAGCTTCATTGCGGAATGCCGGCACGGGCAGCCTTTCCCATACCGGCCCGGCAAGGGCCAGGATGGCAAGTGCGCCGCCCAACGTGAACAGCCATGAGGCCCGCCGGGCTGGTTTGCCCCCGCTGTCATGGACAAGGATGTAAGGCAACAACGCCGGGTCGCAGACGCGCCGCCAATCCCCGCCTTCGCGACCCAGCCGGATCATATTCCAGCTTAAACCGGCAAGAGGGACGAGGGCGAGTAGCCAGAGTGGTCTTAGGAAGTGAAAGTCGGACATTGTTTAAATCGTATGAAGAGCAGTGATTCTTTCATCAAATTTCCCATGCACACCGGGAGGGTTGGGTTGAGGGCGATCAAAAGTGGATAAGCCTCGCACCAAATGATTTTGCCGATCTCGGCATTGTCACCAGACAATTCTATCGTGAAATAAATCAGGCGGGTGAACCGTCGCAGTGAATTAAACAAAATTTCAGTGAATATTCAAGTGATGCCATGGCAAAATAGCTGTTTACGTTCCTTGAACTTCCATCAAACCACAACCAAAAGACCTATATACCATGAGCAAACCTAAGAAAGTCGCACTCCTCACCGCCGGTGGCTTGGCCCCGTGTCTCAGTTCCGCCGTCGGTGGACTCATCGAACGCTACACCGAGATCGACCCTAGCATCGAAATCATCTGCTACCGCAGTGGTTACAAAGGGCTGCTGCTCGGTGATTCTTATCCGGTCACCCCGGAAATCCGTGCCAAGGCTGGCTTGTTGCACCGCTTTGGCGGTTCGCCCATCGGCAACAGCCGTGTCAAGCTGACCAATGTCAAAGACTGCATCAAGCGCGGCCTGGTCAAGGAAGGCGAAGACCCGCAGAAAGTTGCCGCCGACCAGTTGATTAAGGACGGCGTGGACATCCTGCACACCATCGGTGGCGACGACACCAATATCGCCGCCGCCGACTTGGCCGCTTTCTTGTCGAGAAATAACTATGGACTCACCGTCATCGGTCTGCCGAAAACCGTGGATAACGACGTGTACCCGATCAAGCAATCGCTGGGTGCTTGGACCGCCGCCGAACAAGGCGCTAGGTACTTCCGCAATGCCGTTGCGGAAAACAACTCCAACCCGCGCATGTTGATCGTCCACGAAGTCATGGGCCGCAACTGCGGTTGGCTCACCGCTGCCACCGCGTTGGAATACCGCAAGCTGCTGGATCGTGAAGAATGGTTACCCGGTTTGGGTTTGTCCCGTGCAAGTTATGAAATCCATGCCGTGTTCGTCCCGGAAATGGAAATCGACCTTGCCGCCGAAGCAGCCCGCTTGCGCAAGGTGATGGATGAAGTCGATTGCGTCAACATCTTCATCTCCGAAGGGGCCAGCGTGGAGGCCATCGTGGCGGAACTGCAAGCCAATGGCCAGGAAGTGCCACGCGATGCCTTCGGCCACATCAAACTGGATGCCGTCAACCCCGGCAAATGGTTTGGCGAACAATTCGCGCAAATGCTCGGCGCGGAAAAGACCTTGGTGCAAAAGTCCGGCTACTTCGCCCGCGCTTCCGCCTCCAACATCGAAGATATCCGTCTGATTAAATCCTGCACGGATTTGGCCGTCGAATGCTCCCTGCGCCGCGAAGCCGGCGTGATTGGCCATGACGAAGACAATGGCAACATTTTACGAGCCATCGAATTCCCCCGCATCAAGGGCGGCAAGCCCTTTGACATCGACACGCCTTGGTTTGTCGAATTGCTCAAGGAGATTGGGCAAGCTAAGGGGGGAAAGGTGGTGGTTAGTCACTAATCTTTATGCTCTGGTTCCCACGCTCCGGCGTGGGAACCAATCCCCAACTTAAGCCAACAATTCGGACTGCAAGGCTTGCCTTGCGTATGTCAGCAAATCGTTTAATCTAGTCATGAAGTTTACTTGGAAAGAAACCAAGCGGCAAACCAACTTGAAAAAACATGGTTTGGACTTTGTTGAAGCGGAAAAAGTATTTGACGGTCCCGCCGCCACAACTGAAGATTCCCTTGTCGATTATGGCGAGCAACGTTTCAACACTATTGGATTATTAGGTGTAAAAGTGGTTGTAATCACGCACACCGAAACTGATGAAAATATTCACATAATCTCCATGCGCGAGGCAGAGAAACATGAAACCGAATCCTTCTTTTCCAGACTCTGACGATTCCCCCGAATTTACCCTAGAGGATATGAAAAAGGCTCGCTTGCGCGTCGGTCTGAAAGATGTCTCTTTGGAAGAATGGCAAGCCTCGGTGCGCAAAAGGCTCAACGAGTCAGTTAATCTCAATATAACACTTGAACCCGATATTGCAGCTTGGTTTAAACGTCGAGCCGAAGTCACCGAATTCAATGGGTTAATAAACTCCATTTTACGCGAAGCGATACACAGCAAAGATTTTGAGGAAGCCTTACTCAAACTTACCCGTGAGGAGTTGCAACCCGGCAAGGTTTAATCAAAAATGAATACCCCGCTAAATAACGTTCAAAACCTACTTTCTCAGATGACTAGGGCAGAAAAAGCCCAAGTTCTCCAATGGGTTGTCACGGATTTAGGCGAGGCTTTTCCGGGTATTGAAAGCCGTCCCGGTGTATGTGGTGGTGAGCCGTGCGTAGTTCGCACTCGCATCCCCGTTTGGGTATTGGAGCAGGCTCGAAGGCTAGGTGTTTGTGAGGCTAAAATATTACAATCTTACCCTACTTTACACGCCGGGGATTTGGCTCAAGCGTGGAGTTATGTCCGCTCCCATCGCGAGGAGATTGAACGGCAAATTATTGAAAATGAGCAAGCTTAACAGTGGATCGGCTTTACTCTAACGAAAATTTTCCGCATTTTGTTTAACTCAAAATCGCAAGTACTAATCAAACGAGAATACAACCATGAATTTAGAACGTCACTACAGCGTTTTCCATATCTATTGGTTACTTATTTACGCCCATGTCGGCAAAGGATTGCCGACCTACTGCGTAACAAGGACTGTAGGGCGGCAACCCTTTGCCGCCAACGATTTCAAAACTTAAACAACGTAATCAATTGGAATTAAAAACGCTGTATATCGTCGATGAAAATGATCAAAAAATAGCCGTGCAACTGGACATAGAAACATTTGAGAAAATCGAAAATATCTTGGAAAACCATGCGCTCTACCAGTTGATGCTAAATAACAGTGACGAAGAGGAACTAAACCTTGAAGATGCGATAAAGCATTATAAAAATTTGTGCGAGAACCAATGCAGCTAAAATTCCTGAAACAGTTGAATGGGTTGCCAAGTCATGTGCGATCAGAAATCGAAGAATTCGTCTTTGTTAAATTGCCTGTTTGTCATTCCTTGGCTGATGCAGGAAATATTGAGAAAATGCGGGGTTTTGATAGTTACTATAAAGCACGTTTTGGTTCCTACCGGGTTGGCTTGAAACTCGAAAGCGACGGAACTTTAGTCGTGCAGATGGTCATGCACAGAAAGGAAATATACCGGTATTTTCCTTAGGGGTGGATGGGGCAAGAGCCAAGTCTTAACCCGTCTGCGGCTTATTAAACGGGATCGGTGAATAGGCAATATAATTGTAGCCCGGATGGAGCGAAGCGTAATCCGGGTAATTGGCAGTATAAAAAACCCGGATTCCACTTCGTTCCATCCGGGCTACTTGCTACGAACCATAACACGGACTGTGTCAGGCATTGTCTTCCCGGATTGTGCCGCAAAGCGGCTACATCCGGGCTACGCTGGCTTAAATTTTGCGCCATGTCGGACGGCGTGATTTCGCCCAAAACGTTAGCGGCGGGGTTGCAAACCCCGCCGCGCTCCGAATCCATCTACCTGTGTTGTCTAGTTACTATTTGTTAACCGAAACACGCCATCCACTCCAACGGCTTCTTGAATGGGCAAAATCTGCTAGGCCATCACCCGTGAAGTCGCCGATAATAACTTCTTCATGGTTATCTCTTAGCAAGTCAACTGCCCAGAATGGATTGGTATACCATTCTTGAGTGACAAAGCTGTTGTTTTGTGACAGAGATACCTTCCAATAACCCCATTGGCTGCGGGTATGGGCAATGTCTGATTTTTTGTCACCATTAAAATCGGCTGCCACTATTTTTTCATGTCCATCTGCTCGCAAATCTATAGCCCATGAACCTGTTGACCAGTCTTGGGTATTAAACCCAGAGCCTGTTGACAATGATACTCTCCAAGCACCCCATCTGCTTCTGGAATGCGCTATATCAGTCTTGCCATCCCCGTTAAAGTCGCCAGTTACAATTTCCTCATGCCCATCAGGTCTCGAATCAATCGTCCAGTAGGGGCTAGTTGACCAATTTTGGGTGTTAAATCCAGAACCTGTTGACAAAGACACTCTCCAATCACCCCATCTGCTTCTGGAATGGGCAACATCCGTCTTGCCGTCCCCGTTGAAGTCGCCAGTTACAATTTCTTCATGCCCATCGGGTCTCAAATCTATTGACCAGTAAGGGCTAGTTGACCAATCTTGGGTATTAAATCCAGAACCTGTTGACAATGAAACTCTCCAAGCACCCCATCTACTCCGGGAGTGGGCAATATCGGTCTTACCATCGCCGTTGAAATCACCAGTTATAATTTGTTCATGCCCATCGGGTCTCCAATCTATAGCCCAAAATGGATTTGTTGCCCAATACTGAGTAGCAAATCCGCTGCCTGTAGACAGAAATACCATCCATCCGCCCCATCTGCTTCTGGAATGGGCAACATCCGTCTTGCCGTCCCCGTTGAAGTCGCCAGTTACAATTTCTTCGTGCCCATCGGGTCTCCAATCTATTGACCAGTAAGGGCTAGTTGACCAATCTTGGGTATTAAATCCAGAACCTGTTGACGTAAGCGTTCACCCCCCTACACCGGCAATGGCAAGAGGGCCAATCCTTGGCGCCGACGGGTTATGGCGGTTTGCAAGTATTCCCAGGGGGAATGGCCGCGCCGGCGGCAGGTGTCGATGACACTGGCCAGCAAGGCGA
>CAIODU010000394.1 GCA_903857165.1 uncultured Methylococcaceae bacterium | reverse complement strand
GCCCATTCATCCGGAACTGCCCGTGCACCCGCCCGACCATTCCGCCGCCATCGGCATCGCCTTCGACGCGTTGCCGCCGCTTTCCGACGAAGCCGCCGCGCAAATCCTTGAGGTGCTCCACCAACTCGCCGAACAATTTGAGTCGCGGTTCTACGGCCAGCTTAGACGGCATGCCACCGGACAGAGGCCGCCTTTCGGCACCGGCACCGGGCCGTTCGGCGAAACCGGCCCGCCTTTCTGAGTAAACTTCGCCTAAGGAATGCCCTGTTGCCGGGGGACAAGCCGCCAACCGCCCCCGGCAACCGTTTCCACATTAGCTTAAGGCGGCGGCCAAAAGGGCAGCCCGAACCCTGCCAATGCCCAGTCATAGGCCAGCCCTGTCCGAACACCCCCCCAATCGACACTCAATTAGCTTGAAAATTGTCCATCAAAAAGAATGCTCAGTCTCACCCCAACGATTTCAAATACCGGCAGGGGGAAACGAAATATATTTTGAAGAAAGCCCTGGAGCCGGTACTTCCCCGCGAAATCCTTTATCGGCCCAAAAAGGGCTTTGGGGTTCCGATTGGCAAGTGGTTCCGCGAAGGTGCCTTCACCTTCGATCCCTCACGATCAGTCCCGGGCTTGCAACAGGGGGTTGTGCAAGAAAGAATCAAAGCGCACCTCGATGGCAGGGTCGATGAAAGGGCGTTTCTTTGGAATTATTGGCTTTTGGAACGGTTTGAGAGACGAATATCCGGTGCTTCGTCGGAGAGGCAAGGCGCTTAGGGCATCCATCCATAATGGAACAATTCCGGGCAGACGTGAAACACTATAGTTATGTATTTTAGGTTGATGTTATTGATGAATGAAGTGAACCGCACACCTGATTTTGCACCCCTTGACCAAGGAACAGCAGATGCTTTTGCCAGCTCATGGAATAATCTTCCTCAGGGGTCTGTATATACCTACGACCAATTCAAAGATTGGCTTGAACCCATCACCCAACAGGATGTGGAGAACGCGCGAGTTCTCGAATTGGGGTGTGGAAACGGTAGCCTGATGCTGCACATGGCCGGCTGGCGTCCGTCAATGATCAAAGGCGTCGATCTCGGCTCTTCGGCCAGAACTGCGACGCAAAATATGGAAGCCACAACTTTCTCAAACTGGGAGGTCGGGCAAGGGGATCTCACGGCGTTTGAAAGTGAGGGTTTTGACATGGTTTACTGCATTGGCGTATTGCACCATTTGAGGGATCCTAAGCGCGGCCTTGATGCCGTTATCCGCAATACCCGTGGGGGCGGAAGGTTCCATTGCTGGGTCTACGCGAAAGAGGGGAATGCAGTCGTCATTGCCTTGGTCGAGCCCTTGCGCCGCATCGCCTGCAGGCTACCGTGGTGGGTCAACAAATACCTGATCGCAACGCCTTTGTCCGTCCCGTTTTATTTGTATGCCAAACTGGTCAATTTACTTCAAGGCATAAAGCTTGTTCAACGGCTTCCCTTGTATGACTACAGCAAATGGATCGCAACCCGTGGATTTCAGTTCTTCCGCCACGTTGCCTTCGACCAACTTGTCAGCCCGCAAACGGCCTACCTCCCCAAAAGCACTATTGAGGACTGGTTGAAGACGTATCCCCAAATAGACCCGGCAAGTATCTATATCATCATGCGAAATGGAAATTCCTGGAAATTCGGCGCGAGACTCAAATGCGCGTCTTGATGGTCAACTATGAGTTTCCTCCGATTGGGGGAGGAGGCGCGACAGCGACCTTGTTTCTAGCCAAGGCATTGCTCAAGCAGGGGCATGAGGTTTGCGTTTTGACAGGAGGCATTGGTTGGCAGTGCCAGCGATCTGTAGAGGAAGGGGTGGAGGTAGTGAGGATACCGACTCTCCGCAAGCTGAAAGACCGGGCTAATATCTTGGAAATGAGCAGTTTTGCCCTTGCGGGGATACTATGGCTCCCGGCAGTGGTACGTAGATTCAAACCACATCGCGCCATCGTGATGTTTACCATCCCCTGCGGACACATTGGGCTGGCACTGAAAAAGATATGGGGGGTTCCCTACGTGATTTCCTTGGCTGGTGGCGACGTTCCTGGCCAAACAACCCAGGTAAACTTTTACCATCAACTATTGGGGCCTCTGCGACGTGCAATTCTGGCAAACGCGAATGCCGTCGTGGCAAATTCCGATGGTCTTGCAAACCTGTCTCGCGAAACCGACCCTGTGGAGGTCGAAGTCATCCCAAATGGAGTCGACTGCCTCTATTTTAAGCCTGGTCAGAAAACAACAACGGAACAGGAACCTTTCCGTTTTTTGTTTGTCGGGCGACTTTCCAGCGAAAAAAGACTGTCGCGACTGCTTGATGAATTGGCTGTGTTGCGCCGTTCGTGGGTAGAGCCATTTGTTCTCCATGTGGTTGGTGACGGTCCAGAGGCTTCCAAATTGAGAGAGCAATCAGCTAAACTCGAACTAAAAAATATCGTATTTTGGCATGGGTGGATTGACCGGCAGAGTCTTCGAGACATTTATCAGAATAGTGATTGCCTGGTGAATAATTCACTTTATGAAGGGATGTCGAATGCCATTCAGGAAGCGATGGCATCAGGATTGGCTGTGATTGCAAGTGCTGTCCGGGGAAACACGGATACGGTTGTCCATGGGGAATCGGGACTCCTGTTCGATCCCGATCAACCCAATGGTCTGCAGCAGGCGATGCGGCAGGTTATGGCTGATCGCGATGCCGCACGCTCGTTAGGTCTTCGTGCAAGGGATTTCGCTCAGACTCGCTTCTCCTGGGACTCCGCAGCCGAAAGGTATATGGCATTATTTGATTCTCACACAAAGCCAGAGAATCATCATGCAGTTTAACTTTGCTGGAAGTTCATTTGCGTACTAGAAAGTGAGTTTTCCTATCATAAGTACCCATACAAAATGCGATATTGGAGGAAATAAAAATGGCTTATTTTGATCATTTTGCTCAAGGCAAGGCCACTCGGCTTGGAGATTGGCTAACCCAGAGAACCATAGCCCGTCAATTTGGATTTCTTGCCCGCCACCTCCCATCAAACAACACACTGTTGCAGATTTTGGAGATTGGCCCAGGACACGGTGAATTTGCTGCGGAGTTCTTAAATCGGGGTTATCGGAACTACGACGTGGTCGAACCGAACCCGACTCTGCGCACAAAACTCCAGGCGATTGGAGTGCGAAACGCCCGGGACTATCTGATCCCTAATCTGATGGAAGAGGATAATTCATACGATCTGATCATTATTTGCGACGTGTTCGAGCATTTGAATGACACTCGCGAAGCCCTGCGTTTCATCTCAGAAGCTAGGCGGGTTCTAGCTCCTGGCGGTTTACTGTTTATTCTAAGCCCAGACCTGATGGATTGGCGGGAAGATTTTTACAATTGCGATTTTTCCCATTCCAATCCAACTACCGTTCGTCGTACACTCGAAATGTTTCAAAATGAAAATCTGGAACCACTTGAATTCACCTATACATATTCGTGTTTCGGCGGAATAGTAGGCTATCTGCTCAATAAGCTAGTAAAATCCATAACTTTCTGGACCATTGGCGAGTCTACCGACTTTAAACCCTATAAGCTTCGATTGACGTTTCTACGTCGATTCATGGTGATAGGTAGAAAGCCAAAATGAAAAAGAATGCTTCAGAGGCTTTGACATTGATCGCTCGAAACCGCCGCGCACATGACCGGATTGCCAGCAAATATGATCAGAAACATACTGAGATCTATAACTCCATTGAACAGGCTCGACTTGAACAAGTTCTGCATGAAGTCGTCGCCAAGATGGGAACTCCGGAACCGCATATTCTCGATGTGGGTGCCGGTACAGGCAATATTTCTATGAAATTGCTACAGCTAAATAGCCGAGTCACGGCCTTAGACGTATCTGCGGGTTCGCTTGAAGTGCTTCGGTCAAAAGCTGAACCCGATGCCAGATTGGAGACCGTTCGGCTTGAAGGCCAAAAATTTCGGTTCTCTGGGATTTCGCATGGTGGGCAACCCATTGTAATTTAAGCAAACTGCTCATAGCCGCCAAGGTCGAGGCTCAGGCGCTGAAACAGGTGTATCCGGTTGAATACCCCATAGCACCGCCCCAGTAATACCCTGATT
>CAIODU010000393.1 GCA_903857165.1 uncultured Methylococcaceae bacterium | reverse complement strand
GATGTTACGCATGGACGCGAAAGAGGGATGACGGGAGCGTCAAAGCTTGCTTTGACAAGAGAGCGGGAAATGCGAAGCTTGCTTCGCCTGTCAAAGCAAGCTTTGACGCTCCAATCCTAGGCCGTTGCGTAACATCAGTTTTTAATATGAGGCGGATAATGAACACCTTGCGGCTGGTTGATACCAAAGAAGTGATAGGCAGCGTCACCGATGAAGAATTGGATGAGATCGTCGATGCCTTTATAGAGGAAACCGCTGACGATCAGGACTATTACATTGATGCCGACACCATTGAGTATATGGAAGGGCTTGACGTTTCGCCCCACATCATCGCCCTGTTGAAGGCTGCGCTAGGCGGGAAGGAGTCCATCGAATTCGAGTGGGTAAAGGCTTGAGTGATCCTGATTGGCAAGACTCTTCGGCCAGTGCCATGGACGCCAACCCGTCCGTTTGGGTCTAGCCCGGCTTGCTCAACCCCGGTATGCCGATGCGTTGAATGCGCATGGCGTTGTCGCCTTCTTCGTAGCGAGGCAGGTGGCCTTCGAGCCTGTGCAGACGGAAGGCAAGGGCGGCGGTCAGTACGCGAATGGGATAATCGCGGGGCAGGTTTTGCAAATAGGGTTGGATGGTGGCGAAATCCCTCGCACCGTATAGGCGCATGATGGACAGCAACCCGCCGTTCTTCGGCCCTATGTTGTAGGCAAGCAGACTCAAGAATAGGTCATTCCTCATTTCCTTCTGATAATGCCGCCACGTCGCCGCACCAAGCAGGGCGTTGTGGCGCGTATTTCGCCAGTCGAGTGGCTTATCGCCCAGTTGCTTGCCGACCCGTTCGAGGATTTCCTTGGGCGGCGCGGTGATCTGGAACAGGCCGCGGCCCCCGTCTTTGCTGTCGCGGGGCAGGAAGGACGACTCCGCCGCCCCCACGCCCATCAATACTTCCGCGTCCACCCCATAAATCGAAGCCGCCTCGCGGATGGTCGATTCGTAAGGCTTGGCGCGTTCGACCAAGGCTTGCATCTGGGCCAAGTCGGTGCGCCGGTAGGCGGCGTAAACTTGGTGCGAGAGCGTGGTCCGTTCCGCTTCCTGCACACCGCCGACCAATAGCCGCAAATTGACCAAATCGCGGTGGAATTCCCGCCCCGAAGAAAACCAGCCAGTGCCCAGGGCAACCACTACCGCCGTCAGGGCGGGAAGGTAGACGGACCGTCTGACTAGGGGGGTGCGGATTTTCATCCACAGCTTGAACGCCAGGAACAAAACCACGGCCAACACCAGCACCATGCCCGCAAAAGGCACCAAGCTTGACCATAAGCCCACCCCGGAAAAGCTTTCCGCTGCCCGGCCCAAGGCGGCGATCACGGCAACGAGGGCCGTCCCCACCAAAGGAAGCACCTCACCCCCAATTAACACCGCCCTACGGCCATGGCTTAACAGAAAGGCTTGAATCAAGGCTTTACTGGAAGTTTGGGGCCTGATTCTGAGGGTGATCTTGTCAGGCTTTTTTTTAATGGTTTGTTTATTCACGTTAGGTAGTCGTTGTGTGTTTCGGCCAAAATCGCCTTGACTTTGATACCCTTGGATGGAGATGACGGAACCCGGCAATTATATTCTAACTAGAACGCCCTCATTCCGGCAGGGCTTACCGGCCAGCAATTCTCATTATGGCCCCATTGCCGTCATTCCGGCATGGATGCCGGAATGACGGGTTGTTTATCTGCACTTTGGCTCATAATGAGAATTGCTGCTTACCGGCATCCAGATGCAATGGACTGCAACTCGACGGGTGCGATTAAAAGTGACCAAGGCCCCAGATTTCAAGTATGCGGAGCCTATAAAAAAGCTTGATGGTCGAGGATGAATAGAGATTGACCTTGTAAATGCTTTGCTCTACACTGCTTCGTGAAAATTGCACTTGACAAAAATTGCTTATATTCATATTCCTAATAATTTTGGTTCTCTGGGAATTCGCATGGTGACCAGCGACGGGCTACATAAATGCCATTGTTTTTACAGTGTACCGCAACCTGCCTAAAGCCGTTTACCATGCGAATTCCCAAAGAACCATAATTTTATCAAGATTTAACATTGACCGTTAGCCGTAACTGATGTTAAGCAACAGTGTAAGCTATAGCCCTGATAAAGCAGCCTCCGGCGTATTAAGGATTTGAGGCCGCGTTTTCTAGGATTACGCCGCCGGGCGGCTTCATTTGGGCTACGACACTGCGATTCATTGGCACAGAGCGTAACATTAGTTTGTAACCAGAAGATACTTTAAATTCAATAACTTAAGTCAAAGAAATTCTCTCATGTTTATTGCAAAAGACAAAATTCAGCACCTGAACAGCATTACCCACGAAGGAAAAGTGGTCGTTTTTGCCACCGACGCGGATGGAAAGATTTCCTATACCGTCAAGCAGGATGGCTTTGAAGACAGCTATCTCAACACCCCTCCCGAGCTAAGAACGGGGTGGGAAAATTGGAAGGCCGTGGAATTTCCCAATGAAGCCGATGACGCGTCAGTCATCGACAAAGAAAAAGCCGAACTCACTTACCAACTAGACCCTAGCAAATTTATTCTCCGTTCACGCTACAAAACCCAAGACCAGTCCGCCATTGCCCCGGTGCAAATCATCTCCGCCTTAGGCCATCTCTATGTTTTCCGCCAGAGCAAGTCGAACACCTTGCTGGTGGACCGCTTTGTGTTGGACGGGATGACCAACAAGCTTAACCGCAAGCTGGAGGTGCGGTTTAAACGCAGCCGGCAAAGGCACACCCCCACCAAAAACATGAAGAAGGCTTCAAGCGGCTTGGTCAACATCGACTCGGTGGACTTCCGCGATGCCAACGGGAATTTTTTCTACGAACCCACCACGGAAGTGTGTGTGGTCAACAGCCTTTACAAAGGCTGGTTTTCCGTGGTGCGCGTCCCCACCATCGAGAATGACGTGTTTCGCTGGCATATTTTTGCCTACAACAGCCAATCCCAGAAGGTCGAATTGACCACGCTCCGCGCCTCGGACGATGGGCTGTTTGATGCCAAGGACTACACCATTTTTGAAGAATCCAACGATGCCTTAGTCCCGCGCAAAATTCCAGGGGTGATTAAACGCACTTTGGACATGGCGGGCGTTACTGTCACCAATGGTTTGTCGGCCACCAGTTATGATTTGCAACAGGAGCAGGAAACCCAATCCGGCGACAAGCAATTGCTGAAAACTGCCACCCGGTTACTGCTGGCCGTGCCCACAGATAAAGGCGCGGCGAGCTTGAGCTTTGCCATTGCCGGGGACGGCACCTTAGCCGAAATTAACGAAACCCCCAGCAAAACCGTGCTGCGCACTCAGCAACGGGAAGTCCTGTTGCCGTTAAATACCCTGGATGAAATCAAAGCCTGGAGTGACCGGACCCCGCCGCCCCAAGGGGTAATTACCGCCTTGTCAGAAGCCACCGATGAGGATGATGCCGAAGACTGGGTGAAAATCACGACGGTGGGCAAGGCCGCAGAATTAGCCAATGGCGATTGGGTGAAAATCACCAACAGCGCCGATGTTCAAGGGCTTTATCGCACCCGGAAAATTGATGCCAACGCTTTTGAAATTGATTTGGGGCCAAGCGATGGACTGGGTTATTGGGAAAAAGAAGACTCGGAAGCTGGCGGTTTAATCTTTGACGGCATGATTACCGCCTACGAGAAAACCGCCGATGGCAAGTTGCGCGTCACCTGCGCCGACCACGGCTTGGAAAATGGCGACGAGGTGCAAATCGTCGGCACGGATACTTACAATGATACCTTCCCGGTGCAAAAAATTGACGACACTCATTTTGTGATTGAACGCCAATGGGCGACCGGGGAGGCCGTCAATGTCAGGCTGCTATCGGCCAAACGGCGCGGGCTGGTGTTTGACGGAGTGGATGATTATGTGGCCTTACCCGAAATGAATCACGACTTCTCGCGAGGCATTACGGTTGAAGCCTGGGTGTGGTACGACAGCTTTGCCAGTTGGTCCAGAATGATTGACTTAGGCAATGGGCCGGGGCCTGATAATATATTGTTGGCGAATGCGTTGACGTCCAATAAACTCAGCTTTCAAGTCCACAAAAATGGCGTGGGCCAAGCCATTGAAGCCGAGGGCGTGTTGGAATTGGGGAAATGGATGCATCTTGCCGCCACGATAGATGCCGCAGGTAATGCCAGTTTATACAAAAATGGCGTAGTGATTACCACTGGCAAACTCCATCTCCCTAACCCGGTTAAACGAAGCACGAGTTATATTGGGAAAAGCAACTGGCCGGACAGCCTTTTTAACGGAAAAATCAGCGATCTCCGCTTCTGGACGGTGGCCCGCACTGCCGAAGACATCAAAGATAGCATGTACTTGCAATTGGCGGGTAATGAAATCGGCTTGGTGGGCTATTGGCGCTTAGGGGGAATTTCTGAAAACAAGCTCATTGATTTTTCAGTGAATGGCAATGACGGCACGGTTTATGGCGACCCGTATGTTAGCGCGGCGACGCTGACCCGTAAACTGGCGGGAGGGGCCGACGCGGTCAAATATGCCAACCCCGAGCTGTTTGCCGTGTCCCAACGGTCTACTTACGAAGAAAGCTTTGAGTTTAAAGTCAACAGTCCCACACCGGTCAATCTGGCTTATTTGGACAATGTCGATGGCAGGGGCAACAAGATTTTCGCCTTTGCCCACTGGGGCAAAACCAGCCGCAGTGCGGAAGTGAAATCGCCTGTGGCTGCCAAACAGAACCCGTTTGAAGACGTGGGTAGAGGCTGGTTCCGTGCCTCTTGCACGTTCACGATACCCGACGGGGTCAGCATGTTGCGTTCCTATGAAATTGCCAATGTCAAAGGCAACTGGCAGTCCTTGGAAATCCGTAAACATCGTGTCCGGTTGTTGTCCGATAGCATTACCGAGGCTAAATACACGGATGGAATGACTTTGATTAGTTTGGCGGACGATGCCCGTTCCTCAGTCGAAATTTTGCAATCATTGGATGGGAAAGAGTCGCAAGAAGTACAGCTCATCAAAGAAAAAAGACGGCTGGAAAAAGACATCGCTATCCAGAAAATGGGGGATGCAGAAAAGACCAGAGCCATCGCTGCCAAACGAGAGGAAATTGCTAAACAAAATGGTGGCATAGGCACTCTGCAAGCACAACTGAATCAATCCCAGCAAATATACCAAACCGAGAAGGATAATCCCTTAAACTACTGGTGCGTACTGACCAATGTGGCAGATGAATCACACGTTGCCTATCATGATACTAATTATTTTGAACTTCGTTATACTGGAATCGGAGCTATCGGAGCTAATGGAATTCCTTACTATGTTGGTAATAGTTACTTCAAGTTTGTAGAAACTGACAGCGGTTATTATAGAATCGTCTCAATGGCTGTAGACCTTGCTTTACGTGGGTATTCACATTCACAAGTATTATTTGGAAATGAAACTGGGTATGACTATAATTATGAATGGAAACCTGAATTAGTTTTTTCATCTGACCAGACAAGATGGTATCACCTTCGTCAACGAGCAAACGGAGAGGTTTTGGATCATGGTGGAAATAACTGGTATTCTATTTGTACATGGAGTGATAATGGTCAAGTTCATCAATATTGGAGGATTGTTCCTAGTGGTGGGCTAACTAACAATAAGGCTGAGGTTGCTCTCGGCGATATTTCTAAGTATCATACAACATTGAACCAAGCGAATAAAGACTTGGTCAATCTGCAAGCAGAACTGGACAAGTTACTACAGAGAGTACCCACCATTTCGCTAGCGGAACTACAGAAACAGTTAGAAGACACGATCAGACAACTTAACACCATTCAAACAGAGATCAACAGCTTAAATACTCGCTTTATCAACGGGGTGACCAATACTCAAAACAAGCCGCAGACCATGCCCCAGGTGGCAAAGGATGGCAAGGGGCTAGTGACGCAAGGGGCATTGCTGGGCTTTGTCCAGTCGGCCAGCCGCCTCAATGCCATCGAGACCAGCGAGGGCAATGTCCAACTGAGTTATTTCGACAGCCAGGGGAGGATGCGGCAAACCAACTATGATGTCACGGCGGACAGCGCTAATGCCAGTTTTGAGCAATGGATACCCGATGCGCTGCGGACCTGCTTGAATTTCAGCAATGCCCAAAGCAAGGTGGTGTTGAATCAAGCACTGTATCTGCCTGGCGACTGGAGTATCGAGGCTTGGTTCGTCTCACCATTACCCGAAGCCGGGGAATGGAACACCCTATGCCGGGGGCAACAAAAAGACCATCACATTATAGTCAGAAACCGTAAACAATTAGGCATTTTTCTGAATGACGGTGTCTTGGGGCAGAATTTTTATGAGAGCGGCTTCAATCTGGAGACTTTGCCTCTAGGCTGGCATCATTTCGCGGCGGTGGGCAAGGGGGAAACCACCCTCTTCTATATCGACGGTCAGCGGGTAGGCGACACCAAGGCCAAAGCCGTGGCCGATGCTCAAATCGCCTTGGATAAAGCCCCTAATGATGCCAATGCCAAGAAAAAACTGGATGACATTAAAAAGGCAAGCTTGAAATCCCAGAGTGATGTCTACACCATCGGCAATTACGGGGGCCAGCCATTCGGAAAACTGGCCGAAGTCAGGATTTGGGGTCTTGCCCTCAATGATGACGAGGTGGCCGTCAACAGCAAAACCCTGCTCAGTGGCAACGAGCCGGGGTTATTGGCCTACTACCCCTTTAACGAAGCGCGTGGCGAGACGGTCCGCGACCAAACCGGGAATGGCCACGAGGGAGTCGCATCGGCCGCCAACTGGTGGGCTTGCAATGCTCCGATTGGCAACCCCGGAACTACCGTGTTAAAGTTTGACGGGGTGAATGACCATGTGTCCTTGCCCCCGATGAATCCCGATTTCTCCAAGGGAATCACCGTTGAACTGTGGGTGTGGTATGACAGCTTTGCCAGTTGGTCCAGACTCATTGACCTAGGCACTGGGCCGGGGCCTGATAATATATTGTTGGCGAATGCGTTGACGTCCAATAAACTCAGCTTTCAAGTCCTCAAAAATGGCGTGTTCCAAGCCATTGAAGCCGAGGGCGTGTTGGAATTGGGGAAATGGATGCACCTTGCCGCCACCATAGACGCATCGGGCAATGCGTGTTTATACAAAAACGGCAAACTGATTCAAACCGCTAGGGTTCAACTCCCCAATACCCTCATGCGGACCTCAAATTATATAGGGAGAAGCAACTGGACGAATGATGGCTATTTTAATGGTAAAGCCAGCGATCTGCGTTTCTGGACGGTGGCACGCAGCCCGGCCGACATTCAGGCGAGTATGTACAATCGACTAAGCGGCAAAGAAGCCAATTTAGTGGCTTACTATCCCCTCAACGGACTCAGCCTTGCAGACTCCACCCCTAAAGCCTTGGATTTGGCGGGTAACAATCACGGCACCGTCATTGAAGTCCTCGCTGTCAGTGACAACGCCTTGCCCTTGTCTATGGGTACTTGTAGCGATGCCTTGATTTCTTGCGAATACAGCACCGTGACGATAGAGAATAACCGCAAGGTGGCGTTGATGCGGCGGTTTTTTGCCTACCCGGCCAACAATGGGGCCATGCTACTGCCCGAGAAGCGCGTTGAAGCCTTGGAAATCAAATGGATAGGCAATGCCCAGTTTGCCCCAACCTTGCTGGGTTATATCGAAGGCCCGCCGCCTGTGCCTAGTGAAAACCTGACCCTGTCGGACGATTACAACAGTGCCACCTCGGTCGAACTGACCATGACGGAGGATGTGGCGTTTAGTTGGAATCGATCACAAGATAGTGGGCTAGGCGCCAATGCCGAAATTTTTGCTGGCGCTGAAACTGAAGCCGAAGCTGGTCTAGGATTCACCACCAAAGTTGCCACGATGCGGGCAGGCTTTAAAGGCAATATTGACTTCAGTTATCAGTTCCAAAATGAGAGTAGCATCACCGCCAGCTCGTCACTCAGCATGACCGATAAATTGGAATTGCGCGGCACACAGGAGTTAACCCCAAAATTCCCGCATTTAGGCAAGCGCTACATCCCTAAAAATATAGGCTATGCCTTGGTGGTCTCGGCCTTGGCCGATGTCTTTGTCACCCGGCTGGCGCGTACCGGTAGAATGATCGGCTACCAAGTGCAACCGGTGGACGGCATCCCCCCGGATGTCAACACCATCACCTTTTTGATGAATCCTGCCTATACCATGAATGGCAGCTTGGATGGTTTGACGGGTAGCCGTGCGACGAGTGACCGCTTCTTTAAACATATCCCCGAGATGCGCTCACAATATGGTTCGCTCTATCCTGCCAGTTACTATCGCCTTCAAGAAGCCTACGACCTTAAGCGCCAGATTGAGGCCGAGGATAAGCGTAGGGAGTCTTACTTCTCCAACTTTGATGTCCGCTTGGTGGATGAAACGTCGTTGGACCGAAACATAGACAGCGGCCCGGCATCCTCCAACATTGGGCTGCAGCGCGAAGAAGACAAGCCTGACCCCAACATGACCGAGGCAGACAAGAAAAAGGCGGAACAAGCCAAGCTGGATGCCATTAAGACGGATGCGGATAAAAACGTAAAAGACCAAAGCAAAGCCACAAATGCCAAACAGGCCGAGATTAAAAGCAAAATCAGCGACAGGGAGAAGCAAGCACAGGCGACCAATAGCTTTGCGAATTGGCAAAAACGCATGGAGGATATCCAAATTCGGGCGGGCAAGTGTAATATCATCAATACTTATGTTTGGGATGCCGACGGCGGTCTGCGCACCGAAGCGCAAAGTTTTGCCAACACCGTGGAGCATAGCATCGGCGGCTCTTTTGCGCTGAATGCTGCGCTGGGTGCCGAGGCTAAGTTTGGGGCTATGGCCACGGTTGAACTCACTGCCCAAGCTACCGTCAACCTGACGCAGACAATGAGCAAAACCGAGGAGCGTAGCAAGGGTTTTGAATTGAATGTGGATTTGGGCGGGGTGGAATGCAAAGGCATCACCGACTACAACGACCGCCCCATCGTGCCGGGGGAAAAGGTGGACCGCTACCGCTTTATGAGCTTCTTCCTAGAAGGCAGCACTAGCCACTTCCAAGATTTCTTTAGCTATGTCGTTGACCCTGAATGGCTGCGCAGCAATGACGAGGAAGCCCGTGCCTTGCGCCAAGCCCAGGCGGGCAAGCCCAATAAAGCCTGGCGGGTGTTGCATCGTGTCACCTATGTGGAGAGACCGGCGCTGATGGGCTTTGGCCGGGATACCCGCACGTTAATGGCTGCCGCCGAAACCTCGGAGTATCAACAATTACTAGACAAAGTTGCCAAATTGGAGTCCAACAATCAAGGTCTGTCGCTGAAATTAGACAAAATCCTTGGTCTGCTGAAAAGCAAATAAAAAAGGAATACAACCATGAGCGCTGGACTCTCCTTCGACGACATTAGAAAGACCCGCCTCGATTACCAAGCTGGTATAGGAGTCAGTACGAGGTCGTTACCGATGCTAAAAAGAACGCAGGTTCTTAGATACTGTTAAGCTAAGGATTTGGTCAAATACAACTTTCCGAAAGAAGGCAGGACAGGATAAACAGATTAATAAGGGCGGGTTTGGAACCCGCCCGGTCTTGTTCAAAATGAGAAGTGCTGAAAACGGGGGGCCTTGGTCATCGTTCAGCCCGATGAGTGAGTTTGTGGAGTGCGGCGACTCGTCGCCGCATGGTTCGGAAAACGGCGACAAGTCGCCGCACTCCACATTTGGTGGGCTGAACGATGACTAAGGCCAAACGGGGTAAACTTTTGGAAATCGCCCAAGGTTTCGGGGATAATGACACCTTGACGATTGGTACAAAGATTGTACCCGAATCTGCCTGTGTAGCTGAAACTGAGGAATACTATGTCTCAAATCAAGAGCCTACCGCCCAAAAAAGCTTGGACGTATTTATCCACCAACTCCGCCGCCGTGCTGCTGGATGTGCGCGACCGCACGGAATACTCCTACGTGGGCCACCCCAAAGGCGCCATCAACATTCCTTGGAAGGAATTGCCTGATTGGAAGGCCAATGCCCTGTTCGTCGATGAAGTGCGCCAGCGCATTCCCAGCCACGACACCCCGGTTTTATTGCTGTGCCGCAGCGGGCAACGCTCGCTGGATGCCGCCAAGGCGCTGGCGACGGTCGGTTACAAAGACCTGACCAATGTCGAAGAAGGTTTCGAGGGTCCGCTGGATGCCAATAAGCATCGGGGGACGCTGGGCGGCTGGCGCTATCATGGGCTGCCGTGGGAGCAAAGTTGAACGCCTACGATGGATTTTATCGTATAATGCAACCCAACCTTTAAGTAAATAACGCTGGAACAGGCATGGGACTTTCGTTCAAAAATTCACCACTCGTCGAAATCATCGCAGAAATGCGATGGGATTTGCCTTGGGTGAACCAGTCTTCTGTCCAAGACATTGGCTCGGTTGTTCCAATGTCTTCCACGCTTGCCAATCAGCATGAAGAATTCTACATGCGTTTCGGAAGCAAGGTTGCCGCTGCTGGGTATCAGCGTATTGAACGGTTGGTTCCGCCTAATTTTTCTCAACTGCCTTACCACCCCGTTTATCGTTTCCGGCATAATGCGGAAAACAAAGATAAGGGAGCGAGGCTTTATCAACTAGGCGCAGGTTTATTTTCCGTCAATGCCACACCGCCTTACAAATCATGGGCAGAATTTGAGCCTATGGTTTCCGTAGGTGTCGATGCCTTGTTACAAAGTCGGGCAGACAACGAAAAATCCAACATATTCAAAAGCATTAGCCTACGTTACATAGATGCCTTCAAAAAGGAGTTAACGGATGGGCGGAGTATTGCTGAGTTTATGGATGCCTTGGGGTTCCAAATTAAAACACCTGATGCCATTATACGCCATGCATCTAATGTGGCCGAAATCCAACCATTTTTGCAACTGACTGTCCCGGTGGCTATCGGTCAGTTGAATATTTCGATTGCAGATGGCGCGGTCAGTAACGAGCCAGCCATTATCATGGACACAATAGCATCAAACACTGCTGAAATTGGTTGCTCCAAGGAAGAAGTTATGGCTGCGTTCGAGCAAACGCATTCGTTGATTCTTTCAATGTTTTTTGATTTAACCAAGCCGTTACATGAACACATGCAGCCAGAGGGGTCGGGGCAATGCTAGTCGATGCTCCACACCTAATTACTCAAATTGGTATCCAGCAACCGGCTTGTAATTCGCTTTATTTTAATGAGCCTCCGCAAGCCTATTACTCTGGCTTGGCAGCTAGGCTGACCCCTGGTATTCAAATTAGTGAAAGGGAATCAGCATTGCACACCATACAGGATTTTGCCAAATTTGAAAGTGACTGGGATGGATATGGTGCTTTACCTATCCACGAAGCAATCGTGAAAATCGCAAGTCAATTCATCAATTCATTGCCAGATCATTTGCCATGTCCAGACTTAACTCCTAACACAAATGGCACTATTTCAATGGAGTGGGAGACCCGCGCAGGTATCGCACACTTGGAAGTTGGCAAGACACGGTATAGCTTGTATATAAAGCGTCTCATAGGAAATGCAGTGTTACGGGACGGTAAGTCTGCCACATTGGCAGCGGATGTTGCCAACCTGATTGGTGCGATACTTTATCCTCCACTCCACCATAACGCTCCTGTGACAAGGATAAGTTATAAACATCCGCTACATGTGTGAGATTCCGATTGATATTGACGATACAGAGGTCATCGTCCGAGCCATCTTTGAACCCTATCATGTCAAGAAGGGCAAGCTTAAGCTTCAAGCTTTAAAGTCTCCGGCAGACAAGGATGAAGTTTCCGTTATTCGTCATTCATATATGGGAACCGATTTTTGCAAGCGCAAAGCAAAGGAGATAGAGGCTTATGGCAATATAGGCAAAGAGAAATCTCAAGTAAAAACTTATCAAGGATTTGCGGTATTAAAGGCACTTCACATCCGATCAGTCGGCTCTGACGTAACTGATTCAAGAGACCTATTTTTGGGCCATGCCGACATGCACCACGGTATTGTCTTGGAACCCAATGAACCTCCAGAATCAAGCCAGGCTATGATGCTGAGTGAACGTTTGCGATTGCTTGTCGATAAAGCCGTTTTTTATTCAGATCCAGCGCCGGATGCAGACCAATGGTTAGGTGCTAAACTAAACCCGCAGCCCACCTGAATTTATACCACTCCAAATGCAGCGAGGATGGATAATTACGAAATCGCGCTGCACCGTTAATTTGACCCAACACCTAAGGTTTTATGATCCACAAGCTCAGAAATATCGCCATCATCGCCCATGTAGACCACGGCAAGACAACCCTCGTCGACAAGCTCCTGCAGCAATCCGGCACTTTTGCCGCCCATACAAAATTGGAGGAACGGATGATGGACTCCAACGTGCTGGAAAAGGAACGCGGCATTACCATCTTGGCGAAGAACACCGCCTTGGATTGGAAAGACTACCACATCAATATCGTCGATACCCCAGGCCATGCCGACTTTGGCGGCGAGGTGGAGCGGGTGCTGTCCATGGTGGACTCCGTACTGCTGCTGGTGGACGCCGTCGACGGGCCGATGCCGCAGACCCGTTTCGTCACGCAAAAAGCCTTCGCTTTGGGGCTTAAACCCATCGTCGTCATCAACAAGATCGACCGGCCCGGCGCAAGGGCCCATTGGGTGCTGGACCAGACCTTCGATCTGTTTGACCGGCTGGGCGCCACCGAGGAGCAATTGGACTTTCCGGTGATCTACGCCTCTGCGCTGAACGGTTACGCCGGTCATGACCCGGACATCCGTGAAGGCAACATGGACCCGTTGTTCGAGACCATCGTCGAAAAGGTTAGCCCGCCCCCGGTCAATGCGGAAGGCGGCTTCCAGATGCAAGTCAGCCAACTGGATTACAACTCCTATGTTGGCATCATCGGCATTGGACGCATCCAGCGTGGCTCGATCAAAACCAACACCCAAGTCGTGGTTGTCGGGCGCGAAGGCAAGCAGCGCAATGCCCGCATCCTGCAAGTGTTCGGCTTCAAAGGCTTGGAGCGGATTGAAGTGCCGGATGCCGACGCCGGCGACATCATCGCCTTTACCGGCATCGACACGCTGGAAATCTCCGATACGATTTGTTCGCCTGATGCGGTCGAGGCATTGCCGCCCTTGAGCGTGGACGAGCCGACGGTGAGCATGACTTTTCAGGTCAACAACTCGCCCTTCGCCGGCCGGGACGGCAAGTTTGTCACCTCCCGGCAAATCCGCGAACGGCTTCAGCGCGAACTGCTGCACAATGTGGCATTGAATGTCGAAGACACCGAAGACCCGGACAAATTTAAAGTTTCAGGTCGCGGTGAATTGCATTTGTCCATCCTCATCGAGAATATGCGCCGGGAAGGTTACGAACTCGGTGTTTCGCGCCCCGAGGTCATCGTCAAGGAAGTCGACGGCGAACCCCATGAACCCTACGAGTTCGTCACCATCGAGGTGGAAGAGGAACACCAAGGCACGATCATGGAAAAGATCGGCGAGCGCAAGGGCGACTTGCAGAACATGGTGCCGGACGGCAAGGGCCGGGTGCGCTTGGAATACAACATGCCCTCGCGCGGACTGATCGGCTTCCAGACCGAGTTCCTCACCGCCACCTCGGGCACCGGGCTGATCTACCATGTGTTCGACCGTTACGGCCCGATGAAGAAGGGCGACATCGGCCAGCGCCAAAACGGTGTGCTGATTTCCAATGTCGCCGGCAAGGGCGTGGCTTTCGGGCTGTTCAACCTGCAAGAACGTGGCCGCTTGTTCGTGGAACATGGCACCGAGATTTACGAAGGCATGATCGTCGGCATCCACTCGCGCGACAACGATCTGGTGGTGAACCCCACCAAGGCCAAGCAGTTGACCAACATGCGCGCCTCCGGCAGCGACGAGGCCGTCGTCCTGACCCCTCCCATCCGCCTCAGTTTGGAACAGGCTTTGGAGTTCATCGACGACGACGAACTGGTCGAAGTGACGCCGAAGATTATCCGCATACGGAAAAAACTGCTGTTGGAGCATGAGCGGAAGAAGGCTTCGCGCTCAACCACTACCGATTAAAGCACAACAAAAAGTCAAGCGGATCAGGCAACATACCTTGTTGCCCGATCTGCAAAATCTGTAGACTGTTTTGATTTTTCTCAGTTGAGCATATAAAATCACTAAAACCGGTTATTTGACTTACGGCAACGACTGGAATTTAAAAAAGCCCCAACTTCATAGCCATGTTTTACGATTACCACAAAACAGAAGTCACGCCATGAATATAAGCCCACGCCCCGATCAAGAATTGACGATACAGCAGGCGCTAAAAGCGGGTTTGATTTCAAATGAAGTTGAAATTCTTGATATTGGACTAGAAAGCTTGCGTCATAAACTCGCTCTGTGTGAGAATGAGGTTCTACCCTGCACACTACGGGAAGCGGTTGAGCATATCCGCAGACTACGCAAAGGGAATACCCTACCCAACGGAGTCACTATCCGTGATTTAATTGACGAAGGCAGAGCATGACTCAGCCCTTTGTATTGGATAATTCAGTCGTCATGCGCTGGTGTTTTGATGAACCCCCAAATGACTATGCGGAAGCTATTCTGCAACAGATGGGTAATAATGGTAAAGCCATCGTTCCTGTTTTATGGCTTTATGAAGTCACCGCTGTCTTGGCAAAAGCCCAGAAATTAGGCTCAATATCAGCAGATAAGGCGAGGGCCTTCGTTGAATATTTGAATGTCTTATCCATCATAATCGACTACGAAGGCATAGAGCGGATTATGCATGACGTTCGCGAGATTGCGATAAGACATGCCTTGACGGGTTATGATGCCGCTTATCTTGAACTTGCCATCAGAAAACAACTGCCAATCGCAACTTTGGACGTAGATTTGCTGAAAGCTGCAAAAAGGGCGGGGGTTGACTTACTCAAGCCGTAATTTTCCCAATTATCGTTCTGTTAAACAAGCTTGGTTTTTTCATAAGCAAGCTTGCCCTATCGTGCGATAAGCTTACTATGCCATGATGCTATTAGCTTGGTCGGTTTTTCGGCCTGCTTATTGACTTTGCGCTCAACAATTCCATCATGCTAAAAATAAATTGACAGATGAAGGCTTGTATAGTCTTATGTGTAAAACAAAGGCAAGGAGTGGGTTCAAAAATTCACGTTCTTTTAATCATCCCTCACAAAGCCCATTGCCGCACAACCTATTTTCAAATGATTGGAATGCTCAAAGCCACCGTGCAAGGCAACGATTCCATTCATTTCAGTTGGAAAGCCCCGGCGGAAGGCGGCAAGCCGAGTGCCTATGAAATCCAACGCCATGAACTTCCCAATGATGTTTGGGTGTCTGCCGGCACTGCCGTAGACACGGAAAAAACCATCACCGGACAACCGACGGGTAAGAAATTGGAATTTCGGGTCTTCGCCGTCAACAAGGCGGGGGATGGCCCGGTCAGCAATGTCGTGGTGGTGGCTTTGTAGAGTGGGCGCACTCTTTACGCGCATTCAGCAATTTTCATTTTGTCCTTGTCACTCGTCATTCCGGTAAGGAATTCAGGAATGACGGGCATCTTAGGTGATTCCTGAGAAAGAACATCCCATCAAGAATTTGATCCGCAGGCAAAAAATAGAGTCCACGAAAGGCACGAAAAACACGAACAAAAGCATGTCTTGTTCGTGCCTTTCGTGTTTTTCGTGGACGATTCTTTTGGT
>CAIODU010000392.1 GCA_903857165.1 uncultured Methylococcaceae bacterium | reverse complement strand
TTACGTTGTTTAAGTTTTGAAATCGTTGGCGGCAAAGGGTTGCCGCCCTACAGTCCTTGTTACGCAGTAGGTCGGCAATCCTTTGCCGACATTGGCGTAAATAAATAAATAAGTAACTAATAGACATAGAAAACGCTGTATCAGAACTTTGAAACACCATGGCATGTATCTACTATCATTAGGGCGTTGGCAATGGTGGGCGAGGTTTAGCAATGCGGTTTGGAAAGGCCCGACGAATCGCCCGACCCGGCGCTGTTGCCAGTGGCGACCAGCCGGAACTTTTGATGCGGCCTGACCGTCTCGCCGGTTTGCGGGATCGCCAAGGGCTTGCCTTCCACGATGTCGTTGAGTCCAATCAACGCTTATTTCCTCTCTCCTGATGAAAAAGCCACGTTAGGCGACACTCTGTTTGTCGATAACCACCTCAATATTGAATTGGTCGGACAAAGCGTTCAGGCTATTGCCCAAATGACGGGTTTTACGGTCCCATCTCAAACGCGACTGCTCATCGCGGAAACCACTGAAATTGGACATAACGAGCCATTTTCTGGCGAAAAACTGGCCCCCATCGTTGCGTTCTATCGGGCGGTTGATTTCGACGATGCGTTGGACAAAGCCAATGCATTGGTGCAGTTTGCCGGGCGCGGACATACTTCAGTTCTGCATACCGCATCTAGCAATGCGGAGAATATTGGCAAGTATGAAGAACGCATGAAAACCGTGCGTATTCTAATTAACACGCCTTCAGCGCAGGGGGCCATTGGTGATTTATATAATTTCAACCTCGATCCTTCATTGACCTTGGGCTGTGGCTCGTGGGGCGGCAATTCGATTAGTGGCAACCTCACGCCTAATCATTTATTGAATTTGAAGACTGTTTCGGGCCGACGGGAAAACATGCTGTGGTTTCGCGTTCCGCCAAAGATTTATTTCAAGAATGGTTGCTTGCCGGTTGCTTTAAGGCATTTAAAAGGTAAGCAAAAAGCTTTCATCGTCACCGACAAGCCGCTTTATGATTTTGGGATGGTGAAAAACATTGCAATCATCTTGGAAGAGATGGACATCCTGTTCGAGATTTTTTACGACGTGGAGCCTGATCCCAGTTTGAAAACTATCAACCGAGGATTGCAACGCATTAACTCGTTCCAGCCGGATGTCATCATCGCGTTTGGCGGTGGGTCGCCGATGGATGCCGCAAAAGTGATGTGGTTGCTGTACGAGCATCCCAAAGTCGAATTTGAAGGCATTGCGATGCGTTTCATGGATATTCGCAAGCGCGTCTATGAACTGCCTTCGCTAGGGCAGAAGGCGGTAATGGTCGCCATACCGACAACCTCCGGCACGGGTTCCGAAGTCACGCCGTTTGCCGTGGTCACCGATGAACGCACTGGCATGAAATACCCCTTGGCGGACTATTCATTGACGCCGAACATTGCGATTGTGGACGCCGAGTTGGCGATGAACATCCCTAAGCGGCTTACTGCTTATGGTGGCATTGATGCGCTGACTCACGCCATGGAGGCGTATGTCTCGGTGTGTGCGACCGAGTTCACCAACGGCTTGGCCTTGGAAGCAATCCGCTTGCTCTTTAAATACTTGCCCTCTGCCTATCATAATGGTGCAAACGATCCCAAGGCGAGATAGAAAGTCCATTATGCGGCCACTATTGCCGGTATGGCATTTGCCAATGCGTTTTTGGGCATTTGCAATTCCATGGCTCACAAGCTGGGCGCAAACTTCCATGTGCCGCATGGCTTGGCCAACGCCTTGTTGATTGACCATGTCATTCGGTATAACGCCACTGATGCGCCGTTTAAACAGGCCATCTTCCCGCAATACCATTACCCGAGCGCGAAATGGCACTATGCCAATATCGCCGATTGCCTTGAGCTTGGCGGTCATGACGAGGAAGATAAAGTCGAACGTTTAATCAAAGCCGTCAATCATCTCAAAAAGGAGTCAGCAATTCTCATTTTGGCGATTATCCGTTAAAGTAGCCACATTACCCACACTTGAATCCCACTAATGAGCGCACCTTTTGGCCCCTTGGCCCTGACCCTTGACGACATCACCCGGCAGATTCGCGGGACTTTCGAGAC
>CAIODU010000391.1 GCA_903857165.1 uncultured Methylococcaceae bacterium | reverse complement strand
CGGCCCCGACGAATTGCCTGGCGGCCATGGCGGGCGGGAACCACCCGATCCCATCCCGACCTCGGAAGTGAAACCGCCCTGCGCCGATGATAGTGTGGACCCCCATGCGAAAGTAGGGCACTGCCAGGCTCCCAAACCAAAGGCCCCCCGCCCAACCCGGACGGGGGGCCTTTTTTTGGCCGGAACTTTTCGGTATGGTTGTCTATCTTACCACCAAAAAGTTGAGACTAAACCGGCGTCATTAAGTTACTCCCATCGCCTTTAGGAAATTTGATAGCATACGCTTAAACATAAGAAATTTGTGTCTATCCATCCTATCGAATAATCAAAAAGGGGAGCTTCTAATGTCAGCCAACATCCAAATTGACGACGACGGCATCGTAGGCGAAACTGTTCGCCGCACCTTACATTTTATCTGGGTCGTGGATGAATCCGCCTCCATGTCTGGGCAGAAAATCCAAGCGGTCAACCATGCCATTAAAAGCGTTTTGCCGGACATCCGCAAAATTGAAGACGGCGAGCGCGTCAACATCTTAATGCGAGCCATCAAATTCGGCGACAAAGCGGGTTGGCATGTCGGTCCCACCCCCGTTCCTATCAAACAATTCAACTGGAAGGACATGGATGCTCGGGGCGGCAGCACTTCCACTGCCCAAGCCATCGAATTACTGGTTGGTGAATTGGCCTTGGACAAAATAGGCCGTCGCAATGTGCCGCCCGTGGTCATCCTATTATCCGACGGTTATTGCACCGACCCGGAAAGCCGCTACAACCAAGCCATCGATGCTTTAGATAAACTGCCTTGGGGAGTCAAGGCGGTGCGTATTGCCATTGGCATAGGCCCGGATGGAAGCTATAACAAAGCCCAATTGGATCAATTCATCTCGCCTTATCTGCGCAAAGAAGCACATTTGGAAACTTTGCCCGCCCCCGATGTGGGCCGCTTGGTGGAACATATCAAAGTCGTTAGCACCCAAGCCGCTTCGGCCTCGGCCTCCTCAAAATCGAATTTGCAAGATAACAACCCCGTGCCGGTGCAAATCGACGCAAAATCAGTGCAATCCGTCACCGGGCCGGGGTCCGGCAATTTGGGTGGTTTAGACCCAAACGATGTGTTTTGAGGTACTACCATGACAGGTGATTGGACACGAATTGCAGGGGGAGAAAGCGGCACATTGCTCACTGGTTGCGTCCGGGGCGCAAATCATGTGGATAAAAACCTGCCTTGCCAAGATGCCAGCTTGGCAAGTGTTCGGTATTTTAAAGGCCATCCTTATGCGCTACTAGCTGTAGCGGATGGGCATGGCGCGGCGAGTTATACCCGTAGCGAATTGGGTGCTCATTTTGCCGTCCGCGCCGCCGCCGAAGCCGCAGCCCGTTGGATGCTGTTCGCGGTAAATTGCTTGGAAAACCAACCTGACGATTGGTTAATTAATGCGCGTAATGAATTCAGTCAGCGCTTTATCCGGCAGTTGTACCAAAGCTGGGAGCGTAATGTCACCGAACATCTGGACGCTTATCCGTTGGAACCTGCCAGCCAAGGCACTGACTTGTTCAAAGCTTACGGAACCACCGTCGCCTTGGCCTTAATATTTCACGAACAGGTGTTTGCCGGTTCCATCGGTGATAGCACAGTCTTCCTCGTGCGTGAAGAAGTCGGAGCGACAAACGCCTTGGATTTGTTGACCGGGGAAAAAGCGGAAGGTTTAGGTTTGACCACGGACAGCTTGGCTTCCGCCGATGCGATCTATAAATGGAAATACAAGATGCTGCCTTTGGCAGAGACCCACATGATTGTGGCCGCCACCGATGGTTTTGCCGACTCACTGGCGAACCCATTGCATACTTTGTTGTCTTTGCAGCGCGACACCGAAAACAAAGGTTTGGGCTGGCTGGAGGATAAACTCGAAGATTTCCTGTCCCGCTTGACTGAACAGGGGGTAGGCGACGACATCGCCACGGTGTTTTATTTTCCACCGTCTTCAACCCCTTCAACATCAAGCCCGGAACCGTCCGCCGACATCCAGCAAAACGCAGTTTCTGCAAGAGGAGAACCCCATGACTGAGTATTTCACCGGACGGGATTCCGGCAAACGCTACGACATTGAAAAAGAACTAGGCAGCGGCGGGGAAGGCACGGTTTACCTCGTCAAAGAGAAGGCCAAGGGGGAAAAGTATGCCGCCAAGTGGTGCAAACCTTCCGAAAGGCGTGACCAACAACTACGCCAGATTGAAGAATTGGTGCATAGGGGCGCACCGCCCATCGACGACCCCGGCATTCATTTCATCTGGCCTATCGAATGCTTGTCATTTGCCGGTTCCAATGGCTTCGGTTATTTGATGCCCTTGATAGACACAGGCAAGTTCTATACCTTCAACCAAATTTGCAGTGGTCGCACCAAGCAACCCAAGCTGCCCCTACTTTGCCGCATCGGTCATCGTCTGGCTGCCGCATTGGAAATCATCCATGCTTCAGGTTTGGCCTATTGTGACATCAACCAAGGCAATATCATGTTGGACCCGGTTCAAGGTGAGATTGTCATCTGCGACAACGACAATGTCGTGGTCAACAATTCAAACGTACAAATCCGGGGAGTCTGGGAATTCATGGCCCCGGAAGTTTCTTTAGGGCGTTCCATGCCCAATGCCGAAACCGATCTCTATTCGGTGGCGGTACTGCTGTATTACTTGTGGATGTGGGAGCATCCGATGGAAGGCAAGGAGACCATGAAACTCTATTCATGGGACATCCCCGCCAAGAAAAAACACTTCGCCAGCGAACCCTTGTTTGTGTTTCACCCCACCAATCAGGCCAATACCGCCCATGGTGTGCCGGAACTTAAACTGCATGTGACCCGTTGGCAACGGCTCTGCCAACCAAAGTTGCAAGCCCTATTCACCGAAACCTTTGTCGATGCGGTACATGTTCCATCTAGGCGCAAACGACTGAACGACTGGCGCAGAGTGTTCATAGAAATGGAAGCCAACTCTCCGCAATGTGGCTGTGGTGCGGTGAATGTGTGGGACGGTTTGTCCAAGCCCTTGACCTGTTGGAAATGCGGTAAGACGATGACATTGGGGCTATGCTTGGAGGTGAGCCACACCTACAATGGCAATAGCGTTCAATTGGCCTATCCCGGTGCGAGTCTACGCAAGCATCATCTGGACGTGGCGCGTTTCAATGCTGCCTCCACCGAAGTCGAGGCGACCGTGGAGCCGCACCCCAAGCAGCCGGGCCATGTCATTCTACGTAACCAATCCGCCCACACTTGGGGATACCGCGTCCCAGATGGCAGTTTACTCGAACTCGAACCCGGCAAGGCCCGCGCCTTGATGGAAGGCGTGGAATTGCATATTGGGCCGAGGATTGTCAAAGTAAGGAAGGCGTAGGGCCAGATTCGCGTGGGGCCGGATTTATCCGGCCTGATGGATTCGCCGGCCTTTGGCGCGATGAATCACACCCTACGATATAATTAAGCGTCATTATTTTGACACATCCTCATGAGCTTCGCCACCCGCCTTAGCGGTCTGCTGAAACAACACGGACCTAAGCTGCTGCGCGACCAGAGGGCTTTGTTTGCGTTGATGGAAACTGGAAAATGGCCGGAGCGCGAGCGGTTACTGATGAAAGCTGCCTACCGGGCCGGCGTGGTCGAGCGTTTGCTGCGTAGCGGCGAAGAAGCCATTCAACGGCAAGCCTATAACATCCTGACCGGCGAATTCGCCCTGTCATCCGACGCGGCGGAGGAAACCGTTCGTGCCTTGTGCGCGGCGTTAAACTACAAACCCCCGCCGCCATTGGCTCCGCGCATCCGTTTCACGCTGCCTCGTTTGCCGCTGTTGTTCACCGCCCGCTTAGGCAAGGTGGCGTCCCGCTTGGCGATGGCCTTGTTAGTGCTGGCTTTGCTTGGCCTTGTGGCGGGCTGGCTCATGGCGCGGTTAGACGATACTCCCACCGCCCTACAATTTCAACAAGACTTACAAGTCGCCGAACAGCAGCAAAAAACATTGCAACGACAGATTAATGAAGCATTGCAACCGCAGATTGAACAAGCCACCAACGATGCAGGTAACAAGAGCAAGGCATTACAGGCTAAATCACCTCCTCCAGGACCAGTTGGGGAAGTACCCGGAGAGTCGCGTCATGAGACCCGTCATGAAGTCCCACCGACCCCTCGTGCCAAGGAAGACGGGGAAGATCGACGAATCCTAAAATCCCAGGCTGGCAATGGAGAAGACACAGGTTATCATCCCGCCGGGATGAATGGTTTTAGAAGAAGGTATCCCCGTCTGGCCATGGAAAGTGGATGGGAAGGCACGGTGACCCTGAAAGTCCATATCAGTAGCAATGGCGAAATCGGAGAAGTTATCATGACCGGCAGCTCAGGCCATGACATATTAGATGAAGCGGCGGTGGAAATGATCAAAGATGCCCATGCTACCCCAGCCCTCAGAGGCGACAAACCGGTTGATTCGTGGGTGATCGTGCCTTATCGGTTTACCATTTCTAAATAGTCAAACAAAGGTCGTTCCCCCAGACATAGATGCGGAGTGGGAATATGCCTGCCGGGGTGGATAACAACAGACCTATTTAGGATCGGAAAAACCCGATGAAGTGGCTTGGTAGGATTCAAATTCGGGCGGCACGAACCATTCTGTGGGGAGAAAAAAGCCGAGTCGGCATGAATGTGCCACCCTATCACAATTCATGAATCCATTTCCGGGTTGCGGAGGGAACCGTTGCCAAATTTGCGTTAGCGGGAGAGGAACTTGACTGTACCGAAACAGCTTTGCAACCTGCAAGCTCGCCAGCCATTAGCAAGTGGTTGAGCGTAGCAACACCACTGGTTAAAATCGGAAACCGAACGATCCTAGAGGGGTTGCAGCCATCGACAAGGTTAAGGCATGGAACGCCAAGTACCCGCTTGGCATAAGCAAGCCGCTCGCCAAGCCGGGGCTTGGCGTTCCCAAACGGCAAAAGAACCCCCTTCATTTTTCATCATTGAGGAATAAAAAGACTCCACATGACCAAGCCAGACCTAACCCAAATTCTGCAAGATTTGGTTAACAAGCACGGCTCGGGCGTGTTGCTGGAACGCGGCCCGTTGATAGGCCGGCTGCTGGACGGTCAACACAAACAGGAAGCGTGGCTGATGGAAACGGCGCACGAGGCGGGTGTGGTGGAGTTGTTGCGAAACCATTCGGGTGGCTCCAGCCGTCGAAAATCTGTGCGGCGGTTGTGCCAGATTCATGGATTGACCCAACACGCCGCTTTGCAGATTGTCCTAGCCCTGACGGCCACCTTGGGCCATGCCCAAAACCAACCGGGACTAGGTAGTGCCAGACAGAAAACCCCGTTTTTTTAAAAAACAGGCACTATCCCCTGACGGTTTTTTCTGCGCTTTTCGTCTTTTTCCGGGTGACTTGTGGGCAGGACTCTCAGTTGCGGCGCGTTATCGATAGCGGCTCTCATTT
>CAIODU010000390.1 GCA_903857165.1 uncultured Methylococcaceae bacterium | reverse complement strand
GTCTCGAAAGTCCCGCGAATCTGCCGGGTGATGTCGTCAAGGGTCAGGGCCAAGGGGCCAAAAGGTGCGCTCATTAGTGGGATTCAAGTGTGGGTAATGTGGCTACTTTAACGGATAATCGCCAAAATGAGAATTGCTGCTTGGGCGTTGTAATGCAGATGTTTTACTACGCCATCAGGCTGCTTTTCTGCCTGTAGCCTTCCGCCTGCATCCCAGATGAACTGATGTTGGGTTGTACCTTTGGTTAACGCACTCAGTTGTTGGCGGGGATTGTATTGCGCCTGAGTGATTTTCCCGCTGGCATCGGTGTGGGTCAGGACTTGCCCGCGGGCATTGTATTGCCAATGCTGGCTGTTGCCTTCCGGGTTGACATGGCTGCCGATTTGGCCTTGGGCGTCTGGTCGGGTTCCGAGGATAAATGCAGTTGGCTGGTTCCCAAGCTCCTGAGACTGTGAAGGATTGCCAAATACGAATTTTCCGTTTTCAAGCCATTGATTCGTGCTTATTGAGACGGACTAAAATCGAATTCTTTCACAGTCTCCCCTGCTGGCGCCTTACGGGTTCATAAGTTGCTTTAACGCAACCCCGCCTCTTTAACCGCTTTCCAAATATCGCCCATTACCCGACGCTCACACAACCCGGCTAAAATCTCCAAATGTACGAAGGCATTAAGCTTTTTCAAGTTTTCTAATCGACATGGCCCGCCTAGGGCAAGTGCAGGCTCAAACCCGTAGACGGTATCGTGATCCAGTGGGCCTAGCTTGTTTAGGGAACGCTCGAATAACAATTTGTCATTGGCATCTTTCATGTCAATGTGGTCACGGGTAAAAGAGGAAAAGCATAATTGCAACTGGCGGTTTTCACCCCGTTTTTCAATTTCCTCGGTTTCATCGTTGGGAAATATCCAGCCATCTGTCGGATTAATGCGCAGGCTCTGTCCCGATTTTTTGCCCCACAAATACAATTCGCCGAATGCGCTTCGGGCAAACACATGATAGTCATCCAACTTTGCCAAGTCGGTATCGCCAATCCAAGCCTCCATTACCACTTCCCATTCTTCAGGGTTTACCATCCAAAACAAGCCTTTAGCCCAACCACACCAACCAAATTCCTGCCAGTATTCAAGTAATTTATCGGGTAGCTTGCCATGATATTTAGCGATACTTTCTGGTGGAGCTTTACGGCTTTGAATGGCAGGGCCAAAGCCCGCATAGTTATAAAAATCGTCAAAAAGATTATCCATTATTTTCCTCATTTACATCGGTTAAGTTCGGTTTTAATTTTGGTGTTTTTACGTTCAGATTCGGGTATTGCTTTCGCCTGCTCATCCAGTTGTGCAAGACGGTCTTTGTCTTTCCATTGTGAACCGAGCGATTTGTTTACATTGGGGTTTCCAAAATCATGAATCTCATTTTTACCACCGGCTATCATGTCAGGATTGTGCAATGCAGCAAGTGTCCTCATCCGGTCTTTAGCCAATTGTTTGGCTTGGTTTTCCGCTTCCTGTCCAAGAATACCTTTATCTTTCAATTCTTGAGTAAATGTCTTCTGCAAGCTGGACTCTAACTGCATTCTTGCTTTAGCTTGTTCAGATGAACTGCCACGACCAATTTCCTTGATGTTCTTGCGGCCTTCAAGATAATCCGCCACTGACATATCGCTGAGTCCTTTTGCTTGTCCCTCAAGCTGACGGTCAAACTCTTTTTCAAGCTCTTCTTGTGTACCCTTCCAATTTTTCTTCAAGCTGTCACCAATTTTAAAACATTGGACCGGCTTGCTCGGGATTATCTTAACTCCGCCCGGTGGTTTGTTTGTTTCTGGCTTTTTGTCGGGGGTTTTATCGCTTTTTTTATCGCTAGGAATAAAACCTTTAATCTTGTCTTTAATTGACTTTGGCACATAATCAATAAGCTTATCGACCACTCTTCCTGTCAGCTTTTCAAACTTATTTTCTACGATTCTTTCTCCCAAACCTAGCGCAATTGGTTGTAATTCCGGCAATTTGCCCTCGGTGACAAAATCGGCGGTGGCATCAAGTCCGGTAGCGATAAAATCCGTAACCAAGCCCACTAACCCCACGCCCCTGCCAACTGTATAGGCCGCCCCTCCAACGATTTCCATCCCGGCGGCAACAGGCACGGCAACAGGCGCGGTAACAGGCATACCAACTCCCATTGCGCCAACGCCTAAACCAGTCGCCATGATGCCGCCACCCGCTAGGCTAATCTTGGCACCCTTATCCATGGCATCGCCAGAAAACTCATGCAATGGCCCGGATATATTGTCCTTGTAGTATTGCCCAGCCGTTGAAATATAGTCCTTAAATGTATCAAGAAAACCTTTCTCTTCTTCCGTTTCAGGCTCAATAGGCGGGTTCATGTCGCTAGGATCGCTGGTCGAACCCGCCCCCGTCATGGCGCTCGGCGTTTGCGTGGTGGTGTAAATGCCGGGGCAGTTGCCGCTGTTCATCGTGCAGGGGTCGCCTTGGCGGATGACC
>CAIODU010000389.1 GCA_903857165.1 uncultured Methylococcaceae bacterium | reverse complement strand
CAACAAGAATCTGATCCGAAGGCAAAAAATAGAGTCCACGAAAGGCACGAAAACCACGAACAAAAGCATGTCTTGTTCGTGCTTTTCGTGTTTTTCGTGGACGATTCTTTTGGTGGGTTCATTATTGGAAATCACCTTACTTAATGATGAGTATAAAATGTCTTTGGTTTTTTTTTAACGTGACTCCCTGTGGAATTATCCTCGCCATAACTAATAAGATGGGAATATTCCGCCAAAATAACAAGAGAATATCCCGATGAAAATCATTCGCCTACACCCCGGCGCATCCTCCTCGCCCAATCCTGCAACCCGATCCAGAACCCCGTATGCGATAAGGCTGGCGGTGTCCACCGCCTTGGCCTTTTCGGCTCAACCGCTGTATGCGGCGACTTGCACCGCCACCAATGATGCCAGCTTGCGGTCTTGCATCTCCAGCACGGCTGCGGGTGACACCATCAATATCACGGCCAACATCACGCTCGCGTCCCCGCTGCCCGCCATCAACAAGAACTTGAGCTTCACCGGCAATAACAACACCGTCAGCGGCAACAATGCTTACCGGGTGTTCTGGGTCGATAGCGGCGCGGTCAGCTTTGCCAACCTCACCATTTCCGGCGGCAAGGCCCAAGGCGGCGGTGGCACCGGTACTGTGGCCGGCGGCGGGGCCGGCGGCGCCGGGTTGGGCGGCGGCGTGTTTGTCAATGGCGGCACAGTCAGCCTGAGCAGCGTGGCCTTCAGCGGCAACTCGGCGACCGGCGGCAATGGCGGATCGCCGGGCGGATCGCGGGGCGGCGGCGGCGGCGGCATGGGCGGCAACGGCGGCGGCGGTTCGGGTGACAGCGCCGGTGGCGGCGGCGGCTTGAACCCCGGAGAGAACGGCAGTGTTATCACAGCGGGCGGCAGCGGGGGTGCGGGTGGAAGCCAAGGCGTTGCCGGTGCTGCCGGCGGCTTCGGCGGCGGCGGCGGCGGCAGTGGGAGCAACCCGGACAGCACTGGCGGCGGCAAGGGCGGCTTCGGCGGCGGCGGCGGCGGTTCCGGCTATGATGGTGGCGGACCCGGTGCTTCGGGTGGCTTTGGCGGCGGCGGCGGCGGCGGCGGTTACAAGAGTGCCGGCGGGGCTGGCGGCTGGGGCGGCGGGGCCGGCGGTTCGAACGGGGTTAAAGTCAATGGCAGCGGCGGCGGCGGCTTAGGTGCCGGCGGGGCAGTGTTTGCCAAGGCCGGGGCTTTGACCTTCCACAACGTCAGTTTCGCCAGCAGCAGCGCGACTCGCGGCGTCAGTTTCGTTAACAACGGTCAAGCCAAGGGCGGCGCTATTTTTATTTGTACCTCAACGGAAGATGCAACTAATTGCAGTGCCACGGTGAACGCGGCCTCTTGCGGCGTGACCTTCACCGGCAGCAGCGCGGGCAACGCCGGTTCAACCAACACCGACAACGTCAATGTCTACAACGCCAGCCAGAGTGCGCTGGTCGCGGCTTGTGCGCCGGTACTTGACGTGCAGGGCAACGGGGTGTCCATCGCCAATGGCGACACCACGCCTAGCACTACCGACAATACCGATTTTGGCAGCACCCCGGCCGGCTCTCCGGTCAGTAAAACCTTCTCCGTGCGGAACGTCGGCACTGCGGCCTTGTCGGTCACCACGCCGATCAGCTTGAATGGGGCGGGTTGCGGCGAATTCAGTGTCACCACGCAGCCCGGCAACAGCGTAGCGGCAAGCAGCGCGACTCCATTCGTCGCACAATACAACCCGACCAATGCCGGCACGGATACCTGTACGGTGAGCATCGCCAACGGCGATACCACCCAAACCCCTTACACCTTCCTGATTCAAGGCACGGGTACGGCTGTCACCAATTATACCGTGACTCCCAGTGCCGGAACGGGCGGCAGCATCAACCCAAACACCGCGCAAACCGTGGCATCGGGCGGGACGACGCAATTCACCGTTTCCGCCAACACCGGCTACACCATTGCCAGCGTCACCGGGTGCGGCGGCAGCTTGTCGGGCAACACCTACACCACAGGGGCGATCACCGGCAATTGTGCGGTCACTGCCAGTTTCACCGCCATCAGCTACACGGTGACACCCAGCGCGTGGGCGAACGGCAGCATCAGCCCGAACACAGCACAGTCGGTGAACTATAACGCGACCTCGACATTCACCGTCAACGCGAACTCCGGCTACGTCGCCAGCGTCGGCGGCACTTGCGGCGGTAGCTTGACCGGCGCCACCTACACAACCAGTGCCATCACCGGCAATTGCACTGTCGCGGCAAGCTTTGCCTTCGACCGCGACGGTGACGGCATCGCCGACACGACGGACAACTGCCCGACGGTCGCCAACCCCGGACAAACGGACACCAACAACGATGGGCGCGGCGATGTCTGCCCGGTCTATTACGTCAACTCGTCGGCGGGGGCAAACGGCATCGGAACCAGTTGGGGCACCGCGTTCAACACCTTGCAAGACGCGCTGGTCTACGGTCACGCCGGCGGCGGCGAGACCTGGGTGGCTATGGGTGTCTACTACCCGGATGTCAGTCTGACTGGCGACAGCAACGAACCGCTGGTCAGCTTCGTCGTGCCGCCCAAGCTGCAACTGCTCGGCGGCTTTGCCGGTAACGAGACCTCAGCCTCGCAACGCAATAGCTGGGTCAACCGAACCATCCTGAGCGGCGACATCCATCAGGATGACACCAATACCGACAGTAATAACATGGCTGAAAATGCCTCGGACATCCAAGGCGACAACAGCCAGCACGTAGTTAAAACGTATGTCGTGGATTCGGACACGTTGATTGACGGCTTCTTCGTCACCGGCGGCGATGCCAGCGGCGACGAGTCCAGCGGCGGCGGCTGGCTGAACCAGGGCGGGTCGCAGAGCGTGAGCCACGCCTATTTCATCGGCAACCGCGCAAGCGACAGCGGCGCGGGCTTCCTGTCAACCAGCGGCAACCCGACATTCGTCAACGCGGCATTCACCGGCAACACCGCGGACAGTGGCGGCGCATTGGCGAATACTGTCGGTGCAATGACTTTGGTTAATACTACCGTGAGTGGCAATACGGGCGGGGCAGTCAAGTCTGACTCAGGCAGTTTAGGGCTGTATAACACCATCCTATGGGGCGACACCGGCGGCGAACTCAGCCTGACCGGCGGTGCTTCCGCGACGGTGACTAACAGCATCGTGCAAGGCTCAGGCGGTAGCACGAGTTGGAACGCAAGCTTTGGCACGGACAATGGGGGCAATTTGGATGCGAACCCGATGCTGCTGGACCCGGAACGAGGCAGTGTCAGCCTTGCCGCCAGCACCTCGGCCGCCCTCAATGTTGGCGACAATACCCTCGTCACACAAGCAACCGACCTTGGCAACCAGCCGCGCATCCAAGACACCCTCGTGGAAATCGGCGCACTGGAATACCATGCAGTACCGCAAACCAGCGCCACCACCCTGAGCGGGGGAGCCACCTCGGACATCCTCACCGCCAAAACCGCCAATTCCTTCGTCAATGCCGGGAGTGGCGACGACGTGGTGATTTCGGCTTCCGGCAAACAAGTCATGACCTTGGGAGCAGGCCGGGATACGGTGATATGGAGCTACGTCATTGATGCCGATGTCGTCACCGACTTCGTGCCAGGCGAAGATTGGCTAGACGTGCGCAAGGTTCTGCAAGCCGCCGGTCATCCGGGTGCCAATCCTTTAACTGGAGGATATTTCAGTTGCACGGACACCACCGGCGGAGCTTATCTCAAGTTTGACCGGGACGGCAGTGCGGGTAGTGTATACACGCCCGTGAACTACGCGCTCGTCAAGGGTAACGGGGTCAACGCTGCCACCTTGTGCCAAACTTACAATCTGCTCTACTGATTTAAGGAACCGATTCTATGAACTTTGCATTTTCACCCGCAGCCCGCGCCTTTGCATTGGCAAGTTTGGCGTTTGTCGGTACTGCTCACGCGGCTCCCATCCCGATCAACCCCAGTTTGGGCAATCAAACGATTAACATCAGCGTACCCGGCATTGGGACAGGTACGCTTAAATTTGACGGCACGGCCCTGTCCTCACCGAGTGGCGGCTATTCGAGTGCGCCGTTGACCAGCTTTTCGTTCACCTTCAACAGCCAGACTTACACCTTGGCCGAGAGTACGCCTGGAGACCCGAAGGCATGGGTGTATGACCCCGGCACTGGGACGCTTTATGTCGGTTTCGACTACACCGGAACACAGGGTGCGAACACCATCCTGTTCACCTCGGGTTTTGGGCCTGGGGACTTAGGCTTTTTCTCCGCCGAAGGCGGGCTACCGGTGGACCCGCCCGTTGCACTGACCGAGGCCAATTTCACACTTCAGCAGAATGTCCCGGAACCGGATACCTTGGCTTGCCTCCTGCTCGGGCTTGGGCTGCTGGCCGGCGCAAAAAAATTGGAGCGAAAGCCATTTTAACGTGAGTATTGTAGGGCGGGTTAGGTGCGCATTCAGCAATCTTGCCGTTCGACTTGACCCTGACGCGCACCGTAACCAGCCAAGCTGCCATGTTTCCGGGTTATGGTGCGCACACACGCTTTGCGTACCGTTGTCCCTTGGAAAGCTACGCGCAACGTACCCTGGGGGCAGGATTCCCTCTCTTGCCACTAACCCGACGGCTTTTGCCAAAATCAGAATTGCTGGCGGCGCTGCCTTTCCCCACCCTCGCGCCTGTGACTTGTTATAATACCCCCCCAGTGCAAACCTCACTGCCAATCACCCCGTAGATTGAGCCTGAACCCTCCAACCCCGCGAGTAAAGCCAATGGCAACGCAAGCTTCCCCGTCCATGAATTTAGAAAGCAAGTCAAGCAAACTGTTAAAGGATTTGCTTGCCTCTGGCCGCCCCATCCTGTACATCATGACTGCCGAAGAGCAGCGTGTCTCAAGGTTGCTGCGCGAGGGGGCGCAAAACTTTTTTGCCGCGCCACTCCCTTATTGGTCGTGGAGTTTGACGGATGGCTTGATCGACCCCAATGGCATCAAGTCGGAACATGATACGACCAACCCCCGCGCCGCGCTGGACTTTATCGCCAATTATCAAGGCCCGGCCATTTTCCATATGAAGGATTTCCACGATGCTTTGCATGAGGCGGTGGTCGTCCGGCGCATACGCGACCTTTATGAACTGTGCTTCGGCCAAAGCAAGTTCGTCGTGATTTCCTCGCCCATCCGTTTCATCCCCGAGGAAATCAGCCGCAATATCGTTTACATCGAACTGAACATCCCCGATTTCAATGAAATCAAGACGTTTTTGGAAGAGCAGGCGACGGCCATTGTTGCCAAGGGCGGGACGGTCGACACCAGCGAAGAGACCTTAATCCACATGACCCGCGCTTTGCAAGGCCTGACCCTCGACGAGGCGGGCTTTGCGATCCATCGCGCCGTCGCCGGAACCGGTCATCTCGGCATGGATTCGCTGCCTGTTTTGTTCGAAGAAAAGCGTTTGCTGGTCAATCGCTCCGGGACCATCCAATATATTGCCGACGGCGCAAAGATCGAAACCGTCGGCGGGTTGGAGGTGATGAAGAAATGGCTGCTGGAACGGCGCCAATTGTTTTTGATGCGCGACAGCATCGGTGCCGAGTTGGTGCCTAAAGGGGTGCTGGTGATGGGGGTGTCCGGTTGCGGGAAAAGCCTCTCCGTCAAAGCCGTCGCCTCCTGCTTCGAGTTGCCGCTCTACCGCATCGACATGACCGAGATATTCTCAGGGAGGCACGGCAACCCGGAATGGGCATTTGCCCGCGCCTGCCGCACGATGGAAGCGATTGCCCCGGCGGTGGTTTGGTTTGACGAAATCGAAATGGGCATCACCTCCGCCGAATCCTCCGGTGAGCAAGGGCGCATTTTTGCGTTTTTCCTGACTTGGATGCAAGAAAAGGTGAGGGGCTTGTTCGTGGCGGCAACCGCCAACCGCATTGACTTGCTACCGGCGGAAATGATCCGCAAAGGCCGTTTCGACGAAGTGTTTTTCGTCGATATACCCATGGACGAGGAGCGCATCGAAATCTTGAACATTCATTTGAAGCGGCGCGGCATTGACCCGACTGGCTTTGGTGTCGAGCGGATGACTAAATTGACTAAGGGTTGGACAGGTGCAGAGTGCGAGCAATGCGTCGTTTCCGCCGTCACCCGCGCCAAGCTGGAGAACCGGGAAATGACTTTGGAGGATTTGCTGCGCACGGCGGGCAACATCGTGCCGCTGTCGAGGACGATGAAAGAACAAGTCGACCACATCCGCAGTTGGGCGAGGGATCGTGCCGCACCGGCCTCGCTGGGGGATCATCGCTAAGGCGATTTTTGATAAATAACTGATGTTACGCACGAGCATTTAAGCCGGATAACGATGGAGCGTCAAAGCTTGCTTTGACAGGCAAAGCAAGCTTTGCCACTCCAGCCCCAGTGTCAAAGCAAGCTTTGACGCTCCTGCACAAATGCTGCGTAACATCAGTAAATAATAGCCCCTGCCCTTCAGTGCGCTTTGGTGTCCTGAAGGCCACCCCACGGGTTAAGCCATTCTCGCAAATGTCCTGAGCTGTCTTAGCATGTCAAGAACCGTATTTCATTTTATCAAGGGGTTGTTTGCCGCCTGTCTTTTGCCCGGCTTGGTTTCCTGCACGACCACTGAAGCCATTCCCGATCCACAATCGCGAATCGAAGTGGAACGATCCGCCATTGGCCGGGCTTCATCTGCGGCACTGGCAGTCGCGTTTCGATGCAGGATTACCGTATTCCCCCCAGTAATGGGCGCTACGCTGCTTTATGCCATAGCCTCGCCACTGCAATCGGGATCAAACCGACCAGCACTAGCCCCCCAAAGGCCAGACCGACATTTATGGCATTCATCCCCAATTTGATGGAAAGGGTGTAAAGCCCGATCATGCCCAGCATGGCAAGGTTTTCGAACAGGTTTTGGACCGCCACTGCGTGGCCTGCGCCCACGGTTTCGTGCCCGCGATCTTGCAGCAAAGCGTTCAACGGCACGACGAACAAGCCCCCGCACAGGCCAACCACTGCCAATAAAACACTGGCTTCGGCCAACCCTTTGACTTGGGTTAGCAGCATGATCACCGGACCCAACAACAGACCGGGAATCAATGATCGGTTCACCGTTTCCAGCTTGATCCAGACGGATGCCAACCCCGCGCCCAAAGCGATGCCGACGGCCACCGCGCCGTTAAGATTGGCCGGCGTGGAGGTGTCCAATATACCCAATGCCACGGGGACCCAGGCGACCAGCAACAGCCGCAAGGTCGCGCCGCTGCCCCAAAACAGGCTAGTGCAGGCGAGCGAAAAGCGCACATCGCGATCCTTCGCCAAGCCCCAAGTGGTATGGAAAAAATCCACGATCATTGCCCAAGGACGGAAAGCCACTCCGGGATGGACGGCGGGCAGCTTCGGGATCAATAAATTTGCCAGCATGGCGGCGAAATAACAAGCCACAACGCTCCATAATCCTATGGCAATGGAGCGATCCGCCAGCCAACCGCCGGACCCCACCCCCAATAGGATCGCAACAATGGTCGAGCCTTCCATCATGCTATTGGCTTTCACCAGCTTTTCCGCCACCACCAATTCGGACAGGATGCCGTATTTGGCTGGCGAATAGGCTGCCGCGCCCGCGCCGACCATGCCATAGGCCAACAGCGGATGGACCCCGGATAGCATCGCCCCGGCACCCAATAATTTAAGCCCATTGGACAGTATCATCACCCGCCCCTTGGGCAAGGCGTCGGCAAATGGCCCTGCAAAAGGGGCCAGAAGGACGAAGGCCAGCACGAAGAACTCTTGCAACAACGGCACCCATTCGTCCGGGCGGTGTTGTGATTGCACCAAGGCGATGGCTACAAACAGCAAAGCATTGTCTGCCAAGGCGGAGAGGAATTGCGCCGCCAGTACGGCAGGCAGGGCGCGTTGGGATAGGTCCGGCAGGGATCGGTCAGTCATCTGAGTATTTTTTATTTGCGGCTGGGGGGATTGAATAACGCTATCATACACGTACAATTGACTTGCAAGAATCCAGAGCGTTACCCGTCTTTTTACCTTTTTTTGAAGTTATTGGGAGAAACCCTATGAAAATTAAATTCCTGACATTTGCCATTATATTTCTTGCGCTGACTGCCGTTACGGATGCGCAGGCGGTTGTCTGTGCGCGAGGCGTCTACCGTGCGGGCTGTGCCGGCCCCAACGGCGCGGTGGTGGCGCGTAGGCCAGTCGCACCGCGTAGGGCGGTAGTGGTTGCGCCCAGGCGAGTCGTGGTCGCACCGGTTCACCGGGGAGGTTATTATCGAAGGTGGTAATGGTTGCGCTAGGCGATCCAGCGTTAAAACAACACCACAAAATCTGTCCCTAACAACCATTGGCTGTTTTCCTTGCCGTTGTCATAAACCTTCCCAGGGCCGTCAGCCCAGTCGTAGCGAACTTCAGGGCGGACGGCCAGCCACTTGAACGGTTTCCAGTTCATTCCCAGGGTGAACTCGTAATATCCGGTGTCTGGAATTCCGTAGCGGGTGCCATTCTGGTCCCGAAACCATTCCGCCCTGCCGCCTACCCCCAGTTTCTCCTCAAATTGCCACGTCAAATATTGGACGATGGAATACCATCCAGCCAAGCCGCCATTGTCAGTCACATGAGCCTGCCAGCCATTGTCGTGTTGCAGCACATAGCGCAGATTTTCCGTGATGGGGATTTGCAAAACGGCTGACAAGTAAGTGAGGTTGTCATTGACGGTTTCACTCACATCCCCGCTCAATGCGGAGACAGCGAAGTTTGCGCCTTGCTCATTGAGCTTCCAGTTGAATCCTCCGAGAAAGCTCCATGCCCCGAATTGGTCGTCAAAGTTGTCCGGGCCGGTCACTGCGCCGGAATAAAACGTGAAGTCGCCGGTAAGCGGGTAGGACAGCAACACGCCGGTGTGGGTGAAAGGGGAGGACTTCATGCTGTAGGAGTGGGAATAGAAAAAATTGGGCGGGGAAGGGACGGATTCGTAGCCGAGTATCGAGTAGAAATGGCCGATGCGGGCGGTCAACCCCGAACCCAGAGGGGTGCGGATGTCGATATAGGCTTGGGGCAGGGCGATTTTGTAGAAGCGGAAAACATTCTCACCGATCAGTCGGCTGTCCCAGTCACCCCTCGCCTGTGTGTAAGGCGTATCGGTTCCGAACATGAAATCGAAACGACCTCCAATCGCCCAACCCTTGGTTTCCGCGTCCATGGGTTTTTCAATAAACAGATCCAATTGATGGAGGTTCCATTCATTTGACCTGAAATTCATCGAAACTGGGGTGTTGTTGCGATCAGACGGGATGGCTGGGTTGTAAGTGAACCCCACCGTCGCCCAACCGCCCACGTTTAGCCCATGATCTTTGAGTAGGGGGTAGTCGTTCGGACTCTTTCCGCTCAGGGCTTCAAAAAGCCCGCCCGGTGTACTTTCTTCGGCACAGGCAGCACCAGTCAAGGGCAAAAAAAGCGACCAAAAGCACACGCCAAGTAGAATAAATGAGCCAGTGTGTGGCGCATGATTGATTGGAATATTTAAAAAACCGGGCATTTTGGTAAGAAAACAATGCTGGACATGTTGTTCGTAAAGTCTTTTAAGTTAATGCTTTATAAGCGATTAGGGGGTTGGTTTGCAAGAGTCTGCAAAAATATTTTTTATTGGATATTTACTATTGATACGAAACTATGTATCTTAATCGTGCCTGTCGTTCACAATTGCTCGAACATGGTGCAAGACTGCCGATCCAATATATCCTAGGGGAGACCACTCATGACTCATTTCACTGATGCCGCATTCAATCGTGCTTTCAAACTCAGCACAGCTTTGGTTTTCATCACCTTGCTTTGCACGGTGACCACCGCGCAGGCATTGCCACGGCAAGTGGCTAATGCGGAGGTGAAGTCTTGCCGGTTCATAAGTTGGGTCAGCGGCGATTCGGGATACGGCAAGAACAACGACTGGAAAGGCTCGGCGCAACAGGTGGCCTTAAGGCAAGCGGAAAAACTTGGCGCCAGCGATGTGGTTTGGGAGCGCTACACACCCACTGGGTCATTCAACGGTATGGTTGATGGGAAGGTTTATCTCTGTGACAGCCAGGCCGCGACCAAGGCTATTGTCGCTCGGTGAAGCAAATCGGAGTCTGCCATGGAATTACTTAAAATAGGTCTAGTTGTTGTGCAAATCGCTTGCTTTGTCCCGCTGCAAGCCTTCGCTGACACCCATCGGGTGATCAATGATGGAGTTGTGCGCCACGCGCCGCTTTCAAAATGCCTGGACAGGGAAAAAGCGGAAGGCGAAGCCAGGGATTTGGCGATTGCATCTGCGAAAACTTATTGCCGGACCGAGGGCTTTGGATGGCGTGCCGCTTCGGTAAAGGACATGGGTAGCCTCGACTGCCATCGTTGCGGGGACAGCCGATTTAAGTGCGGTTATTCTGGAGTGTCATTGGAATGCCGCAAAGCGGAACCGCAACTGAGCTTGTTGGAATGGTTTTCTGCACAACAATGAAATTGCCGTAGAACCCTCTCCACCCGAATTTTGATAGATCCGTTTTTGCGTTCCGGGTTGGAGCGTGGATACGGGGAAAAACGAAGATCCAACCCGCTGAATCACTCACTGCCGCCCGCTTATCCTCCTCGCTATTCTTTACCCCGCAAAAAAGCCGATGCCTTTCATCACGGTGCGGGGTAAAATCTTTCGATGGGACAAGAAATACACCTCATCCAATTCAAGCCAGAAGACTTTGCACAGTTCGAGCGTCGCCTTGCCGACGAAACCGACTTGTTGGCAGAGTGGCTGCGCGTAGGCCGTTTTTCCACAGTCGCCCATGTCGGCGGTTTCGAGTTGGAAGCTTGGTTGATTGACCGTGGGTATTTCCCCGTCGCCAACAACGAACTTTTTTTGGGAAGATTGGGCAACCCTTTGGTGGTGCCGGAGTTGTCCAAGTTCAATGTCGAACTCAATGGCACACCCCTGGCACTAAAGGGGAATTCGCTTTCGCTGATGCAGGGCGAACTGACCGACACTTGGCGGCACTGCCTGCAAGTGGCGGACGAGTTGGAAAGCTCGCTCATCCTGATCGGCATTCTGCCCACGGTCAGGGATTTCGACTTGTCATTGGTCAACATTTCCCCGATGAACCGCTATCGCGCGTTGAACGCCGAAATCATGAAGCGCCGCCTTTGCCAGCCGTTGCGATTGAAGATCGAAGGCGATGAGCGGTTGGCCCTGACGCATGAAGATGTGATGTTGGAAGCGGCGACGACCTCCTTCCAGGTTCATTTGCAAGTGCCGGCGGAGGCGGCTGTCCGCTATTTCAACGCCACGCTGATTTTGTCTGCGCCGATGGTGGCAGTCGCCGCCAACGCGCCTTTCCTGTTTGAAAAGCAATTGTGGGACGAAACGCGCATTCCGCTGTTTGAGCAAGCGGTGGATACGTGTGGCGAGAGCAGGGTGACCTTCGGTTCCGGCTACCTGAAAGACACCCCGGCGGAGAACTTCCTCGACAACCAGAAGCGCTTCCCGGTTTTGCTACCCGTTGACTTGGGTGACGATGCCTCGACATTCAGCCATCTGCGCATGCACAACGGGACCATCTGGCGCTGGAATCGCCTGCTGGTCGGGCAGGATGCGGACGGCAGTCCCCACTTGCGCATTGAACACAGGGTCATGCCTGCCGGGCCCTCCATTGTCGATATGATCGCCAATGCCGCGTTATATTTCGGTGCGGTGCGCAGTCTTGCCGGGCTGGACCGTCCGCCGGAAGCCCTGCTTTCGTTTAGCGATGCTCGCGCCAATTTCTACCAAGCCGCCCGCCATGGGCTTGGGGCCAAGGTCAGTTGGCTGGACGGCAGGCTGATCGGCATGCGCGACTTGTTGCTTGGCGAATTGATTCCAATGGCCCAATCCGGTCTAAAGCAACTCGGCATTGATGACAAAGAAAGTGAAAAGTACTTGACGATCATCCGCGAGCGAGTGGAGATCGGTCAAAACGGCGCGGCTTGGCAGAAGGCATTTGTCGCCAGGCACGGGCGCGATTTTTTAAGGCTGACGGCAACGTATCTGGAACACCAGCAAGCTGGCAGGCCAGTGCATCAATGGGAAATTTGAATGCTGAGCCTGCTTGACGCATTGCCCGCCGGATTTTTCGAGTCTCCCTCGACCGAACTGCATCGGTTGTTGGGCGGACCGACACTGATCCACCTGCCAGGCCGTCGCGCCGAACCGTTGTTCGTTTCAATTCTGCTCCACGGCAACGAAGACACCGGCCTGAAAGCCATGCAGCAGGTTCTCGGGCATCACCGTGGCAAAGCTTTGCCGAGATGCCTGTCGCTGTTCGTCGGGAATGTACAGGCGGCGCGGGAGGGTATGCGACGGTTGGACGGCCAACCGGATTACAACCGCGTCTGGCCGGGTTGCGAGGCGCAGGGATTGGCGGAAGAACACATGATGGCGGAAGTGGTCGAAGAAATGCGCCGCCGCCGTGTATTTGCCAGTATTGATATTCACAACAACACTGGCCTCAATCCCCATTATGCCTGCATCAACCGCTTGGATCAGCGTTTTTTCCATCTTGCCACGCTGTTTTCGCGTATTGCCGTGTATTTTGTCCGCCCTGTCGGTGTGCAAGCGATGGCCTTTGCCGAACTTTGCCCATCGGTGACAGTGGAATGCGGCAAGGCGGGGGCCAGCGCCTCTGACAGCCATGCTGCCGCGTTTGTCGAAGCTGCGCTGCGTCTTGACCATTTCCCCGTCCATCCCGTGGCCCGCCATGACCTCGACCTTTACCATACCGTCGCCCTTGTCAAAGTGCCGGAAACCACCCGTTTCACTTTTGGCCGGGACGAGGCGGATATTGTCTTTGAACCCAACCTCGATCATTTCAACTTTACCGAGCTTCGATCGGGGACAAGCTTTGGCCGGGTCGCGCCGGGTGGCGGAATGCCGCTACAGGCTTTTAATGATGAAGGCCGCGATGTGGCGGCAAATTACTTTGAAGTGAGGGAGGGTGAGTTGCTGACTCGCCAGTCGGTAATGCCCGCGATGCTGACTAGCAACGAGCGCATCATCCGCCAGGATTGCCTGTGTTATTTGATGGAACGGTTGCAGTATGAATGCTTCTGAGCAACTGATGTTACGCAGGACTGGCTGTGGGCTGTTGTGGCGCGGCCTTCATGCCGCCACCTCTATCAAAATCGGCGTTGAGGGGTTATCATTAGCCATACATGCCATAAAACTGTTGCGTTAAAAGTGGGGGAAAGCCCACTCACGCTATTTTGGATTTGACCCCCATCGTCGAACTTTTACGTTGCCCTCGCCCAAACCCACCAACACCAAGCCTCTGCTGACGGTCGTCGATCTGGAATGCATCCGGGGCGACAATCTGCTTTTCTCAGGACTCAACTTTTCATTGTATGAAGGCCAACTGATGCAGGTTGAAGGGGCCAACGGCAGCGGCAAGACCAGCCTGTTGCGCATCTTGGCGGGGTTGAGCCGTTCCAGCGAAGGGCAAGTGCTGTGGGACGGGGAAGACATCCTCAAGCAGCGGGCGGTTTACTTTGCGCAAGTGGCCTATTTGGGCCATACCTTGGGTGTGAAGACCGATTTGTCCCCGCTGGAAAATTTAAAAATAGCACTGGCTCTGGCCAGCATTCCTTTCGATGAAGTTGCCGTTTTCCGTGCATTGGAGTTGACCGGCTTGGCAGGCAAGGAGGACGTGCCCGCACGTTCGCTGTCGGCTGGGCAGAAGCAGCGGGTCGCTTTGGCCCGGTTGTTGGTCTGCCCGGCGAAGCTGTGGATCATGGACGAACCCTTCACCGCCTTGGATGTCTCCGGTGTCAGCCTAGTGCGCGATTTATTGGAAAATCATTTGCAACGTGGCAACATGGCGGTGTTGACTTCACACCAAGCGGTGGAGGTGCGCGGGGATGTGGTGAGAGTGAATTTGTCGGATGGATGATTTGATTAAAGCCTTTTCATCAATATCAAGCATTAAGTTTTGTAGGGGCGAATTCATTCGCCCGTGGGCGGCTGAAGCCACCCCTACAGGTAACTTTTGAAATTGAATCAATACTGCAAGACTAAATATGCTCCAAGCCTTTAACGCCATGATGAAACGCGACTTGCTGCTGGCTTTCCGCCATCGCGGCGAGTTAGCTAATCCCTTGCTGTTCTTTTTTATGATCGTGACGCTGTTTCCTTTGGGCGTGAGTCCCGAGGTGGTATTGCTGCGCAAGATCGCCCCCGGCGTAATCTGGATTGCGGCATTGTTGGCGGCCTTGTTTTCATTGGAAAGCCTGTTCCGCTCGGATTTTGAAGACGGCGCATTGGAGCAGATGTTGCTCAGTCCACAACCCTTGTCGGTGCTGGTGCTGGCGAAAGTGCTGGCGCATTGGCTGGTCAGCGGCTTGCCGATGTTGCTGTTGGCCCCGTTGCTGGGGCTGTTGCTGGCGATGCCTGAGCGGGCCATTGCCGCGTTGGAGTTGACCTTGGCCATCGGCACGCCCTTGTTAAGCTTGATCGGTGCCATCGGTGTGGCCCTGACCGTGGGTTTGCGGCGCGGCGGCGTGTTGCTGACCTTATTGATAATGCCGCTTTATATCCCGGTGTTGATTTTCGCCACCAATGCCGTCACGGCGGCGGCGGCGGGAATGCCCATTGCCGGCCAAATTTATTTCCTGGCGTCGTTGCTGGTGCTGGCGTTGACCCTGGCGCCGCTGGCCATTGCCGCCGCCCTTAGAATCAGTGTGAGTTGAATATCATGTGGCAGTTTCTGCATAAAATGGCGTCACCCAAATATTTTTACGACATTTCCGGCAAGTGGATACCTTGGCTAGGTGGCCTGACCGTGATTACCCTATTGGCCGGCCTTTATTATGGCTTGGTGAAAGCCCCGCCCGATTACCAGCAAGGGGAAAGTTACCGCATTATGTTCATCCATGTGCCATCGGCCTGGATGTCCATGTTCATTTATGTGCTGATGGCGATGTGGAGCGGCATCAACCTGATTTGGAACATCAAACTGGCCGATGTGATGACGGTCAGTTCGGCAAGCTTGGGCGCATCGTTCACCTTGCTGGCCTTGGTGACGGGTTCGTTGTGGGGCAAGCCGATGTGGGGCGCTTGGTGGGTGTGGGATGCCCGGCTAACCTCCGAGTTGATCCTGCTATTCCTTTACTTGGGTTACATCGCCTTAGTGTCGGCCATCGAAGACCGCCGCACTGCCGCCCGCGCCGGCGGGGTGTTGATCCTAGTCGGCGTGGTCAATATACCGATCATCCATTACTCGGTGGAATGGTGGAATACCCTGCACCAAGGCCCGACCGTCACCAAGTTCGACAAGCCTTCAATCCATTTGAGCATGTTGATTCCTCTGCTGATTATGGCGGTTAGTTTCAAGCTGTATTATCTGACGGTGGTGTTGATGCGCGCCCGCACCGAAGTGCTGGACCGGGAACGGCGCAGCGCGTGGGTGCGGGAGTTGTTTGGGGCTAAACCAGCGAGTTGAGAGGTGTATTGACAATGCCCATACACGGATTAGACTTTCCAATCAGTGGATGTTAATTACGAACTCAACGGCACGTCTTTTCGTTGGGATGCGGCGAAAGCCAAGGCCAACCCCGGCAAACACGATGGTGTGACCTTTGTACAAGCGGCATCGGTTTTTTTCGATCCGTTCTTTCGCATGGTCGATGCCAGTCGAAATGACGAAGATAGGAACGCGGTGATTGGCTTTGATGTACAAGGCCGCCTATTATTCGTTGTGCATTTGGAACTGGAAATTGAATACATCCGCATTATTTCTGCCCGCAAAGCCACCAGAATTGAGCGAGAATTTTATGATTCCTGAACACTTAAAAAATCGCCTAGACAAAACCCGTCCGATGACTTCAATTACTCTGTGCATTCCTGTGGATGTGGTGGACTCCCTGAAGGAAATTGCCCCACGCAAAGGCTTTTCAGGGTATCAACCATTGTTGAAAGCCTATATTGGTGAATGTTTGCGCCGCGATGAGGCAGAGTTTAGATATGGACATACGGCCCGTCTTATAGAGGCACTGAAAAAACGTGGGGTCTCTGAAAGCGTGATTCAAGAAGCCGAGCGGGAGGCGATTTAATATCCTCCGTGCGTATTTTCAATTCCACTCTCCGATTCAGGAAATGAAAGATACCATTCATTATGAATAATCAAGACTATATTACAGGCGAAGAATTTGGAGAAAAACTCCTGCAATCTGTTCGCGAGATGCAAGCGGGGTTGGGGAACGTAGTCTACTCCCCTATATTTGACATTTGCTCGTTCCCAAGCTCCGGCTTGGGAACGCGGCTTAAGAAGCTCCAGCTTCCTGAGTTACACCAAGCTAGAGCTTGCAAAATAGGGTTCCCAAGCGGGAGCTTGGGAATCAGCGCAACTTCGCCGAAGGGTTAAAAGCCAAACAGGAGGCGGAAGAAAAAGAACGCCGGACAGCGGTGCTTGCCACTTTGGCAAAGTACCGGGGGCGATTCAAGGCTGAAAAGTTCAACTGGGATGAATGCTATGACCATCTGGGCATTTTTGATACTAATTTGCTCATCAACGCAGAATTGGTTGCTATAAACACAACGCAACTTATAAAAATTACATATGCAACTAGCCTAATAGTGATGACTATGAATCCTGATAAAATAGAAAAAATTAAAGGTATTACTGAAGAGGTACGTGAGTTTCACCCTTTGCTGAGAGTTCTTTTTAGCAGATTACCATATATTAGTAATGTAGAGTATACTCATGGTCAACAAGAAATGGGGGCAGATTTTGTGCTCACTAAAAATGACCCTACCCTTGATGCTATTGAATATATAGGATGCATTGTTAAAATTGGACAAATTAAACAAGATCATTCTGAAATTAACCGTCAAATTGAAGAGTGTGAGTTAGATAGAACTGTTGATGGAGGAGTCCGAAAAATATTCCTATCCGAAATTTGGGTTGTCTCCAATGGTAATATTACTAATGCGGCACAGCAAAAAATTCATCATACATATAAAAACAAGAATATAAAATTTCTGAGTACCGACAAGCTGACAAATTTAATTGAGCGATATTATCCAGAATACTGGGATGATACGTCAATCTCTGTTGGTGAGTACCTGAGAGAAGTTCGAGTAACTGCTAACAACCTAGGCAGTAATACTTCTTTACTTGATCCATCTCAATCAGATATATACATCCCACAAAGTTTAGTAAAGACGACAACGAAGCGGACTCTACAATATAACTCTCGACATACTCTAAAAAAAGAATGTATTGAGGAGATAATAGAGTTTGAACGTTATATATTAATAGAATCTTCGATGGGAACCGGAAAATCTACTTTACTTTCACGTTTAGCAAGACTTTATACTGAAACTGAGCAATATAGTTTAAAAAAGATTTTACCCATACTGATAACTGCAAGGGATTTAATTGATGTATACAAGTCTGATATAAGAACATTAATTCAGAACATCAAGCAAAGAAGTGCCGTTAGTGGGCAGAATGGATTCTTGCTTCTAATAGATGCTCTGGATGAACTAAAAATAACTTCCGATGAACGTCTTGAATTTTTAAAAAATTTATATAAATTTAGTTCTGAATACAGTGACTTGAAAATTATAGTAACCATGAGAAACATTGATGACCCAGAATTTGAAACCGAAATAGATAAGTTTTATTCCAGATACATGCTATGTACTCTCACTGTAAAACAAGTTATAGATATTGTTGATAAATTTTGTAAAAATACAAATGTAAAGATACGTCTTTCAAGAGATCTAGATAAGTCACATCTTTTTCGAGTATTACCAAAAACACCTATTTCTGCAATCCTGTTAGCTAAACTTTTAAATGAAAATGTCCAAGAAATACCATCAACAATGACGGAGCTATACAGTAAATATATGGAGTTGGTTTTAGGTAGATGGGACATGGACAAAGGACTTCAGTCTCAGAGAGAATACGATATAATAAACAACGTAACTATAAATATCTCTCAGTTCATTCTGAATAATTCGTTAATTGAAATATCATTAGGCGATGCAAAACAGATATTCGATGAATACACTGATTCAAGAAACCTTCAAATTGACAAAGCATCCGTATTTAAAAAACTTACTAAGAAAACAGAGATTTATCGATTTAATAGTATCAAAAATACCATCGGATTTAGGCATAGAACATTCGCAGAATATTTCTTTGCTATGGGTCTTATGAGAGATCAGTCCGCGCTTATAAATGAAGAAATTTATGATCTATACTGGGCAACATCATATTTCTTTTATATAGGTATGCTTAGAGATTGCCCGCAATTATTAGAAGCCATTGATAAAATTGAATTTACAAGTGATATGTATCGTCTATCAAAAGTGTTTAATAATGGAAACCTTCTTCTCGCTGCGTATTTGACACCATACGACTTTATAAAAAACTCTGTTCGTAAATCATTTTATGACGTTGCCAACCTATATATAGAGACTGTAACTAAAGAATCAAAAAGTCCACTAAGACAGTTGAGCCGTATTCAATTGCTTTGTATTTTTACACATTACCTTTGTGACACATACGGTTATGATTTTTTCACAGATGCATTAGAAGAATATTCTCTTGATCTATGTACAAATCCTACCCTTGATGATCTTGGATATGTTGAGTTGTTCTTGATAAATAGCGTACTGTTTGCTGAACATAAATCTGATGCATACGATATGATGATAAAAAATTATGGTTCAAATATTCCTCTGCAAATACAAGCAGGAATAATAGAGCATTCTTCTGATAAAAAAACAACATCACCAATCATTAAAGGGTATATAAAAAAGCTACATAAAAAATTCAGAGCAAACATAAGTCTTAAGCAGGCTCTTATTGCTATGTATGAGGAACCTGTAGATAAGATGATCGAGAAAGGAGTTACATTTCAAAGTAATAATGTAACAGATATGAGGGAATAACAAAAATAGCGTCACTATATTTAAATCAAGCGATTTAAGTGATCTTGATCGACATAATCTTGATATGTGTAAAAAGCCAGCATAGCCCGGATGTAGCCTCCGGCGGAATCTTGGATGCAGGCGAGTAGGGTAGGTCGGGCACCGTCTTTTTGTTGCCCGACAATTTTTTTTGCTTGTTCCCAATTTAGTACTTGGAACCAGTAGCAAGAATGCATGTTTTTAGCTCTTCCCTAGTATTGATATTCACAAACACTTGGTGGTTGCGGTTCATTACAATCGTTGTTTGATGTATATCCGCTTCGTCGGTACTCATGCGGAATATGATCGCGTTGATGCCACTCAAATCTAATAGGTCAATAAGATGCTTAAACCCCTACGCAACGAAACTGATTACCGCGCTGCATTGGACGAGGCCGAACGCTTGTGGGATGCGCCGGAAGGCAGTCCAGAGGCAGATAGCTTGGAATTATTGGCTTTGCTAATCGAAGATTACGAATCACAGCATTACCCCATAGCCGATCCCGATCCTATAGATTTTTTAATCCATGCGATTGAAGCGCGGGGTATGAAAGCCGAGGATTTGGAACCGTTTATCGGCGGAAGGGTGGACGAGGTGCTGAATCGTGTTAGGCCATTATCGTTGGATATGATACGAAACCTGACTGAGGGTCTTCATTTACCCGCCGAGGTTCTGATTCGGCGTTACCCTTTGCAGGATGCGGCTTGATGTATTGTTGTGTTGGTTAGCTCTTCCCTAGTATTGATATTGACGAACAATTCGGGATGGTCGCTGTAATTGGCCAAAGCCAGTTTGTGCGATTTGAGCCAAGTTTCCACCTTGCGTTGCCCGCTTGCCAAATAATCCGCCAGGTCGCCAGCAAGACGGCAATCGGCAATCAGAAACACGGGATGCAATCTTTCACCATCAAAAGCCGTGCAAATCTCCGCCTGTCCAGCTATCAACGTATCGTAAAGCCGACCCAACAATAAACCATCGACTTGAGGGCAATCACATGGGACCGTCAACACATATTCGGTTTGCGCCGAGCGCATGGCACTGAGCAGTCCAGCCAGCGGGCCGTCGAAGGTGTCGGTTAGGTCAGGGATGACGGGGTAGCCGAAGCGGGCATATTCCTCCCTGTTGCGGTTGGCGTTGATGAGGAGGGTTCCGGCGACTTGTTGTAGCGCATGTAGGGCGTAGGAGACCAGCGGACATCCGCGATAAAGCATCAGCCCCTTGTCTTCGCCGCCCATCCGTCGCGCCCTGCCGCCAGCCAGCACGACTCCCGTAATCTTTGTTCTTTCGTCTGTCATTGGCATTCTCTACAATAACTGCATATCAACAGATAACATCCCTCGGAGGGATGTTATCTGTAATCAATCCTTTTTGATAGGAGAAATATAATGGCTCTTTTTTTGGATTCAGCCTTTGCCGCCGACGCGCGGGAGGCAATGGCCTTGGGTTTTGTCGCTGGCATCACCACCAATCCGACCTTGATTGCGAAAGTAGGCCGCAAACCGGAGGATGTGATTGCTGAATTGGCGGACATTTGCCCCGGTACGGTGTTTTATCAACTCACCGCGCCAACCGTGGCCGAACGCGAGACGGAAGCGCGGCGTATGTTGGCGCTGAGGCCGAATGTCGCGCTGAAAATTGCGATGACGACCGAGAATCTTACCTTGGCGGCAAAATTTGCAGCCGAAGGCATCTTAGTGGGGATGACGGCCACTTACAGCCCGGCGCAAACCTACTTGACCTGCGAGGCGGGTGTCGCGTATTCCATCGCTTATGTCAACCGCAGCACCCGTTTGCAAGGCGATGGCTTGGCATTGGTGAGTGAGATGCGAGAGATAGTGGATGCTTGCAACAAGCCGACAACCATCCTCGTCGCCAGTCTGAAATCGGCCCAGGAAGTGGTGCAAGCCGTGATTGCAGGGGCGCATCATGTCACCCTACCTTTACCCTTGTTGATGGAGATGGGCAATCATCCATTGTCCGAACAAACCATCGAGGAGTTCGCCCGGTCAGTGAAGCAAGCCTGAGCGTACAAACTCCCATGCCCAAATTCGGCAGCCTGATATTCGCGTTATTCATGGCTGCATTGGCAGCTTGCGCCCAACAGCGGACTGCGGAGCCGGAACGCTGGTATCAGGCGGAAACCGGCAAGCCTTACGACGACGTGCTGGCCGAACTGGAATTGGCGATCACCGAGAACAACTTCCGCATCACCGGGCATAACCACATCGGCAGCGTGATCCGTAAGCGGGACAATATTGCCTTTCCCGATTATGACACGATCCAGTTCTGCAATCTGACGCTGGCAAAGCAGATGCTTGAAATGTCGCCCGCCGCCGTGGCCTACATGCCTTGCAATATTGCTGTGCGGTCGGAAAACGGCAAGGTGGTCATTGTCACCCATATGCTTCCCACCGATGGGCCGGATGGAAAGCTCAATGCCTTTTTCAGTGAGATGAACGGGAAGCTGAAAAAAATCGTCGATTTTGCCGCCGAAAAATAAACTTATGAGTCATATTCTGGAATGCCTTCGTCCAGGGCTGTAAACTATCATCCGATTTCCTTAACTGATGTTACGCAGGGAGCGCCAAAGCTTGCTTTGGCAACGTATCCGTCAAGGCTTCGCCTTGATGTCAAAGCAAGCTTTGACGCTCCAGCCATGGGTCCATGCGTAACATCAGTTCCTTAACACAGAACAATTAAGAAGACCATTTATGAAATTGAAGGCCGTTGTTTTCATGATTCTCAACTCCGTAATGCTTTCCGGCTTTGCCGAGACGGGCAACCAACCAGCCCCCGTGCCTCCCGCCCCAGCCAGCACGGCGCAGCCACCGGTGACTGCCAACAATGATTTCCCCACCTTGACCCGCGTCGAATATGTGCTGAGTTGCATGCAGCAAAAGGGCGGAAAAAACTACGACAACCTCTACCATTGCGTCTGCGCGGTGGACAAAATTGCGGCGAACATGTCGCATGAAGAGTTCATGCAGGCTGAGACTTTTGAAACAAACAAGAATCTTGCCGGTGAGCGCGGCGGTGCGTTCCGCGACCCGCCCCAGTCGAAAACCCTGCGCGACAAGCTAAAGGCCGTAACCGATGAAGCGACCGCAGCGTGTTTCCCCAATGGCGGCAAAGTATCCGCCCCCAAGAAGAAGAAATAACCGCCATGTGGAATTTTAACTTATTAGCCGCCACCCGCACCGTGGAAGCGACCATGCCGTTCATGCTGTACCGGTTGGCCGTCTGCCTAGGCGTTGCCTTCGCAGCCCTGTTCGCAGCATTGGCCGGTGCGGGCACTTTCATCGCCTTTGCTTCTTTTTCGGCCAGGCCCGGTGGGATGGCGAATTTTGGGGCATTGGCCGGGCTGTGTGCCTTGGCCTTTTTTCTTTATCGCTACCGGGCAGGTTTGTTTTTCAACATCAAGGCCGGACATTTGGCCCTGCTGGCTGAACTTGCCTGGGGAGAGAAATTGCCTCAGGGTAAACAGTTGATCGAACTGGCGAAACAGAAAGCCTCGCAAAGGTTCCCAAAGGAGGTCGATTTTCTTGAGATTAACGAGTCAGTCAAACAGGTGTTGCATGCATTGCCAGCCAAGCATTGTCCTTACTTAAACCAAATTGCCAATAAGAATTTGGCCAACATTCTGGGCGAGTTGGCCGGCAGGATCGCACAAACCGGCGACCAGGCGTTGCTTTGCCTGAGTTTTGTTGCCAAGGAAGCCAACCCTTGGGAGTCGGTTCGCACCGGGCTGGTGCTGCATCTCAGGCATTTTGACATGCTGTCGAAAAATCGCATGTATTTGCTGGCATTCGAATATCTGGGCTTGCTTGTCGCCTATGTGGCGATGCTATACCCGGTGGACAGCGCCGTTTCGATGTTACCGGTGGATGTCGGTGTTTGGCGCTATGTGTTCGCGCTGATTTTCGCATGGAGCCTTAAGGCTGCCTTTCTTGAACCGATTGCCACGACCGCGCTGGCGGAGTTGTATTTCGATCTGGCCAAGCAAGAAGGTGGCGTAAGCGATGCGGAAGTCAGCGAGCTAGAGTCCTGTTCCGAGGCATTTCGGAAGATCGTGGAAAATCAGATTTCAAAATCCAAGCTCTTTTGATCCGATTCGGGATGGGTGTAGGAATGGATAAGCTTGATCAAGTCATCCACGACCAGATTCCCGGCTTGCAGAACCAAACTTCCTTCCCTTGCCTCGGGCTGGACATTTTCCAAGGCACAGATGCAAATCAGCCCGGCCTCGTTGAGTTGGCGGGCAATCAAGGGAGCTTGGTCGCCAAGGGAATCGTCATCCAGCACTGCGCTGGCATGGCCCAAATCGAACAGGCTCCGGTCCAGGCGGTAAGCGGTGTCAAGGCGCTTGTCGCCCGTCAGCCAAACGGTCACGGGTTTTTGGTTGAAGCGTGCGGCACGTTCCTCCGGGCTTACTTTGTGCGCCCTTTCGCCCTTTTCCGCCTTGCCGACGATCATGCCCGCGCCGACGGTGACATTGCTGAGGCGGTCTATGAGGATGAATGACCCGGTTCCCTTGCACACTTTATAGGGGTCGAAAGCGATTGGCGCACCCAAGGCCACTTCGCACCGGCCGATTTCATTCAGGGCGAGTTGGCGAGCATCGTGCCGCTCCAATGTGTTGATATCGACGCGGAAGATGATTCGTGAGATGGAGCCGATCACCGTTTTCGTGGCCAACTTGAGGTAATACTGGCGGCCTGGGTTGAGTGGTGTCTCCGTCATCCAAACGATGTCGGCGACAAAGCGCGTGTCCACCAGAGGCAAATCGTCCGGTTTTGCCAGCATGTCGCCCCGGCTGACATCGATTTCGTCAACCAAAGTCAGCGTAACCGCTTGCGGAGGGAAAGCCTCATCCAATTCGCCGTCGTGGGTGACGATGGATTTTACCCTGCTCGTCTTGCGTGAAGGCAAAGCCATGACGGCATCCCCTTTTTTCAAAACACCGGCAGCCATCGTGCCGCTGAAGCCACGGAAATCCAAATTAGGGCGGTTGACCCACTGCACCGGAAAGCGCACATTGGTGAAGTTTTGGGCATCGGCGACTTCTATGCTGTCGAGCAATTCCATCAATGGCGGGCCTTCGTACCAAGGCATTGAGTCGCTCCGGTTCACCACGTTGTCGCCTTTGAGTGCCGACAGCGGGATAAACTGGACATCGTGCAGATCCAAAGTATCTACGAAGGCCAGATAATCCGACCTTATCTTCTCAAATACCGTGTGGCTGTAATCCATCAGGTCCATCTTGTTCACCGCCACCAGAATGTGTTTGATCCCCAACAGTGAGACGATGAAACTGTGCCGCTTGGTCTGCGTCTGCACCCCGAAACGGGCATCAATGAGGATGATGGCGAGATCGCACATGGATGCGCCGGTGGCCATGTTGCGGGTGTATTGCTCATGGCCTGGGGTGTCTGCGATGATAAACTTGCGCTTGGCCGTGGAAAAATAACGGTAGGCCACGTCAATGGTAATCCCTTGTTCCCGTTCGGCCTGCAAGCCATCCACCAAAAGAGCCAAGTCAATCTCCCCGCCCGTTGTGCCTGATTTCAGGCTGTCCTTTTGTATGGCGGCCAATTGATCCTCATAAATCATCTTGGAGTCGTGCAGCAAACGCCCGATCAAAGTGCTTTTACCGTCGTCAACATTGCCGCAAGTGAGGAAGCGCAATAGCTCCTTCCGTTCGTGCTGGGCCAGATAAGAGTGGATGTCGGTGCTGATGAGGTCGGATTGGTGTGACATGGGCAGAGGGTTCCAGTGGAGGAGTGCGCAAATTTTAGCACAAAAGGCTTGGACAAAATTAAGCCATTGGGAAGGACGCGGGCGGCTGCTCACGGTCTTCGGGCAGGCATCAGGATGGGCCAACCGCACGAAAAGCGACCACCCGACGAACTCAGTCGCCGTTTTTAGTTCAAACCTGTTTAAGCGTTTCCACCAACGAGGCGAATATGAGCGTAACCAGTCTTACCGTTTTATTTGATGGGGGTTGCCCTTTGTGCAGCCGTGAGATTGCCCATTATCAAAAACTAAAAAGTTTGATCCCGATTCACTGGGTGGACATAGCCTGCGATGATGAGGCATTAACGCAAAGGGGGCTGAAGCGCGAAGACGCGATGGCGGAATTTCATGTGCTTGACGACACCGGCCAAATCCACAAGGGCGCCGACGGTTTCGTCGTGCTGTGGCAGGCGCTACCCTATTTCCGATGGCTGGCAAGCATTTGCCAAATACTGCACTTATTGCCAATGATTCGGTGGGGTTATGCCCGCTTCGCCCGCTGGCATTACCAGCGGCGCTGTGCCACGGGGGTTTGCGGTTAATGGCAAGTACCGCAGATACGCACAAAAGTTCATTTTGGAAAATTTGTGCTTGCCTTGAAAAGCAAACAGACGCACAATCTTTATCGGAAATCGCTTTAACTACCGAAGAGATGGTCAATGCGTCTACGTTCTTCATACTGCTTTGGCATTTTGTTTGTGGCGGCCTTGTTGGCAGGGCTGTCCGCCCCCCAACTTGCGGAGGCTAGTTGTGACCTGAGGGCGGCCCGCCTGATGTCGCTGCAAGGCGGATTGGATGTCCAAGAATTTGGGCCGGAGGAATGGAAACCCGTGTCCCCCGAACAAGACTTTTGCCCCGGTGACAGGGTGCGCACCCGCTCGCAGAGCCGCGCCACCCTGGAATTGAATAACAAGACGGTGATTTCCCTCAATCAGCAAACCACCGTGGTCTTTTCCGGCCTTAAAACTAGGGGCCCCTCTTGGCTGGACTTGCTCAAGGGCATCATTTATGTGCGCAGCCGCACCCCCAGTTCGCTGGATGTCCGCACCCGTTATGTCAATGCCGCCATCCGTGGCACTGAGTTCCTCGTTTCCACCGACGACGACCAGAGCCAAGTCTCCGTGCTTGAAGGCACAGTTGACGCATCCAACGACAAGGGTGGCGTGACCCTCACCGACGGACAGGCGGCCGTCGCCAAGGCCGGCGAAGCGCCTGTACGCAAACTTTTGATTTCTCCGCGTGATGCCGTGCAGTGGGCGCTCTACTACCCCCCGGTCATCGATCTGCATGACCTACAACAGAAAACAGCCGACCCGGCGGTGAAGCAGGCTCTCTCTCGCTACCTTGATGGTGACAGCCTGGGTGCCTTGGCAATCTTGGATTCGGCGGGGAATCCCGCCCCAGTGCTACGCGCCGGCTTGCTCATCGGCATGGGCAGGGTGGAAGAGGCCCGGCCATTGCTGGAAGGCATAGCCGATGCCGACCCGCGCATAGGCGAAGTTCTGGCCTTGCGTTCCGTCGTCGCGCTGGCGCAAAACGGCAAAGCCAAAGCCTTGGAACTCGCGCAACGGGCAACCGAACGGCAGCCCCAATCGGCTATTGGCTGGACTGCCCTGTCCTACGTGCGGCAGGCGGATTTCCAATTGGATGCCGCGCTGCAAGCGGCCAGCCAAGCCGCGAAACTTGATCCCGGCAATGCCTTGGCCCGCGCCCGCGAGGCCGAACTGCTCGCCTCCCTGGGCCGGCGCACAGAGGCGCTTGAAGCGGCAGCCTCGGCCACTAAAATCAATCCTCGGCTGGCGCGGGCTTGGGCAGTGCAGGGCTTTGCCCAACTAAACACCATGGACTACACCGAAGCGGCAAAAAGCTTCCGCAAGGCCATTGACCTCGACAACTCCGACCCCCTGCCCCGCTTTGGCTTGGGGCTGGCGAAAATCCGTGCGGGTGACTTGGAGGCCGGCACTGCCGATTTTGAAATCGCCGCCAACCTTGACCCTGATGACTCATTGACCCGCAGTTACCTAGGCAAGGCCTATTACGAACAGAAAAACAGCAAGGTCGCTGCAACCGAGTTCGAACTGGCCAAGCGGCTCGACCCCAAAGACCCAACGCCTTGGTTTTACGGTGCAATCAAAAAGCAGACCGAAAACCGGGAAGTGGAAGCCGTGCAGGACATGCGGAAAGCCATTGAACTGAACGGCAACCGCGCGGTTTACCGTTCCAAGCTATTGCTTGACGACGACCTCGCCGCACGCGGTTCGGCACTGGGCCGCATCTACAACCAAGTGGGTTTTCAACGGCTAGGGCAACTCGAAGCGTTCAATTCCCTGAACACCAATCCAGCCAACTATACCGCGCACCGCCTTCTCTCTGACTCCTACCTGAATATACAACGCCAAGACGTGGCCCGCGTTAGTTCATTGTTGCAATCCCAAATGTTGCAACCAATCAACATCACGCCCTTGCAGCCGCAGCAAGCGGAAAGGAATCTGCTGACCGTCTCCGGCTTGGGTCCAACCGACCCATCGATGAACGAGTTCAACCCCTTGTTTGCCCGCAACCAAGTTTCCCTGCTGCCTTCAGCCACCGTCGGCAGTTTCAATACTTGGGGCAACGAAACGGTGTTATCGGGCATCTACAACAACCTATCCGGCAGCTTAGGGCAAATGCATTACGCCACCTCGGGCTTTCGGAAAAACAACGATATTGATCAAAACCTCTATACGGCTTATCTACAGGCCCAAGTGGTATCGAACTTCAATGTAATGGCGGAATATCGGCATCGGGATACCGAAAATGGCTTTCTCCCCCTTATTTTTGCCCCAACCGTATACGATTTATCGGATATAAATAGCTACCGACACCATGAAACTTCCGATATTTATCGGCTAGGTAGCCATTGGTCACCTACACCGTCTTCGGATTTGTTGACTTCTTTTGCGTACTCGTCTAACAATAGTAGAATAAGCTATGGACAAGGTGCTAGTAAAGTCAATGTAAGCTTTCAGGTCTTCAGTGGTGAAATGCAGTATATTTTTCGCCACACTCTGTTCAACTCAGTCATGGGTGCCAGTCATATTGAAGATGACGGACGATACAATACATTTACAGACAATATCCCTACCCCTACCCCCAACGATAGCGAACAAATCATCTCAACAGATGGCTATGTTTATCTTCATACCCGATATCCAGAGCGTATGAGGTGGACATTTGGTTTGGGCATCAACTCCCTAAAATTTAACACCTATAAAATAGACACAACACAAGTCCTTCCCAAACTAGGATTGACGTGGCAATTGTTCGATGAAACGGCACTGCGCTTTGCCTATTTCCGCACACTACGCCAGGTAAGGGTTGGGGATCAAACTTTAGAACCCGTGCAAGTTTCAGGTTTCAATCAATTTTATGATGATCCTTATGGGACTGACACCACCCGTTATGGTTTCGCATTGGATCAACACATCAATTCGCAGCTATCGACCGGCATTGAAATTAGTCAGCGCAATCTCAATGCACCCTATCTCAATACTATTGAGCATCAAGCCAGCTACTTCTCATGGAGGGAACAAAACTATCATGGCTATGTATATTGGATGCCTACAGATCGGATCAGTGTACGTTTGGAGTACAATTATGAGGATTTTTTCAATCGCGATTACAATCTATCTAAATTTAATCCAAGCACCCGAACCCATACCTTGCCTCTAACCTTTTCTTATTTTGATCCATCAGGCTGGTTTTCCCAAGTTAAAACGACTTATGTCAACCAGCAGGTTTTTGTCGATAATACAGACGATAACACAGGGGCATACAAGCAAGATGACTTCGTCCTCATGGACACATCCATTGGTTATCGCCTACCAAAACGCTGGGGGATTATCCAATTCGATATCCGTAACTTATTAGACCAACACTTCAATTATCAGAGTAACAATTTACGCTTCCAGACAACAGAACAGGCACCGTTTTTCCCCTGCCGTTCATTTTATGGACGCATTACCCTATCCTTCTAATGGAAAATTTACCGTTAGCTCGGAAAAAAAGCCTCGTTCAGGGGTTAAGCCTTGAAAGGGTTCTCGTTCAAAATAACTATCCAAAAATTTAGGAGTTTTTAAAATGTTAAGAATTATCAGTCCAAAAAAAACCGTGTTTTTGTCCATCTTCGGATTGACTCTAGTATTGGCAAGCCAAGTCGGAGTATGTGCCGAAGAAGCAACCCTACAAGCCGCCCCGGCGAGTGCCACGCTAGGCAAGTCAACGCCGACTAAAGGCAAAGTTGATGTCCCGCCGGAAGTGATGACGTGGATGAAAGAGATGAAAAAACAACATGTCAAAGTCATTGAGCTGAACTTTAAAGAAAAAGATAATTTATTAACAGCAACAGCAATGGGCTGCCACTTCGTTGGAAATCGCTTACAATGCCCTTGAGCAGTCTGGTTATCGTCGCATTTACTGAACGCTTGATGGAATTCTTCACATCAATGCCGACAAACCATGGCATGGAAAAATGAAGGCATCCAACTGAGCCAAGGCGATAGCTTATAGCGTGTCTTCCGGCAGGGATGCCGGAAGACAGTGTCCAGGATTATCGAATGGCTAATCATCCATATCCTCAAATTCCCCCTCCCATTTGGCGATGACCACGGTGGCCACGGCGTTGCCGATCAGGTTGGTGATGGCTCGGGCCTCGGACATGAACCGGTCCACCCCCAGCAACAAAGCCAGGCCGGCCACCGGCAACACGTCCATCGAAGACAGAGTCGCCGCCAAGGTGATGAAACCGCCGCCCGTCACCGCCGCCGCGCCCTTGGAGGTCAACAACAGCACGGCCAACAGGGTTAGTTGCTGCACCAGGCTAAGATCAATATTGGTGGCTTGGGCGATGAACACCGCCGCCATGGTCAGATAGATCGAGGTGCCGTCCAGATTGAACGAATAGCCGGTGGGAATCACCAAGCCCACGACTGACTTGGCGCAGCCAAAGGTTTCCAGTTTTACCAACATCCCCGGCAACGCCGCTTCCGAGGATGAGGTGGACAACACGATCCACAGTTCATCCTTGATGTGTTTGATCAGCTTCCACAGGCTGAAGCCGCTGAACCGGGCAATCAGACCCAGCACGACGACAATAAACAAGGCACAGGTGAGATAAACCCCGGCCATCAACTTGCCCAATGACAACAGCGCCCCTGCGCCATACTTGCCTATCGTGAAGCCCATCGCACCGAAAGCGCCTAGCGGGGCCAAACGCATGATCATGTCGATCATTTGGAAAAAAACCCCGGACAGCCGCTCCAGCAACTCATACAACGGCCTGCCGCGTTCGCCCTGTGCGCCAAGCGCCCAGCCAAACAACACCGAAAACAACAGCACTTGGAGTATCTCGCCCTTGGCAAATGCATCGACCGCGCTGTTGGGGATGATGTTGAGCAGAAAGTCCACCGTGCCCATCGCCTTCGCCCCGGCGGTGTAGCTGGAGACGACTCCCGCGTCCAAGGTTTTTGGGTCGATGTTCATGCCCGCGCCTGGCTGCCAGAGGTTGACAACGATCAACCCAATCAACAAAGCGAGCGAAGAGACGACTTCGAAGTACAGCAGCGCCTTCAACCCCACCCGGCCTACTTTGCGCATGTCGCCGGTGTGGGCAATGCCTAAGGAAACGGTGAGGAAAATGACGGGGGCGATGAGCATCTTGATAAGCTTGATGAAGCCGTCGCCCAGCGGCTTGAGCTTCGCGCCAAACTCGGGCCAAAGCAGACCAACGGCCACCCCGGCAATCACGCCGACGATTACCTGAAAATATAGGGTTTTATAAAAGGGTATGGTTTTACCATTGGAATGGCTCATGGCTTCGTTCAGTCAATCACTTCGGGGCAAGGGCGCCAGGAACTGATTTTAACACTTGGATTGCAGCCATGTCCGGGGTCGCCAATGGATTTTCGGCATTGGCACGGGCGGTTCTTGCGTAAAACCGGGTCGGCCCGTCCTCGGGAAATTTACACGACAATGCTTCGAAAGCGTTCGCCGCCGCTTGCCATTTCCCCGCTTGGAACAGCCCCAAGGCTTCGTCGAAACATGCAATCATGCCGGCTAACCAAGGCGCGGACTCGCCTACGGGTGCGATGAGTTCATGCACATCGACCGAATGGGTTTTGCCCGCCAGCATGAAGCTGCCCATTGGGCGGGTAATGAACCCAGCCAGGCCATTAATCAGCGGCAGGGAAACCAAGATACGGGTTCCCAATAGTTTGTTAAGCCCCTCCAGGCGGGCGGAGGTGTTTACCGTGTCCCCAACCGCTCGATACGCCGCATTTTCCTTGCCTCCGACGAACCCGACGCGCATTTCGCCACAGTGTAGCCCCATGCGAATGGGAAGCCTGACATGGCGTTTGTCTTGAAAACAATCGACGGCATGCAAAATGTCCAATGCCGCGCGTAACGCGCCAAGGCGTATATCGTTTTGGGATATGGGGACTGTCCAGATCGCCATCATGGCATCGCCGGTCACGTCGGAAACCCATCCACCATTTTGCCTGACCATGGGAAACAGGGTGCTGTAGTAATCGTTCATCAGTTCGCCGAGATCCATCGGATTCATTTTTTCCGCCAAGGACGTGTATTGCCCGGCATCGGTGGCAAGGCAAACCCCGAAGGAGACCTTGCTCTCGCCACGGTCTTCGTCTTCTGAGTTATCCGTCCGGTTAGTCGCTTCATCGGGGATGAAACGGTCGATGACCGAATGGATTTTCCGGTTTTCTTGGGATCTCATCACATAGTTGTCAACTAGGCAACCGATCATTGCCAAGGGAGTGACCCAAAACAACGGCAGAATTAGCGGTAGCCACAAAGAAAATTCTCTAAATAGCCAGCAAGCAATGGCAAAATAAGCTATTGCCAGCAGCAGCATCGAAGACAAGCCCACGCGCAATCTTTTGGAGGATAACCAGCCGAGCAGGCTTCCCCACAAAAACAGCCAGGCGAATTGTCCCCAGCGGCCAAAAATCGGGTTTATTCCATTATGGTTAAGCAAATTGGCGATGGCGGTCGCAACCAATTCCAGCGAACTCACCGGGGAAAAGGGCGAATAAAAAATGTTTTCGGATTTGTCGGATTGGAACTCCTCGTCAAACCCTACGAGGGCTACTTTGCCACGCAAATCCGGTGTTGCTTTGCCCTCTTGCGGCAAGAGCAGACTGTGGTACGGAATGCGTGGAATCGTCCCTGTCGCACCGTAATGATTGAAATAGCGGGTTGTTTCCCCGGAGAGGGTCTCGATCAAAGACAGCATTGAAGCCCGCTGTCCAGGCGGCAAGGATTTACCGTGCAAACGCTGGAGCGTCCGGTCACGCAGCTTCGGCTGGCCCCCGAAAAGAACTTCCAAGCCGACGAAAAAAGGGGCGAAAACTGCCAACGGACGGCTAGGCAAGACGCTGGCATCGGCAGTGACAGTTTCCCCCTCCCGCAACAATCCCTCCAGCTCGTCACCGTGCTGTTTTAAGACAAAAAGCCGCTGCAAAACCAAAGGAAACGTCGGGTGGTCGCCGCTTTCCCCAAAACGAATCAGAAACCGGTCGGTCTCTTCGCCTTGAACCAAGAGAAACGGGACTGTCGCCAGTGCCGTCTTGGCAAGTGACTCCGGGGGTTCCTCCAGCGACTCGATGTAAGCGTCCCCTTGCAGATGTTTCAACCTCAAATAATTTGCCAGCACCACCGACCCACTCTCCTGCATGGCGGCAGCCATTTCGGCATCGTCCGCAGGTTGAGGTGTGCTGAAAAAGATATTGAAACCGATAAGTTCCGCGCCAAGCTCGTTTAGGCGCCTGATCAATTTTGCATGGAACCTCCGTGGCCATTGCTCGGGGTCCTCTGCAACAGACAGTAGGTTGGCAGATTCCCGGTCAATGCTAATAATCACCACTTCGGCAGGAGGATTCAGTTCGCCACGCTGGGCAAACAATAGGCCAAGGCCTATCTTTTCCTCCAGCAGGGAAAAATAAGGCATAAGACTTAACAAAGCCACGCACAGCCCAAGAGCCACGCCGAACAGGCAGCGCTTGGATCGCCAACTTCTCCAGAACCCTCTCATGTGTATTGCCGTGCCACCGTTCTTGTGAGGTTATTGTCGATGATAGTGGATAATTTGAACACTGTTAAGGCCAATTTGGTCACCACATTTTCGATGCAGTGCAAGGCGTGCCTTACCCAAAAGCCCGGTTCGGGAACACGAATTGTACCCTTTTTCTTGCAAAACCCGTCGTAATGCTATAGTTTAGCCCTTAACCATTAAGGCTGGGGGTGCTCGGGCGTTGCGCCGGGCTGAGAGACACCCTTCGAACCTGATTCCGGTTAATACCGGCGTAGGGAAGCCGTTTCGACACACAACGTAATCGAAGCCGAAGCACTGTCTCCCAAGCGCCCCCTTTTTTCCATATCCATACCAGGAGAAAGCGATGAGCGCTGTTCCAAAACCAGTCCATGAGGCGGTCACCGCCAAAAAAGCTTCCATCCAGCCGTTTGCGGCCTCGGAGAAATTTTACGTCCAAGGCTCAAGCCCCGACATCCGCGTCCCCCTGCGCAAGGTTTCCCAATCGGACACGCCCGCCAGCTTCGGCGCGGAAAAGAATCCGCCCATTTATGTCTATGACACCTCAGGCCCCTACACCGACCCGGCAGTTTCCATCGACCTGCGGCTTGGCCTTCCCGCCCTGCGCGAAGGCTGGATAGAAGCGCGTGGCGACACCGAGCGTCTCACTGAACCGAGTTCCTCCTATGGGCATGAGCGCCAGCATGATCCCAAACTCGCCGACATGCGCTTCGAGCATATCCGCAGCCCCCGCCGAGCCAAGGCCGGGGCCAATGTCTCGCAGATGCATTATGCCAGAAAAGGAATCATCACCCCGGAGATGGAGTTTATCGCCATTCGCGAGAGTCAGAAGCTCGAAGCATTAAGCGAAATGTACGCATTCCAGCACCCCGGCGAATCTTTCGGCGCGGCGATCCCCAGCATCATCACCCCCGAATTCGTCCGCGACGAAGTGGCGCGAGGCCGGGCGATCATCCCCAACAACATTAACCACCCCGAATCCGAGCCGATGATCATCGGGCGGAATTTCTTGGTGAAGATCAACTGCAACCTGGGCAACTCAGCGGTTAGCTCGTCCATCGAGGAAGAGGTGGAAAAAATGCTGTGGTCGATCCGCTGGGGCGGCGACACCGTGATGGACTTGTCCACAGGCAAGAACATCCACGAGACCCGCGAATGGATCATCCGCAACTCGCCCGTTCCCATCGGCACCGTGCCGATTTACCAAGCGCTGGAAAAGGTCAACGGCAAGGCCGAGGAACTGACGTGGGAAATCTTCCGCGACACGCTGATTGAGCAAGCCGAACAAGGCGTGGACTATTTCACCATCCATGCCGGCGTGCGCCTGGCCCACATCCCGTTAAGCGCCAAGCGTGTCACCGGCATCGTCAGCCGGGGAGGCTCGATCATGGCAAAATGGTGTCTGGCCCACCACAAGGAAAGCTTCCTCTACACCCATTTCGAGGAAACCTGCGAGATCATGAAGGCGTATGACGTGGCCTTCTCCTTGGGCGACGGCTTGCGTCCCGGCTCGATTGCCGACGCCAACGATGAGGCCCAGTTTGCCGAACTGCGCACTTTGGGCGAATTGACCAAAATCGCTTGGAAGCACGACGTGCAGACGATGATCGAAGGCCCCGGCCATGTGCCCATGCACATGATTAAAATCAACATGGACGAGCAATTGAAGCATTGCGACGAAGCGCCGTTCTACACCTTAGGCCCGCTGACCACCGACATCGCCCCCGGCTACGACCATATCACCAGCGCCATCGGCGCGGCGATGATTGGCTGGTACGGCACGGCGATGCTGTGCTATGTGACCCCGAAAGAGCATTTAGGTCTGCCCAACAAGCAAGACGTGCGCGACGGCATCATTACCTACAAAATCGCCGCCCACGCCGCCGATCTCGCCAAAGGCCACCCCGGTGCGCAAGCCCGCGACAACGCCTTGTCCAAAGCCCGCTTCGAATTCCGCTGGCAGGATCAATTCAACCTGTCGCTGGATCCGGAAAAGGCACTGGAATTCCACGACGAAACCTTGCCGCAGGAAGGTGCGAAGCAAGCGCATTTCTGTTCCATGTGCGGCCCGCATTTCTGTTCGATGCGGATCACCCAAGATGTGCGCGACTATGCCAAGGCCCATCATTTGAGCGAGACAGAGGCTTTGGAGAAAGGCATGGAGGAAATGTCTGAGGAGTTTTTGAAGGCGGGTGCGCTGGTTTATCAGAAGGTTTAAGATACGCGATATCTGGTTCCCAAGCTCCGGCTCTCATCGTTATACACAAGTCGTCTGCTGCATTTCCGATTAAACTGGGAGGCAGGCAAAACAAGTGGAGAACGGCGATGACGACTTGGGCGCGAGAAGAGATGGAGACGGCGGATTTGGGAGACCGCCGCCTAGACGAGCGGCTTGCCATCCTGCTGGGTCAGTTGGGCGATCACCCGCAGCTTAGCATCCCGAACGCTTGCGGCGGGTGGGCTGAAACGGTGGCGGCCTACCGCTTTTTTGCCTTTGACTTTTTCATGATTATGACCTGCATTCATACTCTAATTTCCGAGGGGCAGGTGTCTCAGGTCATATTGGCACAGGGGGTTGTAAGGCTTGACTTGCTGGACATTGATCGTGTTTTGGCGTTAACTGTTAGCCATGAAGTCAGTCCAACCGTCATGCAATCCACCCAGTTGATGTCACTCCTTAGGTGATTCCTAAGAAAGAGCATCCCATGAAGAATCTGATCCGTAGAAAAGAAATAGAGTCCACGAAAGACACGAAAAGCACGAACAAAAGCAAGATTCGTTCGTGCCTTTCGTGTTTTTCGTGGACGATTCTTTTGGT
>CAIODU010000388.1 GCA_903857165.1 uncultured Methylococcaceae bacterium | reverse complement strand
GTCTCGAAAGTCCCGCGAATCTGCCGGGTGATGTCGTCAAGGGTCAGGGCCAAGGGGCCAAAAGGTGCGCTCATTAGTGGGATTCAAGTGTGGGTAATGTGGCTACTTTAACGGATAATCGCCAAAATGAGAATTGCTGGCGGCAGATTGCACATCGGCCGGTTCAAAGCCATAATGCAACAATCCTGCGCGGAGTATTCTGCCACGATGCCACACCTATCGGGAAACCCCGATGGCCATGTCAACCTTAGTGAAACCCCATGCCTGAATTTGAACAGCTTGCAGTCCACGATGCCAATCCTGCCGGCCGCTTGCTCCCGGCGTCTGCCTCCGCGTCGGCTTGGCTTGCTGAAAATGCCACAGCGGCGGGCCAAAGGTAATATGCCGAAATACGCTTTTCCGCTCTGCATCTTGTGCCCGTGCCCGGCGGCGGCACAGGCCATGGGCGACCTGTCCGATATTTTCAAGCCATTTGTTGCGGACACGGTCACTTACGACGACAATCTGTTCCGCCGATCCAGCAACGTGAATGCCGTCATGCCCAGCGGATTCGTCAAAGACGACGTGATGAACCAAGCCACGGTGGGCAGTGCCATTAATTACACCTTAGGCCGCCAAAAGTTCAACCTGAACCTGAGTGTGTCGGACAACCGCTTTGTCAACAATCAATCCATGGACAACGTCTCCACGAACGACCGTGCCGTCTGGCAATGGCAGCTTGGCAGGCAGTTGTCGGGGATGTTGGCTATGCTTTTACCCGCGCCATGGGGGGGTTCACCAACACCACTTTTTTTGGCCTTGACATGATCACCGGCAACAATCCGTTTGCCAACCTGAATTACACCTGGCACCCCCGCTGGAAAGTGCGGACAGGCTTAAGCTGGCAGGACTTTCAGCATAGTGCGGGCCAGCGTAAAATCTTGAACCAAGAATATGCCACGGCTTTGGCCAGTGTGGATTATACGACTCCGTCCGGCAATTCCACGGGTTTGCAGTACACTTTCATCAATGGCAAGTACCCAAACCGCGAATTGATTGCAGACGTACCCGTAGACAACAAATACCGGCAGCATAACATTAGCACCTTGCTGACTTGGAATATGACTGAGAAAACCCGCTTTAACGGCAATGTCGGTTACACCATCCGCAACTACCCCGATTTCAGTCAGCGCGACTTTGGCGGCGAGACCTTCAATCTAACGCTTAGCTGGACACCCACCCCCAAAACACTGCTGGCCCTTTCTGGATGGCGCCAGTTGGTCAGTTGGCCGGATGTGACGACGAATTATCAAATCACGGAAGGATTTAGTCTTTCGCCGATGTGGAGACCCAGCCCCAAGTTGGCCCTGACGGCGAAGTTTTCCCGCCAAACACTTGGCTACACAGTGGCCATTGGCATTCCCCTGCACGACACGATATTGAACGGTCAGGTTTCGCTGGTCTACACGCCGGTGACGAATGCCGGGATTACGCTCGGCTACCAGGCCGGGACGCGCGACACCAATCGCCTACTGTTGGATTATGCCTTCAATAGCGGGTTCTCCAGCGTCATGCTGAAATTCTGATGAACCATACCCTTGTGTTGACATGAATACGAAAGCAGCGGACGAATCCGCCTTGGCCGATGACAAGACCGTCGCAGCCCCCCGCAGGCCCCCGGAGGCTCGCACCTGCCCGGTCTGCGGCACCGCCAACGAACTGGGGCCGTTGCAAAAGCGCGAATACCGCTGCGGCAAGTGCAACTTGGAACTGGCCCATTTGGACTACGCCCCCAACGGGGCGGTCAGGGGCATTTTCGGCTGGCTGCTCGCCGTCGGGGATGTGGTCCTCGACCATTACCAGATCAAGTCGGTGCTGGGCAAGGGCGGCTTCGGCGCGGCCTATCTGGTCGACGACCTGCAACTGGCCGGCAAGCGCCGGGCGCTGAAAGAAGTGCCGGAAATGCTGTTCGACGAGTACGAGACTTCGCTGCTGAGCCGGCTCGACCATCCTGCCATACCCGACATCATCGAGCGCCGGGTCGCGAACGGCATGGTCTACCTGTCGTTGAAATTCGGCGGCAGCCGGACCTTGGGCAGCGAGCGCAAGCAGTACCCGGACCGGCGCGTCCCCATGGAGAAGCTGTTCCCGTGGATGCGCCAGTTGTGCGAGGTGTTGGTCTACTTGCACAGCCAAACCCCGCCCATCATCCATCGCGACCTCAAGCCGGACAACATCCTGTTGAACGAGGACGAACGGATCATGCTGGTCGATTTCGGGATTGCCAAGGAAGCCGTGCCGGAGGCCATGACACGGACCTTGGGCAGGGCAGCGACTCAGGGCTTTAGCCCGCCCGAGCAGGTGATGGGGACCGGCACCGACGAACGCTCCGACATTTATGCTTTGGGCGCGACGTTTTATGCCTTGTTGACCGGGCAGAACCCGCCGCCGGCCCACGAGCGGGTGGCCGGTGCGGAACTGTTGCCGCCCTCCCAATTCGTCCCCGACCTGCCGTTTGAAATCGAGGATGCCCTCCTCCAGTCGCTCAGCCTCAACATGAACCAGAGGCAGCGGTCGGTCAGGGAATTCGCCTTGGGCCTGGGCGGCACGGAGGCAGGGCCGGCCTCACGCCCGGTCGGGACCGGCCCGGTTTACGGCGAGGCAAGGATCGCGCGGAGCAGGCCGTCCACCGGCGCGCCAGACCGGGCGGCTTCCCCGGCCATTGGCGCTTCCCGGACGGGTTCGCAAAGACAGGCGGCCTTGATCTTGGCAGGCATCCTCGCCGCCTTGGCCGCCATCGCCATCGCCATCGGCGTTTATTTTTATTTTTCCAAACCGGTACCGATGCCGGCGGGCGGTTTGAAGCCTGCGGCGGACGCTGTCGCGCCGCCCGCCGCCCAGCCGGCCCCCGTGGAGCGCACCGCCCCTGTGCCGGCGCCCGCTCCGGCTTTAACTCCAACCCCGGCCCCGGTTCATGCCCCGGCGGTGACGCAACCCCCGCCGGAACAGCCACCGGCGAGCGTGCCCCAACCGGCACAACCGGCGGTCCAGCCGCCTCCCCCGCCCGCCGGAACACCTGCGGAAGGGGCCGGTTCGTCCCCGAAACCGCCGAAAGCCAGTAAGGCGGAACCGGCACCCAAGGCGCAACCTAAGGAGCGGCCGGTGTCCGTGCCTCCGCCCCAGCCACCCAAACCCAAGCCAGCGGTCAAGGCGCGTCCGTCAGCCCCAGTGGAACGGAGCAGCCCCAAACCTGCGGGTGGCCCCGCCCCCTCTTGGACCATCATTCCGGGCGGTGCGCATAAAACAGACTGACCGCTGTGAAAATTAAATTTAGCCGGCATTGCCCGACCGCCTTCAAATAGGAGACAAATTTGGTATGCTAGATTCCAAAACATGCCATCCACACATTGATAGCAGAGAGGCTAGATGATGAACAAGACCATTAGCAGTAAAACCCTTATCGCGCTGGCACTGTGCCCGAGCCTGATGCTAGGTTGCGCGACCCAGCAGGGCAACGACCAACTCATGGGGGCCGGTGCCGGTGCGGCGGGCGGTGCCGCGCTGGGTTGCCTGACGGGTTTCATCGCGGGCGGGAGCGCCAGCAGTTGCGGCACGGGCGCGGCCATCGGCGCGGCGGCCGGCGCGGTCGTCGGTTGGGGCGCGGTCAAACTGAGTCAATACCAAGCCTCGCAAGTGCGCCCACCCGCCGACGACCAGCGCATGTACGGCCTGACCAAGCCGGTGGACACCACCCAAGTCAAAATCCGCAAGGGCTCCTCCACGCCGCGCTCTGTCAAACCGGGCGAGTCGGTGAATGTAGCCACCGATTACTCGCTGATGCTGCCGTCGAAAACACCCTCCACCCAAGTCACCGAGACGTGGACGCTGGAGAAGGACGGCAAGACGCTGGCCGAGCTTCCCCAAAAAAGCACCGACCGGGCTTCCGGTGGCTGGAATGCCGATGCCATGATTCCGATCCCGGGCAACGCCGCACCCGGGACGTATGTGGTGGAACACAAGGTCCAGGCAGGCACCAGTTATGACACCGACGAATCGACTTTCGTCGTTGCCCGGTAGCCGCAAACCATTGCGGCCCTTTACCGGGGCGCAATGCTGCCTGGCCGCCTGGCTCGGGTTGCTGTCGGCAGTCCCGGCTGTCGCCTATGGCCTGTGCCCCGGAGAATTGGAAAAGGCGAAGGATATGCGGCAGCGCATCGACCAGGAGTGGCCGTTGCGCCCCAGCGGCGACGAAGCCACGCAGTTTGTCCAACAGATCGGTGTCCGGCTGGCCCGGCACGGTGCCGGCGGGAGCGATGTCCCGTGGCGTTTTAACGTGGTGCGCAACCTGGCCCCGAACGCTTTCTCCATCGGCGGGGGCTATGTCTACGTCACCGAGGGCGCGTTCACCTTCGCGCAAAACGAGTCGGAACTGGCCGCGATCATCGCCCATGAATTGGGCCATGAATTGGCGGGGCATTTTTGCAGGCAAGCGGCTTATGCGGATTCCCGTGGTTTTTTTGACATTTTCTCCGACCCGCCGCCGCCCGAGCGCAACGTCGTGGGGTCCGGGTCGGTGCGGCAAACCATCGACCCGCGCAAAGAGGAGCAGGCCGACCAGATCGCCGTTTCCATCCTGCGGGCGGCCGGTTACGACCCCCTCGCACTGTTGCAGGTGGCCCGCCGCCTGCCCACGGGCGGTGAGGCGCACCTGCAAGACCCCCGCCGCATCCAAGCCTTGGAGCGCATTGTCGCCGGTTACCAGGGTGGCAGCGACCCGCCGGATTCCGCAGACTTCAAGGAAGCCAGGCGCATGCTCATGGGCGAAACCCGGCAGCACTAGGCTTGGCATGCATTACAGGCGTATGTGGACCGGTGCAAGCGTTGCATCCTGTACTGGCGGTGCGCCATCAGGCGGAAGTGAAAAGTTTGCCGGGCAGGCAACTCCGGGGACGTAGGCCAATGAACCCTTCCCAACTCCACGCCTTCTTCCTCCAGATTGGCTTGATGCTGGCAGTCGCATGGATATTCGGCTATCTGCTGCGGCGTATCGGCCAGCCTCCGGTGCTGGGCGAGTTGATCGGTGGAATCTTGCTGGGTCCAACGCTGCTGGGAAGTTTCGCCCCCGATCTCCATGCCGGCCTATTCCCCGTTGATGACGCCATCGCCACCGGCGTTGATGCCTTGCTTAAACTGGGGATGCTGTTCTTCATGTTCGCCGCCGGGCTGGAGGTGAACCTCGTCCATTTCCGCCAATGCAAAAAGGCCGTCGCCCTGACCAGCCTGATGGGAGGGGCGGTTCCGTTCGCCCTTGGCTTCGGCATGGTTTTGTTGTTTCCGGGCCTGTGGGGGCAGCAACCCCGGCCCCTGTTGCTGGCCTTGTTCATGGGTACGGCCCTGTCCATTTCAGCCCTGCCCATCATTGCCAGGATACTGATGGACATTAAACTGATCGACACACCCATCGGCATGACAGTGATGGCCTCCGCGATGGTCAATGATTTGATCGGCTGGTCCCTGTTCGCCCTCATTCTGGGCAATCTTGAAAAAGGCGGATCCGGTGCAAATGTGTTTGCCACACTCGGCCCGGTACTCGCATTTGTCGTGTTGATTTTAGGGTTGGGGCATTGGGTCTTGCAACCGTTGTTGCACAAGACGCGGTTTTTCAAGGATTGGCCGGGGGGATTGCTGACTTTCCTGTCGGTTCTGGTCGTTGTCGCAGGGACCGTGGCAGACATTGCCGGCATCAATCCGATATTCGGCGCATTCCTGATGGGCATCACGCTGGGCCAGGACGACGACCCCGGGCAGGAGCAGCGCATCCATGGGATGATCCAGCCTTTTGCCCTCAATTTTTTCGCCCCGCTGTATTTCGTTTCCGTGGGCCTCAAAGCGAATTTCTTTGGCCAATTCGATGCCGGTTTGGTGTTGCCGGTGTTTCTAATTGCCTGCCTGGGGAAGATACTGGGTGCGGGCATGGGGGCTCGGCTCGGCGGGATGCCGTGGCGCGAGTCCATGACCGTCGGCGTTGGCCTGAACGCCCGTGGGGCCATCGAAATCATCCTGGCTTCCGTCGCGATGGAGCACGGGTTGATCGACCAACGCATCTTTGTGGCCTTGGTGGCGATGGCTTTTGCAACGACTCTCATTAGCGCACCCTTGCTGCATCGATTGGCGGGACGGCAACAACAACAACCGGAAGATAAATTATGAATGCACGCCTACTTTGATGCGAGGAATCAACCGGGAGTCCAAACAAGAGGCTTACGATGTCGCCGTCATCGGCGCGGGCATCGGCGGCCTGAGCGCCGCCGCCCTGCTGGCGAAGGCCGGCCAGTCCGTGCTGCTGGTGGAGCGGCACGACCGGCCCGGCGGATATGCCCATGGCTTTAGCCGCCGCCATTACCGTTTCGATTCGGGTGTGCATTTGATCAGCGGTTGCGGCCGACAGGGTTACCGCAACGGCAGCGTCGTTTACAAACTCGGCCAAGCTTTGGGCATTTCCCCGGAAACCCTCTTTCTGCCCGTCACTGCCTATGCCCGCGCCCTCTATCCTGGGTTCGACGCGCATCTACAGGCCGGCGAGGACGGCTTCGTTTCCGCCTTGGCCGGGCAATTTCCGGCGGAACAAGACCATCTCCTGGCACTGATCCGCCTGTGCCGTGGGGTGGCGGAAGAAGCCATGCTGGCGGACGAGGTGATCGAGTTGGGCAAAACCCGCCGGGTTTCGCCTGCCAACACCTTGGCCAACCTGTTCCGCTATCGGCGCGCCACCGTGGCCGAGGTGTTGGACGAATTCATCGGGGACAGGCATCTGCAAAGCGCGTGTGCCTCGCTCTGGCCTTACTTAGGTCTGCCCCCCTCAAAGCTGTCTTTCCTGTATTGGGCCGGCATGATGGCCGGCTACACCTACGAGGGCGGCTATTATTGCAAGGGCAGTTTCCAGGCTTATGCCGATGCACTGGCCAAAGGTTTGCAAGCCCATGGCGGGGAACTGTTGCTGAATGCCAGCGTGCGGAAGATTTGCGTGGAACAAGGCAAAGTGAGTGGCATTATGCTGGAAAACGGTCAAATGATTCGGGCAAGCACCGTGGTTTCCAACGCCGATGCCCTGCAAACAGCCGATTTGCTGGTGGGCAGGCATCACTTGCCGGAAGGATATTGGGAAAATTTGACTCGCCTGAGCCCGTCGCTATCGCTTTTCGTGGTGTATTTGGCGACCGACTTGGATATTCCGGCCCAACCCCATGCCCACGAATCTTTCTTTTTTGAAGAGACTGACCACGAACTCAACTACGCCTTGACCCGCGAGGGCCGGTTCAACTGGTTTTCCGCCACTATTCCCACCTTTGCCGATGCCTCCCTGGCCCCGCCCGGCCAGCATATCATGCTGCTGACCACGGTATGCCCGTATGCGGTCGGCGAATCCTGGCGGCAGGCCAAGCCGCGCTTTCAGCAACGTCTGCTGGAAAAGGCCGAGCGGCATTTCCCCGGACTGAACCGGCACCTGCTTTTAGTGGAGGCAGGCTCTCCCCGCACCTTGGAACGCTACACCCGGAACCACCAGGGCGCGGCCTATGGCTGGGCGCCCACGCCCGGGCAAATCGGCCCGAACCGGCCCGGCGTCCGCGGCCCTTTGCCCGGACTGTTCCAAGCCGGCCACTGGGCCCGGCCCGGCGGCGGCGTGGCCGGGGTCAGCGTCTCCGCCGTGCTGGCCGCGCAGGCGGTCCTCGGCATTCCCCGGCAGGAGGATTTTTGGCGGGCGATGGGGGTCGATGCTTAATTCAACAGCCTTGCGCCCCCAAGGGGAACGGTTGCGAAGTATGGGCGTTTGCCGGGCAACGCTGAAGATTTCACCCGATGCCTCACTGCCATTAAGTTAAGCTTAAAATGCAGGAGCCGCGCCCTCGCGGCGATTGGGATTAAGGCTGTTTTTCCAAGTTATTCAGTCGCCGTGAGGGCACGGCTCCCACAAACCCCAATCTAACCTACCCATTAACTTAATGGCAGTGACCCGATGCCTGGCACAAAACGTTAGCGGCGGGGTTGCAAACCCCGTCGCGCTTCGTTAAAGCCTAACCTCCCGGCAGACTCAGCTTATCGAGCACTGGCACACTGAGAAAATAAATGGCAATAGCCATTTCGAACGAGTTGATGATTCGATAGGAATGTTTGTATTCGGCTCCCGCCCCCCCTTTCATACTGTAATCGAAGGCTTTTATGACCTCTTCTGTACTTTTAGGATCGGCATCCATGACTGCCGGTATTATGTTTTCGTAATACTTGCGCACATATATTTCCGCATCGCGCCAATTGCGGTCATGATCCCAATCCCGGTCACGATCCCAAGCTAAAGTCTGCTGCGCTATTCGATTGCTTTTAATTTTGATGATATCTAACTCTCCCTTTTGATTCATCTTATCACGGTCAATCTTGTAACCTTTATCGGTCAAGGTCACATATTTTTTTTCCAGATAGCGTTTGGCTTCACCAAATTCAGCCGAAACTGCTTTATTTTCGGGTGCCTTCAATCTTTTAGTGAATTCCTCCCAAGCTTTCGTATAGTGATTTACCGTTTGCGGATCAAATGAACGTGCTCCATTGGCTTTCCAATTAAGATAAGCTAACAGATCTTGAACCTCGGCCATCCATACCTTTTCTAAACGGTGATAGGAATCGGAACTAATGCGGCGCGGGAAATTGATGATTCCATCCAAAATATCAATGGCAAGGAAAACCTCAGCTTGATGCGTATCCCAATCAGTTATATCTTTTTCATTTACTTCGCGATTTTCTTTTCTGTCTTTGCCTATCCGATAAGCCCGAACTACCTTGGCCAAGTTATCCACGCGCGAGGCTAGCTCTTTTTCGGACAAGGCATCGCCTCGGGCTAATGGCGGCAACAAATCTTCAGGCGCAGGGGCAAGTTTTACAATTTTTGACACATTGAAAAAGGAAGAAAGCCGGTTCTCCCAATTAACCGCTGAATCGCAGACCCATAGATAAATTTCAACCGTTGCTGGATACCTAGAAACCTTTTCTAAAGTATCAAGGAAACCCTCAATATCATCTAATAAATTATTCTTGAGTTTGACCGATTCTGGTGTAATGATAGGCGATTCATCAGCATCCCCATCTAATACACTAGCATTATTCTGCTTGATATCATGAGAGAGTAGCTCTGCAACATCTTTCACTCTTTGCAATAATTCTCCTTCTTCAATTTTTAAATCTTCAAGACTAACCAATTTATTATCAGTTGTCGAATTAGTAGTCATAGTTTAGTCCTGTCAGAAAGTCTAGATTTAACTTCTAGGTTGAACGACTCAATAAGATTTTTCATTATTTCACCCGACTTGTCAATCAATCGGTCAATGGTCAATGACAAATCAATTACTGAACCAACAAACATTTTAATTTTTTTTGAATCATCAAGATTATCTACTGGATCAAAATACGTTGAAACATCGTTTAGTTGTTTTTTATAGGTTCTGAGTAACTCTTTGATTTTTTTAAACTCATTATGACTGTGATTAATCTGATGATGCATGAGAGGATTCACATATATTTTTAATTTGACGAACGCATCATCAACTTCCTTGGTTGAATCATCGAAACTATTAAATATTTTATTTTCTATTTCATTTCTGTATTCTTCGCTCTTGCGCCAATTTTCTCTGCAGTCCATAATCATTGTCTTCTGATTGCCTTTCGATATCTCAAGAAAGATAATTCTTGCAGATTTTTTGATATCCTGAATCCCACCCCGATCAAGTGAGTGAAACAGATTGCAAAGAAGTTGTGCAAAGTTAAGCCCAATGAGATGAGACCTCATTCTTTGACTGGAAGATGGTTCGCCAACTGATACAGGATCTGTTGGAGTAAATTCGCCTACATTGAGCCAATCCTTTTTGTCATCAGCCTTAACCGAGCAACCAATATTTTTTAGCTTGGCAACTAGGCTAATTCTCCAAGATGGGTCATTTTCGGCTATCTTAATCCAGAGTCTTTTATCAAAGTCAACAAAGTCAGTGGCAGAACGGACATCACCACATTGCAAGAAGATAGTTCTCTCAGGGTATACGGCCCAAGCCATGCCTGCCTCTATGTATACATTTGGCCTAGCTTGATGAGACCATTTTTCGTCGTTGCCAGGCCGTAATGCTTCACGAAGAAGAACTTCATCATCAGGGGTGACAAGCACGATGTAAGCTTGAACACTTTCCTGACTAAAACCATTCCTTAAGGCATCTTCAACAGTAGAGCTCCCCCACCCTGGATTATTCGCAAGCTCGTTGAATTCGAGAGGATTTAAATTAATAGCGCGCAGAAACTTAAACAAAGCTTCTCGCACATTTTTGTCACGACCATGAATCACCATCACTGACCGAGGATCAGGTGGAACCGATTTGTCATTATTTGATTGGTTGTCCATAAAGTTCAATCTAAATAGAACTACTTGCTTAACGCTGGTTTTGAGGCTTCAAATTTCTACATATCTTAGCAGAAACTTACAAATAATCCCATAAACTCGACTTTGGCCTTTTTAAGCCACCGCCGCGAGTTGATCCAGCAAGGCATCCCAGTCACGGCAAGATAATTCCAACCGGTCGCTGCCGGTTTTGGAGTTGACGAAATACTTGCCAGCCCAGATGGCGCGGCGGAC
>CAIODU010000387.1 GCA_903857165.1 uncultured Methylococcaceae bacterium | reverse complement strand
TTCGCCTTGTTGGCCAGTGTCATCGACACCTGCCGCCGGCGCGGCCATTCCCCCTGGGAATACTTGCAAACCGCCATAACCCGTCGGCGCCAAGGATTGGCCCTCTTGCCATTGCCGGCGTAAGGGGGTGAACGCTTACGTAAGGCGTATTGCGCCGAATGGCTGGCTATGGCGGTGAAACTAAAGCGCGACGGGGTATTCACCCCGTCGCAATGTTTTGGGCGTTGCAGCGAATCGGGCATGGCATCGTTGTCCAAACGTTCGGGGGGTTGAATACCGGCAATTCTGAATGTGAGGAGTCGTTGCATGAGTTTCAAGCGATTATTGTCTTGGTCCCTGATTTTGTCCCTGGCGATAGTGGGTACGCTCCTGACGGTTTTTTGGATGTCTTTGCCAAAATTGGACGGCAAAGTGGCCTTGCCCGGTTTGCGGGACAAGGTGGAAGTGGCCTCCGATGGACTAGGGCTGCCAAGCATTGATGCATCTAACCGCGAGGATGCCCTGCGAACCCTGGGCTGGATTCACGCCCGCGACCGCTTGTTCCAAATGGAGTTGATCCGACGCAAAAGCGCCGGACGGCTGGCCGAGCTGTTCGGGCCGGTCGCTTTGGACTTGGACCGGCGGCAGCGGGCTTATGGTTTTGAGCAGGCCGCCCGGTCGATTCTGCTTGTGTTGCCCGAACAGCAGAAGAGGGCGTTGACTGCCTATGCCGAAGGCGTCAATGCTTTTCTTGCGCAAGCCCAAATTTTACCGCCGGAGTTTTTGGTGTTGAGGCACAGCCCCGAACCTTGGCGTGCCGAGGATAGCTTGTTAGTCGGCATTGCCATGTTCCAGAACCTAACGTCTGCGGAAGAGGAGGAACGAATGCTGAGTGTGATGGAAAAAGCCTTGCCAAATACTGTGATCCAATTCCTAACCCCGGATCAGGATAGTTACGACACCGTCCTCGTGGGTGGAACCCAGTCTCGCAGGCCGGAGCGACCCATTCCCGTTGAGCAATGGGCAAGCTTAGGCCGGGCAGGGTGGGTGGCGGGCGGCGTCGATTCGCTGGGCATTATCGTCGGTTCCAACCAATGGGTGATAGGCGGGGCGAAGACCCGCGACGGGCGCGCCATACTCGCCGACGACATGCACCTAAGCCTTGGCATTCCCAACATCTGGTATCGTGCCTCCCTGCATTACGAGGGACGGGAATTGAACGGTGTCACTTTGCCCGGCTTGCCGCTGCTAATCGTGGGCAGCAACGGACGGGTGGCGTGGGGCTTCACCAACACCGATGCCGATGTGGCCGATCTGGTGCGGCTGCAAATCAACCCCGACAACCCGGATCAATACAAAGTGCCGGGAGGCTGGCGCAGTTTCGAGCGGAGGGAGGAGAAATTCCGCGTCAAAGGCGGCGAAGAGATGTCGGTGGATTTCAAAGGCACGATTTGGGGACCAGTCATGGCCAATCCGCTGATGGGCCAACCAGTGGCGGTTCATTGGACGGCGTTGCAAACCACGGGTGTTGATTTAGGGATGCTGGACATGGATCGGGCGAAAACCTTGGATTGGGCCATGGAGGTCATGAACCATTCGGGGGGTCCGACCCAGAATGTGGCCATTGCCGACAGCGAGGGCCGCATCGGCTGGACACTGATGGGCCGTTACCCGTTGCGGCAGGGCTTCGACGGTTCCGTCAGCGAATCCTGGGCAGACGGACGCATCGGCTGGAATGGCTATATAGCCCCGGAACAGCTTCCCCGCCTGACAGACCCTCCTCAAGGTTTCATCACCACGGCCAACAACCGCACGGTGGGCCGCGATTATCCGTTTATCCTTGCCCACAACCAAGCCAACGGCTACCGGGCATACCGGATCGCCCAACGCCTAAGCGAAATGGAAAAGCTGGATGAGCGGGATATGTTCTCACTCCAACTTGACACCCGCAGCGAATTTTTCGACTTTTATCGCAATCTGGCACTTGCAGCGCTGGATGGAGAACTCCGGCAAGACCCTGAACTGGAAGAATCCCGCCGCTACATCGAAGCTTGGAACGGCCACATGGATGCCGACAGCCTAGGCATAGGTTTATTGTGGCTTTGGCGTGAAAAGCTGGCGGCAGTGGCATTTGCGCCCATCGTGGCCCGTTGCCGTCAAGTCGAACCGGGCTTCGCCTATGCATGGCGAAAAATGGAAACCCCCTTGCGAGCCCTGTTAACCCAAAGGGTTCCCGCGACACTTCCCAACGCCCAATACCGCGATTGGCAGGATTTGCTCCTGAAAACCCTGTCCGACAGTGCAAAGGAGTTGAAGCAACGGCAAGGCGTGGCGGCACTGGCCGATTTGACTTGGGGGGATATCAACCGGGTTCCTATTCGCCACCCATTCAGCAAATCCATGCCTTTCCTGTCCCCGTTGCTGGACATGGCTGATAAAGATGTTTCGGGATGCTCGGGGTTCTGTGTGCGGATTGTCGGCAATGGACACGGGGCCACCGAACGCATGGTCGTTTCACCCGGCCACCCGCAACAGGGCATCCTGCACATGCCGGGCGGACAGTCAGGGCATCCAATGTCAATCCATTACCGGGATCAGCAACCGGCTTGGCAGGAAGGCATTGCGTTGCCCTTCCTGCCGGGGGAGGCCAAGCATACCCTAAGCTTGATGCCCGCCCATTAAAGTACGGATAACATCCCCCGGGAGGGATGTTACCCGTGGGCGAGGTGTCCGCGCTCCCAAGGGTGAATAGTTACGGTGGAGCCAACGCATCAATCATTTGTTGCGCCGATTGTGGGCGGTCGTTGGGGTTCATCGCCATGGCTGCATCGATGGCTTCAAGTAGGAAGGGGGAATATTTGTTGCGGAAAGACTTGACGGCAGGCGTTAACGTGTCTTTCCCGGCGCGGGACTTTGCCGGTGGCGGGGGTTTGCCATCCAAGCACATGCGCATGGAAGCGCCCACGGCATAAATGTCGCTCCACGGCCCCAGACGGCCATCGTCTTGATATTGCTCCATGGGCGAAAAACCAGGCGAGGAAACCTTGCCAGGTTTGGGTTGTCCGTTATAAGGGTAGGGTTGGACCGCGCCAAAATCCAGCAATAGCGGCTCGCCGCCTTGGCGAATCAAGATGTTGTGGGGCTTGATGTCGAGATGCAGGTAGCCCTGACTGTGGATGCACTTGACCCCATCGAGCAGGGCCGGGAAAACCCTCTGCAAAAAAGTCTCGCTCATCGGGCCCTTCTTTTCCCTCAGGTAATCCCCGAGGATTTTTCCGTATTCGTAAGTCATCACCAAATAAACGGTGGAGTTCGCCTCAAAGAAATTCAACACTTCGACGATGCTGGAATGGCGGAACTTGGTCAGCACCATCGCCTCTTCGAGAAACCGCTTGCGACCAACAAGAAACAGGGCACGCGTCTCATCACCGTTGGGCATCACCAGGCCGCCCCACGTCCGGTGGGCCAGCCGGCGCGGTAGATATTCCTTGAGGACTACCTGTCGTTGATCCTCGAACTGGCGGGCCAGATAAACGGAACTAAAGCCGCCGCCACCGAGCGAACTTTCGATGGTGTATTCCTCAATCCGGGTGCCTGGCAGGAGAAAATACCAAGTGTCTGGACCGCCGTTTTCGTTGGAATCTTGGTTCGTTGTACTAAACAATTGTTCCCTCGCAATGGGTTTGGCCCTACTATGACAGCTTTTCGACTCGAAAACATTAAGGTACATAAAAACCATGTGGATTAAAAGCATGACAGCGTTCGCCGGGGCGGAACGCGAAATCGAAAACTGGGCTTTCTCTTGGGAAGTGCGATCGGTCAACCACCGCTACTTGGACATCGCCCTGCGCCTGCCGGACTCCTTCCGCTTTCTCGAAGGCGAAGTACGCAACCGCATCGGCCAAAGTGTCAAGCGCGGTCGGCTGGATGTCACCCTGAACCAAAAAAAAGCCAAAACCACCGAAACCGGCTTGCAACTGGACGCAGAACTTTTGCATGCACTGCTGGCCACCACTGCCGAAATCGAAGCCTCCGCTGGCAGGCCGTTGGGCAATTTCACCGCCCTCGAATTGCTGCGTTGGCCCGGTGTGCTGCGCGAGTCCGACACGGATCGCGAACAACTGGCTCCCATGTTACTAGAATTGCTTGGCGCAGCCATGGACAAGATTGTCGAAGTGCGGGCAAACGAAGGTGCGCAACTGGCGGAGTTGATTGAAACCCGCTGCACGAAAATGCGCGAACACATCGCCGACGTGCGCAAGCGGATGCCGGAAGTCCTCGCCGCGCTGCGACTGAAGATTCTGGCAAAGCTGGCGGAGGTCACTGCCCGCCCGGATCCCGACCGTCTTGAACAAGAACTGGTTTATCTGGCCCAGAAGCTGGATGTGGCGGAGGAGTTGGACCGCCTTGATGCGCACTTGGCCGAAACCTTGAAAACTCTGCGCCAGAAAGAACCCTCGGGCCGCCGGCTGGATTTTTTGCTGCAAGAAATGAATCGCGAGGCCAACACGCTCGGGTCCAAATCCGCCGACTCCGAAACCACCCGCGCCTCGGTGGAGTTGAAAGTGCTGATTGAGCAGATGCGGGAGCAGATACAGAATATCGAGTGAGGATTATCTCTGGTTCCCAATTTTGACCCAGTTCCCAACGTCCTCGTTGGGAACCCGGACCCGTAGGCTCCGGCCAGACTCGGGAACAGGCAAGATCAAACCCATAAGTCGGCAAGGGAAAATGTAATGGCATCGAATGGCGCAACGCTGACCTGGGCATCATCTTCAAGGGTGGCAGTCAGCAACCAATGCCCCTCATG
>CAIODU010000386.1 GCA_903857165.1 uncultured Methylococcaceae bacterium | reverse complement strand
TTGATTACGTTGTTTAAGTTTTGAAATCGTTGGCGGCAAAGGGTTGCCGCCCTACAGTCCTTGTTACGCAGTAGGTCGGCAATCCTTTGCCGACATGGGCGTAAATAAATAAGTAACCAATAGATATGGAAAACGCTGTATGTGCCTAAAACATGTATACCTAGGGCAGTATTATGATGTGGCATTCAAGGTAAATCAATTCATGAACCAAGCCATGAAGCAAACCACTCGTGATTAGTTTGAAATGGTCAAGATCGCATTGACTGAGAAATATGTTATACGTAGCTGGCAGGAGTGGATGTCTTCACTGCCGGTTTTGCTCCTGTTGCTGACCATTATTTTTGCCGGCAACGGCGAAAAAGTGCATGCCCAATTGCTCAAAGCCGGTGAGTTGATCTGGCATGATTACTTTATGCTTAGAGGTGATATTCCAACTCCTGAGTGTAATATAAACCCGGATATTGAGTTGGCGTTAAATAAGCTGGCCACCGAAACCGACAAGATGGATGACTTGTTTGACGCCCAGCCTTTTGATCGTGAGGCAGCCCGTGTTTCCTTGGAAAATGCACGGCAACTTTGTATTGAAAACCATCAGCTAGCACAACAAAATCAGGCAAGAGTCACGCCTGCCGTTTTAGTTTTCAGAAGCTTTGAAGCAAGTGTTGCTGCAATCAGCATTTTCGCGTTTGAAAACCATCGGGTAATTCTTGTATTATTGATTTTCATCTGTGCAGCCACCTGCTCTGCCCGGCAGCATCATATAGCGTTCAAACCAGTGATGAGAGTGCTGGATCACCGTATTTCCAATACCGCTCAGTTATTTGGCAATCTACTTCTTGTTATTTCTGCCTGGTCTTACCGAAATAGTGTTTATCAATCTTCAGCCGTAGTGGATCACCCTGAGATATACCCGTTGATTGTTCTTGGTTTTATGGTTTTATGCTGTATTAATTTTTACCTGCTTATCAAGCCGCATGACGATATAAGACCGGGAGGGACTATAGCGCATGCCTTGCTGTCCATCCCTCTCTACATAATAATGGCCTTTTGCGCGGCTGGTTATTTCTTCCTGATTGAACATAATCCTTCTGGGCTTGCAATTTTCTTCAGCTTATTATTTGATCAAGCTGGATTATTCCTTAATGTTGGTTTGTATATTTGGGTTGGCATGCTACTATCGAAAACCTATCTTGGAGAACTGGTTTTTAATATATTCAGACCTTGGCATATGTCTCCTGAACTATTAGCCTTTGTAGCCATCGTTATTATGGCCGTACCCACTGCGTACACGGGTGCATCGGGAATCATTATTATTGCCATGGGGGCTGCCGTATATAAAGAGCTACGCCGCGTCGGTGCGCGCAGACAACTGGCCTTGGCAGCAACTGCCATGACCGGCAGTGTTGCCGTGGTACTAAGGCCCTGTCTTTTAGTGGTGCTTATTGCCGCGTTAAATAAAGAAGTCGTCACCGATCAGCTATTCAGTTGGGGCCTGAAAACATTTTTTGCCTCATCGGTGGTTTTTTTCCTTTTGATGTTTTTTTCAAGACGTGAAAAAATTCAGGTTGCACCGGTTCATGAAGCATTTAAGCCTTGTTTAAAGGCGATTGCTTCCCTGTTACCCTACGCGCTAATTATGACCCTTATTGCGTTGATGTATGTCTATCTATTGAATGCCTATCTAGACGAATTTTCCGCACCTGTTATCTTGCCGGTGATTATACTTGGGTTTATTTTTTATGAAAAACTTTTTGCGTACAATCCACTGGTTGACAAACTAGGACAGAAAGTCTACAACCTTGAATATGAGATTAGATTTGCCACATCTGAGTCGTCCATTCACATCGGTGCATTACTGCTTTTGATGGGGCTTTCTTTTGTCTTAGGTGGTGTTATTGAACGCTCAGAACTATTATCCGCTTTGCCGGAATACTTTGGATCAATCTGGACGACTCTGGGTTTTCTGATTGTCGCCTTAGTCGGTATCGGCACATTGATGGACCCGTATGGGGCAGTGGTGCTAGTCACCAGCACGGTTGCGCAAATCGCCTATAAAAATGGCGTGGATCCAATACATTTCTGGATGATGGCTCTGGTTGCATTTGAGCTGGGTTATCTTAGCCCACCCGTTGCGCTTAATCAATTGTTGACACAGCAGGCGGTTGGGCAAAAAGAGGTTGCCAAGGCGGCCTTGGAAGGTGATAGTTTCTGGTATCGGAACGAAAAAACTTTGCTGCCACTGGTGACAATGGGGACGACTTTATTACTGGTGACTTTTGGGCCGATTTTGATAGGAGTCTATTCGCCCCATAAGTGACCCGACATTCCAGTTGCTTGCTCCTCCGAGGCAGCAATGATTTCAGACATTCTTACTGTGACACTACGCATGGAGTCGATGATTTGTTCCATGATGTCACTTGCTTGAGCGACCAATGCACTGCCGTCGGAGACTTTACTTGCCGAATCGTCAATTAGATTCTTGATTTCTTCCGCTACCGTGGCAGTATGTTTTGCGAGGTTGCGCATTTCCACGGCCACAGCGGAAAAGCCCCCGCCTACCTCTCCGGCACGCGCCGATTCAATGGCGGCAGTGTGGGCAAGCATTTTGGTTTGGAGGACAATGTCTTCGATCACCGGAATAATGCCTCCGATTTTGCATGAAGAATCGTTAATTTCATCCATCTTCACAGCGACTTGACTGACCATTTCGCAAGCCTTGCCCACTCTATTCGATGCGTCAGCGGCAAGTTCTGCGGCTTGTTTCAGGCTGGGATTCGACAAAGCATCCAAGAGGCGATGGACATCATTGAGGCCACTTTCAGTGGATGCCAGAAGCTCGTTAAGTCCCTCACCCAGTTGCTTAAAGAAGCCTTCTTTGCCCTGTATTTCGATGCGCCGGGTGAAGTCGCCCCTGATTGCGGCATGCAGAATGGCATATACCTCGTTTTCCGCCAATTCTTCAGTGGTGTGATCCTTCAATTCGGCTACAGTCCCCACCCGTTGGCCTTCGTCATTGATTACTGGACTGACCGTCAACGCGATAGGGCGGCCACCCACCTGTACACTAGCCGAGTGTGCGGCGTTCAAGGAGGAGAGCATCCCTGCCTGATGCGAAGGGTTCTTATGAAAACGGTCAATATTAGTGCCGACCAGATTGGCGGCTGAGAAATTAGGCAATTGCTTACGAATATCCTCCTCGGCTTTGCCCAGTATTTCGAACACCGATTTGTTGCCATAAATAATCTTGCGGGCATTGTCGGCGATCATCACGCCAGTGCTGACATTATCGAGGGCAACCTTGATGCGCCGGTGTTCATCGGCGATGCGTTTGATTTCCGCGCAATCAAAACCGTTCTTGATCTGCATTGACTTGAGGGCTGCCATCACTTTACCGAGTTCGTCGTGGGATTCGATATCAATAATATTGTTATATTGACCTTGGGCGATTTTACCGAAGTGTCCAATGGCGATTTCCAATGGGCAAACGATCGCACGAATCAAGGTGAAACCCAGCCACAGAGCCAACGCAATACCCGTCAGGATCAACCCTATGGCGATGTTGCGGGTGTTGTCATAGCGCGATTGTGCGGCCTCATACACCTCTTTGGCGACATCCATCTGCAATTGCATTAACTCTCGGATGGACTGGTTAGCACGTTTATAAAGAGGGCTAATGTTTTCCTTTCTGATCCTGTCGGCCAGCGCGATGTCATTGGCGCGCAGCGCCTCCATAGCCGGCTTTAGGCCTTTTCGAACGAAGCGAGTACTGTTCTCGGTAAAATCGTCCGCCAGGATTTTTTCCTCGGGCGTCAAATGAGTAGACAAGTATGCATTCCAGGGTCTGGTTATTTCTAGGATGTTTTGATCCAATTCGGCTGCGTTTTGCTGGATTATCTCAGGGGTTGGATTGACTAAGGCCGAGGCGATAAGCATCAGATTTTCCCGTTGTAGTTCACTGATAGTGAAAATCAGACCCATGGCAACCGTGCGATCCTTATACACCGAACGCAAGCCCTCGTTGGTCTTGCCCATGCCCCGCAAGCCCATGCCGCCAATGACCATCATCAGTAGGGACAGGAAACCGATGATAAATGTCAGACGGGATTTGACGGTGAAGTTTTTGAAAAATTCGAGCTTTCCCCACAGAGTCGATTTGACGACTTTGCCGTCCTGTATTTTTAGATTGCCCGCTTTGCCGTCGCGGAAAAGCCGGTAGGCATCGCTTGCCACTTTGATTTGCCCGGGGCTGGCTTTGAGGCGGACAGACATGTAGCCGACCAGTTGATCGTTTTCGTAGAAGGGGGCAACATTGTTTAACAACCAATAATAATCGCCGTTTTTACAGCGATTCTTGACCACACCGGTCCAAGGCCGCCCTGCTTTCAGTGATTTCCACAAATCTTCAAAGAATTCTGGCGGCACATCAGGATGACGCACTGTGTTGTGCGATTTACCGATCAGTTCTTCCCTGGAAAAACCGCTGATTCGGACGAAGTCCTCGTTGGCGTAGGTAATCACCCCTTTCGGGTCAGTCTTGGAAACAATGGAGATGCTCTCTTCTATTGGGCACTCCTTATCGGTTACCGGCATATTGATTTTCATGATCAGGTCGCTCCCAGTAAGTTATGCGGCTCCGCTGCCCGGTCCTGTTTAGGCTTGGCCTAGGGCAAATCGGAACCCGATGTAGTAGTCAAGGTTAACCGGCGCGTACCAGCCACGGTTGGCGGAACGCGTGCGCCAGCCGATGTTGCTCCACGAGCCACCGCGTAATACCCGGGAAGAGCCTGTTTCCGAACCTGCCGGGTCGGTGACAGGCATTTCAGGATAATCGTCGTACCAGTCCGCACACCATTCCCAAATATTTCCATGCATTTCGTATAAGCCCCAAGGATTGGCAGGAAGTGATTTGACAGGTACGGTTTTCTCCCGATACAAACCTTTCTTCCCGCCTGCGTAAGGAGTGTTGCCGTCGTAGTTGACTTGCCCAGGTGTTATGTTGTCACCGAACGAGAATGGGGTGATGGTTCCCGCACGGCAAGCGTATTCCCATTGCGCTTCGGTCGGTAGTTGTGCAGCCAATCCCGGGATTAGCCTATTAAGTTGCTTGATGAATTTATGCACATCCTCCCAACTGACCATTTCCACCGGATTGTTTTCATTACCCCTGAAACACGCTGGATTTTCGCCCATCACTGCCCGCCACAAAGCTTGGGTACAGGCGGTGTCTGCCAGCCAGTATCCCTGGGTGAGGGTGACTTGATGTTGGCCTTCGTTATCGTAACGTTCTTTTTCTGATGTTGGCGAACCCATGAGGAATATCCCTGGCGTCATCCAGCGGCAGCGCTGGGTTATGCCTTTGATGATGAGATCGGTAAAAAGGCCGATGTCATCATGATCAAGCCCACCGCCCCATTGCGGCCGATAGACTCGCCAGACTTTGCCATACTGCCCGAATTCGATCCACATGCCACCGGGGTCACGGCCTATGCCAGTTGCCCATTCCGGTTTGGCCAGGCCAAACCCCACCCCTGCATCCAGCATTTGTCCGTCTGTCGACTTACCTGGTAAATGAGTGTTCTTGCGTGTGATTTCCTGTTCCATCTCGCGTATCTGCTTCAATTTCTTACCGCCACATTCGGATTGCCACTATAACCCGATAGGGTGGATTCCGCTACCGCTTGCAGCATGACAAGCTGCCTTTTTCCCATGATTATGTTAACTTATGAGGCTTTAGGCATCTGCGCGCCCCGCTTCCCGATGAAAGAACTCTACCCCCCCATCAATCCCCATGCCGTCCATATGCTGAAAGTGGATGGCGGCCATAGCCTATATGTCGAGGAATGCGGCAATCCGGCAGGCATTCCGGTGGTTTTTTTACACGGCGGGCCGGGCTCTAGCTGCAAAATTCACCATCGCAGCTTTTTCAACCCAAAAAAATACCGTGCCATTTTGTTCGACCAGCGCGGGTCGGGGCGGTCCACCCCCCACGGTCGACTGGAAAACAACACCACTGGCCATTTATTGGCTGATATGGAATTGATCCGCAAGCATTTAGGGCTGGAAACTTGGCTGTTGTCCGGCGGTTCATGGGGGGCAACGTTGGCCCTGCTGTATGCCGAAACTTATCCGCAGCGAGTCAGCGGACTACTTCTGCGGGGTACGTTCTTGGCCAGGCAACGGGATTTGGATTGGTACATCAAAGACGGCGTCAATCGCATCTACCCGGAACAATGGCACGAACTGATGGCCACCCTGCATGGCGGGGGCGGTGACGATCCAATCGCCGCCATCCACGCCTTGATGAATGGGGGGGACGAGCTGGCTCAACGCAGAATGGCGAGGGCTTGGTCGGCATGGGGCGGGCAAGTGGCTTTGGGGGAAGATTTTGCCCCGCAGGAACCCGAAGGCCACGTTCCCTCCGCCGTGCTCAAACAGGCAAGGATAGAACTGCATTACGGATTCCACCGGTATTTCATCAAGGAAAACCAAATCCTGCTTGATTGCCGGCGGGTGCCCGAGGTTCCCGCCATCCTGATTCACGGGCGGCGTGACTTGGTCTGCCCGGTGGAGTCGGCTTACACCTTGCACCAGCATTTACCGTCCTCGGAATTGAGAATCCTGCCCAACGCCGGCCATCTTGCGGGCGGTGCGGAGATGATTGATGCCATCGTCAATGCGGCGGATGGAATGGCGTTGCGCATTAAACCCTAGAAATGACGGTTAATATTTCAACGCTTTGCCTCTCAATGAAGATTGCTGTAAGCCCACCCTACGGCTTGACTTGGCAAACAACTATGTTTATGTTGCCTGGTTGAATGGCAAACAGTTTAATAAATGGCTTAAATGCCAAAGGGCTAGATTCCAGCATGAAATACTATAAAAACATTCTCCTGTCCACCGATTTATTTTCCGAGATAAGTCAGTCAATCGTTGCCAAGGCGAAGGATTTGGCCGATAAATATGCCGCCCAATTGAGTGTGCTGTACGTTGCGGAATATGTTCCTATGCTCGATCCAGCCACTATGGAAATGGCCCCTTTCGATCTGTTCGGCTCCGATCAAATTGTTTTTGACGCGGCGCTGCAAAAACTGATGGAATTAGGCGAAAGCCTCGGCATTCCTGACGAAAGGCTGTTGTTCGAAAACGGACAGGCGAAGGATGCCATCGTCCGCATTGCCGCGGAAAATGACATCGACCTCATCGTGATGGGTACGTTCGGGAGGCAAGGCTTCGGCGCTTTGCTTGGCTCAACGGCAACCAGTGTGATCATGCACGCGCATTGTGACGTGTTGGCGGTGCGCCTGCATAACATCGCCTAGCTATCGAACGGCAATAAAAGTTTGAGCCACGGAAAGCACGGAAGACGAGGTTCACTGGGGTTGCCGGGAAAACGCTGCCATGGCCACCTCGGTGGAGGCGAAGACGGAAAACAATTCAATCACCCGGGTCAATTCCAACAAGGCGCGCACGTTGCGGGTCAGAGCGCAAAGGCCGATCCTGCCTTCGCGAGCCCGGATGGACTTCAAGGCCGAAATCAGCACGCCACAGCCACTGGAGTCGATGAAGCTCAACTGGCTCAAGTCCAAGACCAATGTACCGCTGCCCTCTTGGATGATGGCTTTTAGGCTGTTGCGCGCTTCCTCCACATCAGCCATCAGCAGCCGGCCGGAAATCTCGACAATATCAATATTCTGTTCTACGCGTTGGGTGATGATCATGGGATAACCTTATTCATGGGTAATGTCATTAAAAAAATCTATCTCCATCATGGAAAAATCGTCGTCCAGTTGCTCGGAGCCTTGCAATTCCTGTATATGGCCGAGCAATTGATCCATTACCGGGGCATCCGTCGGTGCGCTGCAAAGGAACTCCTCGAATTCGTCAAACTGCCACATTTCCCCGCTGGCAAGCTTGATTTCATAGACCCCGTCACTGTACAGGAACAGCTTGGCGGCAGGTCCAAGTTCCACGGTCTGGCTGGTGAAAAGAATGTCGGGCATGATTCCTATCATCGGCTCTGTGGAAACGAGCGGGGTCAAAGCGGACTTTTGCCGCTGCGCGCCGTTGAACAGCAGGGCCGGCGGATGCCCGCCACCACTGAAGCTCAACTGGCGAGTACTCTGGCGGAAGACGCCGTACCAGATGGTAAAGTATTTGTTGTCATGCAACTCTTCCGCAAAGGCCGTGTTAAGGCCGCGCAGCACTTGGCCGGGGTCCCTAAAGTCGGTGTTGGGCAATGACTGTGAGCGCAGCACATTCAGGGCCGAGACGGACATCAATGACGAACCCACCCCGTGGCCGCTCACATCCAGCAGATAGATCGCGAAATGATCCGCATCCAGCCAATAGTAACCAAACGAGTCTCCGCCGAGTTGTGTCGATGGCAGGAAACGCCAGTCGATCCGCACCGGGCCTTGGCTGAGCTTTCCGGGCAGCAGCGAAGTGACGTACTTCGCCGCCTCGCCCACCTCTGCGGCCAGCTGCCGTTGGCTTTCGGCAAGCTTGCGGTAGGCTTCGTTACGTTCAAGTTGGGCGATGTAGCCCTTGGAGTGGTAGCGGACTCGGGCCAGCATTTCCAAACGATCCGGCAGTTTGACCAAATAGTCATTGGCACCGATCAAGAAAGCTTCGGCTTTCACGGTCGCATCTTCCTTCGTCGAAAGGACGATCAACGGAATTTCACGGGTCGACGGGTTGGCACGGAAAAACTTGATCAGCGTCAAGCCATCCAGCTCGGGCATCTCCAAATCTTGCAGGATCACCGTCGGGGCGATGGCATTCGCTTGGTCAATGGCATCGGTCGGGTCGCGGCAGTAGTGGAACTGAATGTCGGCCTCATCGGCAAGCATTCTTCTCACGGCTTCGCAGACAATCAGTTGGTCGTCGATCAATAATACCGAAATTGGACGTGACGAAGCGGTGGTCTGCGTTGCAGTGGCTGGAATTTCTGCGGTGCTCATTAACAATGCACGAACTCGGATTGAAGCGAGGCATTGAGGTTGGCGGGCTAATAACCGTCCACCCCTGAACGCCCCTGGCGGTGTCTCCGCCCGTAAAAAAACCCGTTCAGGCGGAACCAAAGCACTATAATAAACGACTTGGCGAAAAAATGGCGTAAGCCGGGCTAAAGTTTTTTGCCGAGCTGAATTCCAATCACCCAGGATAGCGAAAATGAAGTGGCTTGCATCGATAAAACTCTCTCAAAAGCTTATCCTTTCGTTGGCTTCGTTTTTCGTTCTCATGGTGGCCATGAGCTATTATTCGCTCACTCAGTTGGAAAACATCAACCAAAAAGTGTGGGACATTCATTCCAACTGGATGCCGGCGACCCAGGCGGCCACTGACATGCGGAACTGGTTCAATAGTTACCGGGTGGCCGTGCTCCAGCGCTTGGAAGCGGAAGACCCCGCCGAGATCGCCTACACGGAAGAGGAAATTAAAAACAGGTTGAAATATTTTCGGATAAGCGAATCGACCTACGAGAGCCTGATCGTCAATCGGACAGAGCGGGGACTGTTCGATAGGAACCATGCACTGTTTGAGGATTATGTAAAACTTAGCGAACACATGCTAAGGCTAATCTACGAGAATAAAAAGCCTGAGGCATTGGCGCTGATGCGAGGGAAGATACGGGACAAAAAGAACGAATTCATCACGTCAATCGAAGAACTGGTCAATTTCAATGTTCAAGGCGGCCAAGACACTGCCCGCGAAAGCGCTCTCCTGCTGGAGTCCAGCCGCCAGAAAACCTTTCTGATTCTAGGCTTGCTGGTGTTGTTCGAGTTGATGGGGTTTTATGTCGTCAGGGTGTTCTCCCATTCGGTGAGCCTGCTGCAAAAAGTGGGTGTGCATACCTGCACCAGTTCCAACGAATTGGCCGCAGTGATTCACGAACAAGAGGCAACCATCGAAGAACAGGCCGCATCCAGCAGTGAGATCGTAGCCTCCGCCAAGGAAATTTCCGCCACGGCCAAGGAATTGAGCGGCAATATGAATGAAATAACCCGTATCGCCGATGAAACCAGCCGCCGGGCAGCGCTAAGCCAACAAGGGCTGGCCCAACTGGACGAGACCATGCGCCTGATGGTCGAAGCCTCCAACACCATTTCCAACAAGCTGGCGATACTCAACGAAAAGGCGGGCAACATCAACTCCGTGGTGAACTTGATCATCAAAATCGCCGACCAAACCAATCTGCTTTCACTGAATGCGGCCATTGAGGCGGAAAAGGCCGGCGAATACGGTTTGGGGTTTTCCGTAGTGGCCACGGAAATCCGCCGCCTTTCCGATCAAACCTCAATAGCCACTTTTGACATCGAGCAGATCCTCAAGGAAATGCAGTCGCAAGTTTCCGTCAGTGTGATGGGCATGGACAAGTTTGCCGAGGAAATCCGCCGAAGTGTGGATGAAGTCCGCAAAATCGGCCAACAATTGACCGATGTCATCGAGCAGACCAAGACGCTCAGCCCTCGCTTTGAGCTTATTTTCGAAGGCATGCAAGCCCAAAATATCGGCACTGACCAAATCACCGAATCGATGGCCCAGTTCAGCGAAGGCATCCACCAGACCGCCGAATCCATCCGCAATTCGCGGAAGGCGGTCATGTTACTGACGGAGGCTTCGCAAGATGTGCAGCGAGTGGTCAAGGCTTTAGGCTAATCCGCAGGAGCGGTTTTTAAGGACATTTGCGAGAATGCCTTTACCTGTAGGGTGGCCTTCAGGCCACCATGGCGTCCTGAAGGACGCCCTACAGTCGGGTGATTTGTTATTCGGAATTCGCCTAACCGAAGCGGATGCTGAAAATCGCGCTTGCAAAGCGCCCCCACAATGACGGGACAAAAAACAATGAATTGGTTTGCAAATATTAAATTTTCTTCCCTGCTTGTCCTGTCCTTTGTCTCCTTTGTCTTGATCATGGCGACATTGGGATGGTATTCAATATCCCAATTGGAAAGCATCAACAAACCAGCACTGGAGCTACAATCCAAATGGATGCCCGCAACCTTGGCTGCAACGGAAATGAAAGGTTCGTTTCATAATTACAGGGTAGCCATGCTATTGCGCATCGAAGCCAACGATGCCGACGAGGTCGCCTACACGGAAGGGCAATTGAAAATACGCATGCAGGCTTACCGGCAAAATGAAGATGCATACACCCAACTTATCAGCACACTGGCGGAACGCAGGTTGTTTGACAAGAGCAAGCGTATCCTTGACGAGTATTTGCTTTTTGCCGATGAAGTGCTCGCCCTTGCCAGAGAGGGGAACAAGGCCGAGGCTATTGTGCAGTGGCGAAGTCGCATGAGAGGCATCAAGGCTGAAGTCATCAATGCCTTGGATGCGTTGGCCAAATACAATGTCGAAGGTGGCCGTGCAGCCAGCGCGGGGAGCACCCGGCTGCTGGCGGATGCCAGCGAGGCAACCCTAATCGTCGTCGGGCTGGCGGTTGTTTTTCAATTATTGGCGAACCTGATTGTTTACCGCCGCTTCTCCAACTCGCTGAGTATGTTACAGCGGGTGGGTGTGCGCACCTACACCAGTGCCAACGAATTTGCCGGATTGATCCACCATCTGGAAGCGTCCATCGAGGAGCAGGCCGCCTCCAGCAATGAAATCGTTGCCTCCGCCAAAGAAATTTCCGCCACCGCCAGGGAATTGGGCTGCAATATGGATGAAATCGCCCGCGTGGCGCTCGAAACTAGCCACAATGCCTTGGACAGCCAGGACGGTTTGGATCAGTTGGACGATACCATGCGGCATATGGCCAGGCTTTCCAACGAGATTGCCTCCAAATTAGGGGTGCTGGACGAAAAGGCGGGCAATATCAACTCTGTGGTAAAATTGATCGGCAAAATTGCAGAACAAACCATGTCTCTCAGCCCACGCTTTGATCAAGTTTACGAGGGTATGAAGGCGCAGAATTTAGGCACTTCGCACATCACCGAAGCCATGTCCCAATTCAACGAAAGTATTCACCAAACGGTGCGGTCTGTGCATAGTTCGGAGCAAACAGTGACGCTACTGACCGAGGCATCGCAGGATGTGCAACGGGTAGTCAAGGCTTTGGGTTGATATGCCGCTTATGCCCACCGACACCAACAAACCCTTGTATGCCGTTGTTTTATCAGTTGGCAACGACCGCTATGCCATCCCCGTCGCCGACCTTGTCGAAGTGCTTCCGTTGCTGACATTGAAACAGCTTCCGCAAACGCCCGAGTGGGTGGCCGGCTTGATGAATTATCGAGGCAATGCCGTTTTAGTGATCGATACCAGTATTTTGATGACCGGCAAACCTTGCCAGTCAATTGTCAGTACCCGCATTCTGTTGACATCCGTGCGCAGGAAGGACGGTGCGGGGAAATTATTGGGGCTGATGGCGGAAGGCGTGACCGGGACGGTGAAAATCCTACCGGAGACATTGCGGACCGCCGAAATCTGGAACAACGGTACTCCCTATCTGGGGTTGCTGGCGATGCACGAGGGTGAAATCATGCAAATCATCCATGCCGACAAGGTGCTGACGGGGGAATCCCTCAAATTGTTGGAATTGGAAAATGTGGAGGGGTGATTCATGTGGATAGTCCGTCAATCCCGGCAACTTGTAAAGGAAGCCATCGGCATTGATTTGGAAACGGTTGGCAATTCTTCCTTGGCCCGAGGGCTAAAGGAGCGCATGGCCAAGACTGGCTTGACTGAGGAAGTGCGCTATTTTGATTTTCTTCAGAACTCGCCCAAAGAGTTGGAGGCGTTGGTCGAACTCATCGTGGTGTCGGAAACGTGGTTTTTCCGTGACGAAAAGCCATTTAACGTCTTGCAACAGTATGTCCGGGAAGAATGGCTGCCCTCAAAGCCCGACACCCCAATCAAAATATTAAGCCTTCCTTGCTCCACCGGCGAGGAACCCTACACCATCGCCATGGCGTTGCTTGACATCGGCCTCTCCCCGGGACAACTGCGGATCGATGCCTTTGACATTAGCGGGCTTGCCCTAGAAAAAGCCCGTCGGGCGGTTTACCGTAACAATTCTTTTCGCAGCCGGGACTTAGGCTTTCGCGACCGGTATTTCCAATTGACGGAGGAAGGCTATGTGCTTGCCGAAAAAGTCCGCAGCAGCATAGCCTTTGCCCAAGGCAATATTCTAGCCCCCGGTTTCGCCAGTGGGAAAGGTCCATACCATGCGGTGTTTTTTCGCAACCTGATGATCTATCTGGCGCCGGCGCAGCAAGATGAGGCCATGGCCGTCATCGACAGGGTGCTTTCCCCGTTCGGAATATTATTTGTCGGCCATGCCGAATCGTTGCAACCAATCAATAAAGGTTATGCCCCGGTCCGCTTCCCCTTCGGTTTCGCCTACCGCAAACTCAGCCCCGACGGGCAGCGGCCTACGCCGCAGCGCCCGGACATCATGCAAAACGGGGAATCATCCCCAATGAACGTTGGATATGCTGCCCGAGTCGCCTCAAAGTTGCCCCGGAAGCCCCTCGAACCCCGGTCTGCGGCAGCCAAGACAGATGCGTTGGCATTGGCCTTTGAGATGGCCGACCAAGGGCGGACGGGCGAGGCCCGCAAACTTTGCGAAACAGCGCTGGAGTCGCGCCCCCCCCGCGCCGCTGCCTATTATTTGCTTGGCTTGTTGCTGGAGGCGCAAGGGCTTACGACAGAAGCCGAGAAAAGCCTGCAAAAGGCGGTTTATTTGGAACCCGACCATGTCGATGCGCTCGCGCATCTTGCCTTGGCAACGGAAAGGCGTGGCGATGCGAAGGCCGCGGAATTGATCCGCCAACGGGTGCGCAGGGTCGAAGACAAGTTGGCAAGGGACTGACATGCAAACATACTCAAGGGAAATCGCAGTTATCGACGATTGCTGGAACCGCATCGGCGTTTGGAGTCGTGCCGCGAACCGTTGCCCCAAACTGCAAGAGACGGTCCATTGCCGCAACTGCCCTGTTTTTGCGGCGGCGGCCCGCAAGATATTCGAAGGCCGGCCCTTGCCGCCGGATTATCTTGACGAATGGCGCCACCATTTCGCCGAACCCCCGCCTGCCCGGCGTGTGCCCGGACATTCATCGGTGCTGGTGTTTCGCGTCGGTGGCGAGGCGCTGTCACTCCCCATCAGTATCGTGGACGAAATCTGCCAGCCCGAGGTGATTCACCGCCTACCCCATTATGCCTCGGTCGTACTGCGGGGCATCGTCAATGTCCACGGCCAGTTGCGGCTATGTTTTGCCATGGCCGAGTTGCTGGGCATTGAAGATTCACCGTTTGAGCCAAACGGGAAGCGCCGGGGTTTCCCTCGCATGATGGTCATTCGCCACCGTGAAAGCCGATTCGCCATGCTGGTGGACGAGGTGCTCGGTTCCCTCCGCCACGCGCAGGACGAACTTCTCCCCGTGCCTGCGTCCCTATCCCGCTCGCTGGCCAAGTTCATGCTGGGGATATTGCGGGACGGTGAAAGAAGTGTCGGCGTGCTAGATGAAAAAGTCATGTTCCAAGCCATGGAGAAAAGCCTCAAATGAGCCATGCCGATCTTTCCATGGTGGAGTTATTCCGCATTGAGGTGGAAAACCAAGCGGCAGAAATCATCAAGGGCTTGCTGGAACTGGAGCGCGATGCCCTCAGCCCGAAACAACTCCAGTCGCTGATGCGGTCTTCGCATTCCATCAAGGGCGCTGCCCGCCTCGTCAACCTGCCCAACGCCGTGGTGCTGGCCCACGCCATGGAGGACTGTTTTTCTGCGGCGCAGAAAGGTTTCAAGCTGAAACGCCCGCACTTCGACTTGTTGCTCAAAGGCGCGGATCATTTGGCGCGCATTGCCCTTTTGGATGAAAACAAGATCGCCGCCTGGATAGCCGACAACACGCAGACTTACAGCGAGCTGGCCGGTTCCATCCGCAGTTCCATGACCGTGCAGGAAGACGAACCCCCCGCCTCCGGCCACCCCCCGGAAAAGGATGCGCCCCCCCACGAGCCGCATTTGCCGACGGCAGAGGTTGAAGTTGTGGAGGAAAAGGCACTGCGGATTAACGCCGAACTGCTCGACCGTTTGATTGGGCTTGCCGCAGAGTTTTTGGTCGAGTCGCGACGGCTTGCCCCCTTTGTGCATACCCTACTGCGCATTGTGCGCCGGCAAAACGAATTGACCGGCCGGCTGGAGGGGATGGAGCGGCGGTTGAGGGAAAGCGGCACGGGCGAGCATGATCTCGAGTTGTTGCGGGTGGCCAGACAGGTAAGCGCCGACAATGCCGCAGGCATCGCCACCCAGTGGCGTTTGCTGGAAGGCTTTGAACGCCGTTCCAACCAGTTGTCGCGGCAACTTTACAAGGAGGCCACAACGAGCAGGATGCGCCCCTTTGCGGAAGGTGTGGCAAGCTTTCCCCGCATGGTCAGGGATATCGCCAGTGAACTCGGCAAATCGGCCCGCCTGGACATTGTCGGGCAAAACACGCTGGTGGACCGGGATATTTTGGAAATGCTCCAGGCTCCGCTGAATCACCTGCTGCGCAATGCCATTGACCATGGCATCGAATCCCCCGACGAACGCATGACCGCAGACAAGTCGGCCGAGGGTGTCATCCGGTTGGAGGCCCGCCACCAGGCCGGCATGTTGTTTGTCGCCGTAGAGGATGACGGGCGCGGGATTGACCCTGACGTGTTGCGCCGGGCCGCGGTCAAACGCAGCCTGGCCTCGGAAGAGGTGGCTTCCGGCTTGAGCATCACCGAACTTTACGACTTCCTGTTCCTGCCGGGATTTACCCTAAAGGATAATGTCACCGAGATTTCAGGGCGGGGGGTGGGCCTGGATGTGGTCATGGATACCCTGCAACAGATACGCGGCTCGGTGAGGACCCATTCCGAAATTGGGCGCGGCACCCATTTCCAACTCCAGCTTCCGCTGACCCTATCGGTCATGCGCGGCTTGGTCACCCAAATTGCCGGCGAGGCTTATGTTTTTCCGCTGGCGCGCGTCGAAAGGGCTTTGATCCTCGAAGCGCATGAAATTTCCTCGTTGCAAGGCCATGATTTTTTTTATTTTAACGGCAAACCCGTCGGGATAGTCGCAGCGACCCAAGTGCTTGAATTGCCTGACACGGAGGAGTTGGGCGACCGCCATAATGTGGTGGTGATCAGTGACCGGGACAGGCGCTTTGGCATCACTGTCGATTGTTTTGTCGGTGAAAGCAATTTGGTCGTCAGGCCCTTGGACCCAGGCTTGGGCAAGCTGCGCGATATTGCCGCCGAAACCTTGTTGGAGGACGGCACCCCGGCGCTGATTCTGGATGTGGAGGATTTGACTCGCTCCATCGACCGGCTGATTGGCAGAAACCGCCTACGTCACGGGAAGCTTGGCCACGCTGCCGCCAGCGTCAAACTGGGCAAGCGCATCCTAGTGGTGGATGATTCATTCACCGTGCGGGAAGTGGAGCGTAAATTGCTGGAAAACAAGGGCTACCGCGTCGAGGTGGCAGTCGACGGGATGGATGGATGGAATGCCTCGCGGGCGGGCGGGTTCGACCTAGTCATCACCGACGTGGACATGCCGAGGATGAACGGGATCGAGTTGGTTGCCAAGATCAAAAAAGATGTGGCCTTGAAGTCCATGCCGGTGGTGATCATGTCCTACAAAGACCGGGAAGAAGATCGATTGCGGGGTTTGGATGCCGGGGCCGATTATTACTTGACCAAGGGCAACTTCAACGACGAGGCTTTGCTCGAAGTGGTCACCAGCTTAATCGGAGAAGCCTGAAGATGCGGATTGCCATTGCCAATGCTCCGAGGCCGGCAGTCGAGTCCCTGCGCATCGCCTTGTCCCGCGCCCCTCAGCACGACCTGGCCTGGGTCGTCAAAAGCGGTGTCGAGGCAATGCTCATGTGCAAGGAGGATATTCCCGACCTATTATTGTTGGGGCTGCTGCTGCCGGTTTCCGAGGTGGTGAATTGCGCACTGGGCATCTCGAAAAATTCGCCCTGCCCCATTTTAGTGGTGGCGGATAACTATGAAAGGCAGATTTCCGGGATATTCGATGTGATGGGGGCCGGCGCGTTGGACGTGGTCAATGTCCCGGCCACGCTAAGCGAAGAAGATGCGATTGAGTTGCTCAGAAAAATAGAGGCCATCGGCAAACGCACCGCCCCCTCCCTTGCCGGTCGCAACAGTCGCAGCGTTTTCCCGCCCAAGGATGCGCTGCCGCTTTTGGTGGCCATCGGCGCATCGACGGGGGGGCCGAATGCCATCGCCGCAATCCTGTCCGCCTTGCCCAAGGATTTCCCCGCCGCCATCCTCGTGGTGCAGCATGTGGATCAGCAGTTCGCGGATGGCATAGCCCGATGGCTGGGGCAGAACTGCCGGTTGCCGGTGAATATTGCCCGCACCGGGGAAAAGCCGCTGGCCGGACATGTTCTCTTGGCGAGCACTAACGACCACATGGCGCTCACTGCCGATCGGACAATCGCCTACACGGCTGAGCCTAAGGAGTATCCCTATCGCCCTTCGGTCGATGTATTGTTTGAGAGCATCGCGCAACACTGGACGAAACCTTCGGTTGCCGTGCTGCTGACGGGCATGGGCAGGGACGGGGCATTGGGGCTGATGACGCTGCTTCGCGCCGGTTGGCATACCATAGCCCAAGACAAGGAAAGTTGCGCCGTTTACGGCATGCCCAAGGCGGCGATTGAACTGGGCGCGGCCAAGCTCATCCTCTCGCCGCCAGAGATTGCCGAGGAATTGATGGCTTATGTAAAATCCCAGTCAACCCGACCGATGCGAGGATAAAACAGGCATGCCCAGCGATTTGATTCTTCCGCGTGAAACCATCCACACCTTGCGCAAGCCGCCCTGCGTAGTCCTGTTGGTGGATGACCGGCCCTTTATCGCCGAAGCCGTCCAGCGGTTGCTGGCTGACGAGGCTGACATCGGTTTTCATTACTGCGCCGATCCATTTAAAGCACTTGAGATGGCCGAAAAAATCGATCCCACGGTTATTTTGCTTGATGTGCTAATGCCGGAGTTGGACGGGTTCACCCTGTGCCGCTTCATCCGCGCCCACCCGCGAACCCGCGATACACCCGTCATCATGCTTTCCGGTTCCGCAGAGCCCCTTACCAAGGCTCGGGCATTCACTGCGGGGGCCAACGATTTCATCGTCAAATTGCCCGACAAAATCGAATTGATCGCGAGGGTCAGGTATCATTCCAGTGCCTTTGTCAACAAAAGGGAAAGGGAAAAGGCAGGTTTTGCGTTGCGTACCAGCCAAGCGAAGACGGATGAACTTTACTTGGAAATGGCAAAACTCTCCAATCACGATCTGCTTACCGGTTTGATCAACCGGTATGCCTTCGAGGAACGCTGCGGGGAGATGTGGAGTTTGGCGACCCGCAATAACATTCCGATTTCCCTGCTTATGATGGATTTGGATAACTTCAAGTCCTTCAACGAACAATACGGATTTCCGAAGGGTGACGAATCAATCAAGGCCACCACCCAAGTATTGCGCCAAAAGATACGCCGTCTTCCCGATATATTGGCCCGTTTTAGCGACGAAAAGTTTACCGCCTTATTGCCGGCCACCCAGCACGAGGGTGCCGCCCATATCGCCGAACTGGTCCGTTCGGGGGTTGAAAGCTTGGAAATCCCCCACCCCAAGAGCGAAGTCGCCCGCCACCTCACCATCAGCTTGGGGGTGGCCAGCGGCATGCCGATGCGCGGGACAAACATTGAGGAATTGCTCAAGCTGTCGGAAGACTGCCTGAACCGATCAAAAATATTGGGGCGCAACAGATGCCTCGCCGCACGTTTATCCGACTATTGATAATTGAGAGGTTTATCCTATGAAAGCGATGATATTGGCGGCAGGGAAAGGCACACGGGTGCGGCCCATCACCAACCTAGTGCCCAAGCCTATGATTCCACTCATTGGCAAACCGATTATGCAGTCAATCGTCGAACACTTGAAAGACTGCGGAATCGACCGGATCGTGGTGAATACCAGCCACCTTGCCCCCTTGATCGAAGACTATTTCCGGGATGGTTCGAGTTTTGGCGTGGAGATGGCCTATTCCTTCGAGGGCTTGCTGGTGGGCGGGCAAGCCGTCGGCGACCCGGTGGGTTCTGCGGGCGGGCTGAAAAAGATTCAGGAGTTTTCGGGGTTTTTCGATGACACTTTCGTGGTCCTGTGCGGGGATGCCCTGATCAATGTCGACCTGCGCGAGGCGTTGCGTTTTCACTGGCGGCGCAATGCCATCGCCACCATCATACTGCGCAATGTCCCAAAGGAAGATGTCTCCCGTTACGGAGTCGTGGCGACCGACTCGGATGGCAGGGTAGTGTGCTTCCAAGAAAAGCCAAGTATCGAGGATGCGGTTTCCAGCACCATCAATACCGGCATCTACATTTTCGAGCCTGCTGTTTTCGATTACATCCCCAAAGGCCAACCCTTCGACATAGGCAGCGAGTTGTTTCCCAAGCTAGTGGCAGCCGGTGCGCCGATGTACGGGATTGAACTGCCTTTCGAGTGGATCGACATCGGTTCCGTGCCGGATTATTGGGAAGCGACGAGATTGGCCTTGACCGGCGGGATTCGCAATTACCGCCTGCCGGGACGCGAAATCATGCCGGGGGTCCGGGTCGGGATCAATGTGGCAATGAACTTGGAAAAAGTCACTTTGCGCGGCCCTATCGTGATTGGCAGCAGTTCCTCCATTGGCGACGGGGCGGTGATCGAGGGTCCGGCGCTGATCGGGCCGGGTTGCGTGATCGAACCCGGCGCGGTGTTGCGCGAGTGCATTCTGGGTGAATATACCCGGGTAAGTTCGGTGGCCCGGCTTGACCACGTTTTGGTTTTCGGGCCGAATTGCATCAAACCCGATGGCAGTTATATCGACATCGACGAGACGCGCATTGGCTGGATGGTCGATGATGCCCGCAGGAAGATGGAATTGTCCGACGAAGACAGCGAGTTGATGGAAGTGGCGCGGAATCTCGACGGGTAGCGAGGCAAAAAACAGGCAGGGGCAAACCCATTGCCGTTAACTTAAGCCATTCGTGGTGCGCTGAATGCGGGTGCTGCTGGCTTACCTGACGCTAGTCCTGATGTGGTCCACGACGCCGATTGCCATCAAATGGAGCGGCGAGGGGCCGGGGTTTTTGTTCGGGGTCACGGCACGGATGCTGATCGGCATGGTTTGTGTCTTGCTGTTGATTGCCGTGACGCGCCTGCCCTTCCCGCGTCACCGGCAAGCCCTGCTGAATTACCTCGCTGTTTTCCTCTACCTGTGTCCGTCCATGCTCGCCTTGTACTGGGCATCCCAATTCATCCCCTCGGGATGGCTTGCGGTCATATGCGGCTTGAACCCGATGATTACCGCGCTGATGTCGGCGGTTTGGCTGAACGAGCGTAGCCTCAAACTACACAAGTTCCTGGCTTACGGCATGGGCTTGGGTGGCTTGGCGCTGATGTTTGGGACGGCATTGGATCATAGCGAGTCCGCAGTCTTTGGCATCGTCGGGGTGTTGGTCGCCGCTGTCCTGCAATCCGCCAGTTCGGTCTGGGTGAAGCGGATAAACTCAGGCTTGCCCGCATTGACGCAAGTGGGCGGTGGTTTGTTGTTCTCAGCGCCGGTTTATCTGCTGGTTTGGGCTGTCTTTGATGGCTGCCCGCCCGCTGCCATGCCCGTGGCGAGTGTCGCGTCCATAGCCTATCTCGGTTTTTTTGCCACGCCCTTGGGGTTCGCCTTGTACTTTTATATTTTGAAGCATCTGGCGGCCACACAAGTGTCTTTGATAAGCCTGCTGACACCAGTGATGGCCTTGGTGGTCGGACACCTGACCAACCACGAACCGCTCACTGCCCGGCTGATGGCAGGGACTCTGCTCATTTTATCCGCTGTGTTTATGCATGAATTGTGATGGAATATTACGGCAAATCCCTTGCCCGCGAAACAAGTCACATGCCGACCCGATGGCGGCGTGTTGACAATCTAGCAAGTGCCCGCCGCCTTGCGGCGCAATCCGGGTTTCCCGTGGCATCTGAACGACCGGGAAGATCAAGGCCCGCCATGCGGACAGCGTGGTTGTATTCAATGAACCCAAGCGGGGCAGAAAACGTCGGAAGCAAGCTCCGACGATCCTTACGCGAAATTCCAAGTTCCTGATGACCTGATCTGGTGAGGGCAAACGACAAAATATCGCCCGTCATTCCGGCATGGATCGCCGGAATCCAGTCACAAGGATGTGAAACCGCGGGTTGTCAAGTCACCTGAATCAAACACTTGTGCAATAGGCAAGTACGAAGCCGACCGCCACGTTTAGACACCGAGCCATTCACAAAACGTAAGCGACGGGGTTGCAAACCCTTACGCGCCAACTTATGGTGTTCGGACGGCTTCAAAAAGAAGGTCTCACGCAACGACGCAACGACGCAACGCGAAAGAAATCAATGCCGGTGTGCCAACAGCCGATATGACGGCATGAACAAAGCTTCACGCAAACACAATCCATTGCCCTTAACGTTGCGTCGTTGCGCCGTTGCGTGAGGAAAAATCCCTTAAGTTGGCGCACATTGGTTGCAAACCCCGTCGCGCCCACAGCTAACGTGGAAATAATGGGCGATGCGAGGCTTTATCGTGCGTCATTCGATTGACCGCAGAGTTATATTTCACACTCTGACCATGCAAAACTACCATCACTCTTCCGATCCATAATCTCACCATTCACGTAAATACGGACATCGGTGGTAATTCTATGATGACCACGGTTATTGTTTGCGACATGTACAACGACCCTACCTTCCGACAAATTGGTCAGCTTTGGGCCTAAATAGGCAAAAAAGCCCATTATGGTGTGGGCTGGATTCACAAGAACGTCATACGGGGGATTGTCACCGCGTCTGACCAAGCCATTTATTCTGAATGCATTAATTTCGCCGCAGATAGCAAATAACACCATTCGTCCACAGATATTGTGTGTTCGCTCATCCCAAATTTCTTGCAGATCATCTAAGTCGCGTGCCTTTGGATCTTTTGAAAAAATCTGGCTGGGCATGCTGACTTGCTGCTTAGATGAAACCAACCAAGGAACACGCTTGTCATCATTGCCCGGATCGGTTTCCACAAATGCGAACACCCCTGGTTTCAACACTGTTGCAACGCTTTGATAGCTTGGATGGCTCTCAGCGTATCCGGGTAAAACGACAAGATCGTGTTCGCAATCGCCAATGAAATCCAAAATATTTTCTGCGGTTGCAGGTTCAATTTCTGCGTTTGCAGATTTAATAAGTGGGGAAACAGCGCAAATTTTCATGGTGTATATCCAGCGTTTTCATCTTTAAAAAGTGATTAAAATAATGACCCACATCCAAGCAAGCTATTGATGGCAATTTTCCAAAACCATAAGATCCATCAAATAAGCATTTGATGTTGAAAACGCTGTTTTAAACCGGATAAATAATCAATTCCTGCCCAGGCTTGACCCTGCTGTCGGTCTGCAAGCCATTCCACTCTGCCAGTTTCAGGGCAGTGACACCCTGTTGCTTGGCGATCACCGTCAGGGTTTCACCCTTCTTGACGACATATTTCCGCGCCGCAATCAATCGGGAACCCTGCAAATTCGCCACCAGTGCCTGTGCCTTGTCCAATGGCAATAACAGGTTGAAGGGCGTACTCGGGACCACATCCGGCTTGAACGCCGGGTTCGTGCTATAAAACTCCTCCCAACTCATGCCCATTCCTGCCACCGTTTCGGCCAATGGCACCGTTGTGCCTTGGACTTCCACCCTAGCCAGATAAGGCAAGGAGCTGATTTTGCGCAAGGTCACGCCATGAGTGCCAGGGTCGGCGATAACGCGGGAAAGTGCCAATATCTTTGGCACATAAGCCTTGGTTTCGGCGGGCAAGTTCAAGTCCCAGAAACTCGTCCCTAAACCCGCCTTTTGGTTTGCCTGGATCGCCCGCTGCACGGCACCCTCACCGGCGTTATACGCGGCCAAAGCCAACAGCCAATCGCCACCGAACAAACCTTGCAGATGGGCAAGGTATTTGAGCGCGGCCTTAGTCGCTGCATACAGGTCATAGCGTCCGTCATAACCGTCAACCAGCCTCAACCCATTGTTCGTCGCCGTCCCCGGAATGAACTGCCAGATGCCCGCCGCCTGTTTAGGGGAAACCGCCGTGGGCTCAAAGGCACTTTCCACCATCGGCACCATGACTAAGTCCATAGGCAGTCCGCGACGGTCGATTTCATCCACCACGTAAAACAAATAAGGTTCGGCCCGTTTCGATATATAACTCAATGTCCTAGGGGAGCGCTTGATCCTATCGACTTCCGCCTGGATGTTTTCATGTTCATAGCCCGTTAGCATCAGGCGTTTGCGCACTCGATCCCAAATGCCATCCTTGGAAGTCTTTACGATGGGCGACGCGCCTAGGGAGGCGGTTTGAGAGGTTCGAAGCTTCGCGCTGGCGGAGCCATGCCTTTTGGGGAACCACTGCGAGTCATGGGCGTCACGGTATTTCGCGGCAGCCTTGCCATCAACCGGCAAACTCGGCGCGGGTGGCCCGTATTGTTCGGCTAGGGAAATTGTTTGCCGGGAAGGCGGTGCGGCTTCTTTAGGCCCCGCGTCATCCCCTTCACCCGCACGCTTATTGCCTGACCCCACATAAAGTATTGTTTTTTCCGGGGAATTTGAAGAATCACCAGAACCCGAGTGAATATGTGGCACGGGGGCGCAGGCCGTCAGAATCGTGGGAATGGCCAACGACGTGACAAGGCTTCTGACCAGTCGGGCGAGGCTTTTAGTATCCCGCCGAACGACTGCGGGGGTATTGTTCTTGATGCGTCGGCTCATGTTTTACAAGCACTCCAATCCTATATTCCCTTAAGTGTGCCGCATAACGGGCTTCATGGCAAGTAATTCCCTTGGAATGCATTGACTTTATACGGTGCCCCTGCCGTTTCCCTAACCAACCTTGGAACCAGATAGCCAGGCAAGCGCCGTTGCAAGCCCTCGTAAAGCGCAAGCGCAGAGATTTCTTGGACATCAAAGTGGCCGGTTCCGCAGGCTTTGTCGAGCAAGTGCAGGTAATAGGGAAGAACACCATGATCACAAAGGGTTTCGCTCAATTCGGCCAGCGCATCTTCCGTGTCATTGACCCCCTTCAGCAAAACCGACTGGTTTAGCAATGCCACCCCGGCGTTGTGCAATGCCTGCAATGCCTTGCCGACCTTGGCGTCTAATTCGTTGGCATGGTTGGCATGGACGACCAATACCGGTTTAAGCCTTGTTCCCCCGAGAATTCGAGCCAAATCCGAGGTGATGCGCGAAGGCAGCACAATGGGGAGGCGGGTGTGGATGCGCAGCCGGCGCACCTGCGGGATGGCGGCGATGCCATCCAACAAATCGGCCAAACGCCTGTCGTCCAACAGCAGCGGATCGCCCCCGCTGAGGATGACTTCGGCAATGCTTGCATCGTCGGCGATATGCGCCAGTGCTTCCGACTGGCGGCTACGGGTCAGTTGGCTGCCGGCATACGGGAATTCACGCCGGAAACAGTAACGGCAGTTAATGGCACAGGCCCCGGTGGCAATCAGCAAGGCCCGCCCATGATATTTGTGCAGCAGGCCGGGAACAGCGACTGACAGCAAATCACCCACCGGATCGGCGAAGTAGCCGGGCCTTTCCAGCAGTTCCTGGTCCACTGGCAACACTTGCAGCAGAAGAGGATCGTCTGGGTCGCCCTTTTTCATCCGCCCGGCGAAGGCGGCGGTCACGCGAAAAGGAAAACGCCGGGACGGTTCTCCGTTTCCCAGCCGGGGATCGACAGGCAAACCCAGGTAGTCCAGCAAATCCCCCACGCACGAAAATGAGCTTGCCATTTCGTCCTTCCAGTGGGGCTGGGGGGCGGATGCCGGCGATTTCTTGCGTTTTACATTGGTAATGGCATGGCTCTCCATTATAATGACCAGCATTTTTTTGAGTTAATCAACATTTTCACAAGCAAGAGGATAGTATGGCAGTCATCAGCACCAGCGATTTCAGAAACGGCGTGAAGGTCATGCTCGACGGCGACCCGGCGGTGATAATCGAAAACGAATTCGTCAAGCCTGGCAAGGGCCAAGCCTTCAACCGCGTCAAATTGCGCAATTTGAAGACCGGACGGGTCATCGAGCGTACTTTCAAGTCGGGCGAAACCTTGGAGGCCGCAGACGTGGCTGACATGGAAATGCAATATCTCTACAACGACGGCATCGAGTGGCATTTCATGCAGTCCGAGTCTTTCGAGCAGTATACCGCAGGCACCAACGCCGTTGGCGATGCTAAAAAATGGCTAAAAGAGCAGGATGTCTGCATGGTCACCCTCTACAATGGCTCGCCCCTGTCCGTCACCCCGCCCAATTCCGTCGTGTTGAAGATTGTGGAAACCGATCCGGGCGTTCGCGGCGACACTTCAGGCGGCGGCGGCAAACCGGCCACACTGGAAACGGGCGCGGTGGTGCGCGTACCCCTGTTTGTGCAGATGGAAGAATTGATCAAAGTGGACACCCGCACCGGAGAGTACATTTCGCGTGTCAAGGAGTAAAACCAAGGCCGGTTGGCAACCAGCCTGTGATTACGCGGCCCTGCGCGCCAGGGCGGCGACACTCTCACGGATACGCCGCTTCTTTGACGAACGCGGCGTACTGGAAGTGGAAACCCCGCTGCTATGCCAGACTGCCGGAACCGACCCCCACCTTCACCCCTTCACCACCCACTTCCGGCAACCCGGACAAACCGACGGGGTCGAACTTTATTTGCAAACCTCGCCGGAGTTTGCCATGAAACGCCTGCTGGCATCGGGATGCGGGTCCATCTATCAAATTTGCAAGGCTTTCCGCAACGGGGAATGCGGACGCCACCACAACCCGGAATTCACCCTCCTGGAGTGGTATAGGGTCGGCTTCGGGTTAGACGGTCTCATAGCCGAAATTGAGGCATTGCTCGGCGTTTTATTTGACGGAAAGCGGGACTTGGCCCCAGCCAGGCGTGTCTCCTACCGTCATTTATTCGGACAACTGGCCGGAGTCGATCCAATCCACGCGGATTTGCGGGAATTCGCAGAGTGCGCGAAGCAGCATAATCTTGCCGAAGCCCCGGCAATTTGCGGGGAGGATAGGAATATCTGGCTCGATCTGCTTTTTAGCCATATTGTACAACCACAAATGGAACGTGGCCTGGCTTACTTCGTCTACGACTATCCCGCTTGCCTGCCCTCCTTGGCACGCAAAAAACCTAGGGACGAAGCCGTAGTCGAACGGGTGGAGGTGTTTCTGGATGGCCTGGAACTCGGCAATGGATTCCACGAATTGGCGGATGCCGCCGAGCAGGAAAGACGTTTCGATGACGAGTTGGCCGTTCGCCACCAGTCGGGGCTACCTTTGCCGCCCAAAGACCAACGGCTGCTCGACGCTTTGTCTCATGGGTTGCCGGACTGCTCCGGCATGGCACTCGGACTGGATCGGCTGTTGATGCTGATGACCGGGGCTGGCGACATCTCGCAGGTGTTGGCATTTCCGGTTTCTAGAAGTTAGGACATTTTCGAGAATGCCTTTACCTGTAGGGTGGCCTTCAGGCCACCATGGCATCCTGAAGGACGCTCTACAGTTGGGTGATTTGTTGTTCGGAAATCGCCTTAGGACATTTACTGGAATGTCTATACCCGTAGGGTGGCCTTCAGGCCACCAAAGCGCCCTGAAGGACGCCCTACAACGGGGGATTTTATTTATCGGAAATCGCCTTAACCCTCCTCATGCGTCATCCCTTGCGTTTTTTTTAAAAACGCCAGGGCATTTTCAAAAAGCAGCGGTCGGGAATAAAAGAAGCCCTGCCCATACCGGCATCCCAAATTTAACAATAGCGCCTCCAATTCCTTGGTTTCGACACCCTCGGCCACAATATCGATGTTCAGATTCTTCGACATGGCAACAATGGCATTGATGATTTCCCGGCTGCGCAAGTCGCAAAACATGTTAGCCACGAATGTATGGTCGATTTTCAGTATGTCGATGGGAAACAAATGCAAGTAACTGAGGCTTGAATAGCCGGTTCCGAAATCATCGACGGCCACCTTCAAGCCAAGCCGCTTGACCTCGTGAATGAAGGCCAAAGTCAGCTGCGGGTTGTCGGCCAATACACTTTCAGTCAGTTCGATTTTGATCGAACAGGGGTCAACCCCGGATTTGGCTAGGATTTGACCAAAACGCTCGGGAAGATTCGGATCCTTTATTTGGACGGGTGAAAAATTGACGCTCATCCAAGGCTCGGCGGAATCCTGTGCCACACCCAGTGCATCGCGCATTTTTTTTAGGTCGCAACAGGCACGTTCAAACACCCAGTAGCCAATGGAAATAATCTCCTTGGTATCCTCGGCGATGCTAATGAATTGATTGGGTGGGATCATGCCCTGTTGCGGATGCTTCCATCGGACCAACGCCTCAAATCCAGCCAAATTGCCCGTGTCCAATAGGTAGATCGGCTGGTAATTAAGAAAAAACTGTTGTTTGGCCAAGGCGGACTGAAGGTCGTTGATGAACTTGAAACGCAGCAAGACTTCTTGTTGCGCCTCGTTCTCGGCGGCAGAGCCGGGATCCGCGCTTTTTGCATTGATGCCGGCCAAACAGACCTTTGGCATCGACAACAGTTTGCCACGGGCCTCATGAAATCGCGCCAGCAGCAATCTCAACAGCATCGCAATGATTGGATCGGTCTGGGCGAGTTTTTCCTGGAAATAAGGGCGGCAGATCACGCTGAGAGTGGTCGGAACCAATGCAAGCACACTCGCCGACCTGACATCGCCACTGATCAAAGCCATCTCGCCAAAAATGTCCCCGTCGGACAGGGTTGCCAACACGATTTTTTCACTGTCGCGAATCACCGAAATTTCAACAAGTCCCTTATCGATAATATAGGCACAATCCCCCGTCGCACCCTCCTCGAGGATTGTCGTGCCGGGGGAATAAGTCATTTGATAATTCATTGAATATTACCTTATTACTCGGTTTTCCGTTGTGCGCTGGATTAGTCATCAACAGATTGCCAAACGGCATTGTAGGAAAAATGATGCAGCGGGGATACAGTAAATAATCACCCTGTTTTCTAAACGCCTAAACGATGGACTGACTCTGCCGGGCCTTCGCCCAACTTTGGCCATGCCCGCAGCACGGCTTTCACCAGTGTCGCAAGGGGGATGGCGAAAAACACGCCCCAAAAACCCCAGATACCGCCAAAAAACAGGATCGCCACCATAATGGCGACCGGGTGCAGGTTCACCACCTCGGAAAATAACAACGGAACAAGCACGACACCGTCCAACATCTGTATGATTGCGTAAGCCAGCATCAAATAAAAGAAATCGTCGGTGGCACCCCACTGGAAAAAAGCCACCAACATCACCGGAAAAGTCACCAAGGTTGCCCCCACATACGGGATAATCACCGACAGGCCCATCAGCACGGCCAGCAACAGGGAATAATTCAAACCCATCAAGGTGAATGTCACAAAGCTTGTCGCCAGCAAAATGGCCACCTCGAAGAATTTGCCACGGATGTAATTCCCAATCTGCGCATCCACTTCGAGCCATACTCGCGTTGTCAAATAACGGTCACGCGGCAGATACTGGACAAACCATTCAACAATCACGGACTTGTCTTTGAGGAAGAAAAACACCAGCAAAGGCACCAGAATGACATAGACGATAAAGCTGATTAGGCTGAGCAGCGAGGCGTAAGAGTAGGTCAGCATGGATTGGCCGTAGTTCAGCAATTCCTGGCGGATCACCGCGACGATCTCGAAAATCTGCGTCTCGTTGATAAACATGGGATAACGTTCCGGCAATTGCATGACTAGGACTTGGGCCTTGTTCACCCAGGCCGGCAACTGCTGGATCAATTGCGCACTCTGCTGGTAAAGCAAAGGCAGTAGGGCCACAAAGTCGAAAACCAAAAAAGTCATGAACAACGTGAATACGATAATGACGGAAATCAGCCGGGGCAGTCTGTGCCGTTCGCCCAACTCGACGAAGCCTTCGAGGAGGTAGGCGATGACCCCGGCCGCGAACACCGGCATCAGGATATGCCCCAAGCTAAGCACGGCAATGAAGCCGACTATCAGCATGATGGCGAAAGACACGGCCTGGCCACTGGGAAACACCCGCCTGACCCAATCAATCGCCCAATCACGCACCGTTTGCATCATCACTCCTCAATCGTTGATTATTTTTATTTTGCCGACCGTCACATATTACAGCAAAGCGGCACGGTAAATTAACTGATGTTACGCATGGACGCGAAAGAGGGATGACGGGAGCGTCAAAGCTTGCTTTGACAAGAGAGCGGGAAATGCGAAGCTTGCTTCGCCTGTCAAAGCAAGCTTTGACGCTCCAATCCTAGGCCGTTGCGTAACAT
>CAIODU010000385.1 GCA_903857165.1 uncultured Methylococcaceae bacterium | reverse complement strand
TTCGCCTTGTTGGCCAGTGTCATCGACACCTGCCGCCGGCGCGGCCATTCCCCCTGGGAATACTTGCAAACCGCCATAACCCGTCGGCGCCAAGGATTGGCCCTCTTGCCATTGCCGGCGTAAGGGGGTGAACGCTTACGTCTTATCCACACTGACTTATTCAGGGGCATCCCTGCTGGACAAGGCAAGCCGCCATTCCAGTGCAGATAAAAGCTTCTTAGTTGATGCGGTAATTGAATGCCAATTTTTGCCTCGAAATTAGCAAGATCGCTTTCACTTAACTTTTCCCCAATACTTTCCACGCCAAAAGGGCGATTCTCCACAATTAATTCATTCTTCGTGGTACTGTCATCCAGAATAAAGAGGACGGATTTATTATGCGCTTTCATTCAGGATATGCTCGCTTCACCCAATCCTCCAATAATTCGCCATGGTTGGGTTCCTCGCGTAGGGCCAGTAGAAACTCGGTGAAGGAATTGGCGACAAAGGCGATGTTCTCATAATTGGGGGTTTCGCCTTCGCCGATATTTGCTTGGTAGGATGATTCCCAGAAAAATATTTTGCCTAAGTTATAGTCTTTAATACCAATCAGAAACTGGCTACCGCCGGGGTCTGGGCCAAAGCACAATACGTCCTGTGGAAGTGAAGGTTTGAAAATATTCCACATATTTAAAAAATCTACAGAAGGGCTTGAATTAATCTCATGTAACCCCGAAAAGCAAGTTGCTGGTCCAACCTGTGCAGCTTCGACTCCCTTTGCCCAGATAAGACGAATCCAAGCCGACTTATTGTCGGGAATATCAGCAGGGCAAGGCAATCCACCATTCCAATGTGAATAATAATGTCGTAACTGCGATGGGAGACATATCCCTATCTTTGCCTCAAATGTCTTTATATCACTTTCACTAAGTGGTTCACCCGGTTCCAATACATCGAATTGTCGATTTTCAAGTATAAATCCAGTCATAAAATGTACCCCTAAAATTGAGTTTCATTATGTAAATTGTCTTTACCAGAGACGATACTCTCCCCTCCAATATGTGAGGCTCCTGATTTTGCTTTAGCGTGGATATCAGAGTCAACCAGTTGCATGGTTGCACCATCTTCGCTGTGATGCCAAGTATAACCCTTAGGTTTATCATCCTTTATACCCGGCCAATTTGGATCCCCCAGCTTTTCTTGCATAGCCTTCTTAGCCGCACCTAAATCTGACTTATTCCCCATCATCTCAATCTCCACCTTCCCATCCCCCTTTGGGTAGATCGAAGGCGGGTTGCTGGTGGTGAAGTCAGGGTAGCCTTCCTTATAATCGAGCGACACAGTGTCATCATCCGAGGTCCAGCGGGAATTGCCCTTTTCGCCCTTCCACTTACCCTTAGTCGGCAAGTGTGTGCCAAAGCGGTTGGAAGGCTTGGGGCATTTTTCGCATTTCATGGACTCGGCCCAGCGCTTGCCGGACTCCATGGCGCGGCGGGCGCGTTCCGCCGCTGCTGCCATCTTGCGCTGGGCGATGCGGATGGCGGCGTCCTTGTAGTGGGAGATGGTTTTTGCCAGCGCGGCGGCTTTGCGCTCGATGGCCGCGACGGTCTTGGCGGCGCGGGCGAGCTTGATCGGCTTGGCGATGGTGTCG
>CAIODU010000384.1 GCA_903857165.1 uncultured Methylococcaceae bacterium | reverse complement strand
TGAGAGCCGCTATCGATAACGCGCCGCAACTGAGAGTCCTGCCCACAAGTCACCCGGAAAAAGACGAAAAGCGCAGAAAAAACCGTCAGGGGATAGTGCCTGTTTTTTAAAAAAACGGGGTTTTCTGTCTGGCACTAACTAAGCCGCTTATGCAACGGGCTTTTGCGTGGGAAATGGGCCTTGAGAAATTCCATCTGGTCACTTAGCACGCGCCGGCCTTGCAGGTAGACATATTCGGCGTGGGTGGGTGCGAAAGGAATGGCCAGGAGCTGGATGCCGGCCTGCTCCGGGGTGCGGCCGGCTTTGTGGTTGTTGCAGCGCTTGCAAGCGGTCACCACGTTATTCCAAGCATCCTGCCCGCGCTGGCTCAATGGGGTGATATGATCGCGGGACAATGCACTGGCATGGAAGCGCTGGCCGCAATACAGGCAATGATGGTCATCACGGCGGAACAAAGCCTGGTTGCTTAACGGGGGATGGTAGTTCCCGTAAATCTTGCGGATGCCGCCATGGCTGTTGGTGGCAATGATGGAATTGATTTCCAGCAGGCTGCGGCTACCGTTTTTGGCATTGAAACCGCCGCGCAAGGTGAACAGCCTGGAACCGCAGGCATAGGCGACCTGCCCAAGGTGGTATAATTTGGCCGCTTCTTGATAACCGATCCACTCCAACGGCATGCCGGAGGCATCGGTCCGAAGCACCTGCAAATGATCAATCTCCATCTACCCTCCCCTCGGAAAGTGCGTTCTGTTTTGGACTCTAAACGTTAAACGGTTGATTTTTTACAATTTTGTCAAACTGACTTATGCACAGTGTATAGAATTTGTTTGTCAAGTGGAAATTCTACCACCCTAGAAGCCGTTTGACATTTGGCTATTTTTATAAGTGTTTGTTTATAATAAGATTTATAAATTGTGGAAAATTTGCACAAACTAACAAAAACCCAACAACCACGCTATTTCGGGCGCAGAATCAATGCCATGTCCACATACTTATCCACAGCTTGGGTGGACTGCCCACACAACCCAGACAACGTAAGGCTTCCATGGGATGATGACGGAACCAGATGACAAAGGGTTGGCCGAACCGGGTCTTGCAATACCGTTCCAGCCTGTCCTAAAAATTGCCATCCCTTATCCGTTACGGCGGAGCTTCGACTATTTGCCGCCTGAGGGCGTCGATCCTAAACACTTGCGACCGGGAATGCGCGTCGAGGTTCCTTTTGGGCCGGGCGAGGATATTGTCATCGGTTATCTGTTGGACGTTGGCAAAAGCGAGAGGGATGACGCAACCCAAATCAAACCTGCCTTTGGCTTGTTAGACCAGGAACCTTTGCTCTCCCACGAAGATTGCGCGATCCTACGCTGGGCGAGCCGCTATTACCATTATCCCGTGGGCGAGGTTTTCGCCACCGCCTTCCCTTCCTTGCTGAAGCAATCGGGACATGTGCGCAGGCTCTGCCTGACCGCAGCGGGGCGGGAGGCACAACCGCCGGCGCAAGCGCGTCGGCAAGCCTTGTTGCTCGACTTTTTGCAGGGGAGTGCGCAAGGGGCTTCATTGCAAGAACTGAACAAGCTGGACTGGGAATGGAACGCCACGGCGCGGGCCTTGATCGAAAAGGGCTGGGCTGCTTTCCAGATATTTGATCTTGGCATCCGGGCAATACAACCCGCACCGGAACGTTGGCTTTTTCTGACCGGGCAGGGCAGGGGGGATGCCCCGGCAAAACGCGCACCCCGGCAAGCCCTGTTGCTGGAACTGCTGGAAGACAACGGGGGTGGCATCATGGCCCGCCAGTTGAACAAGCTCGATTGGGATTGGCACGGCCCTGCCCAGGTGCTGATTGACAAGGGGTGGGCTTGCTTCCGGGATGAAGATGCGGCGGTTGTCAGCCAAAGGCCGCAACGCATCGCCACCCCGCCCGAGCCAAACCCGGCACAGCAAAGCGCGATTGAATCCGTGCTCAAGGCGATGGAGGGTTACGCGGTTTTTTTGTTGGAAGGCGTCACCGGTAGCGGCAAGACCGAAGTCTACCTCAGGCTGTTGGAACGGATTTTGGAACGGGGCCAGCAGGCCATGATCCTAGTGCCTGAAATCAACCTCACCCCGCAATTGGAAGCCCGCTTCCGCGCCCGCTTTGCCGCGCCCTTGGTGGTGTTTCATTCGGGGCTCAACGATACCGAGCGCTGCCGCTCTTGGCTGGCCATGCAACGCGGCGAGGCATCCATTCTGCTGGGGACGCGTTCCGCCGTCTTCACACCCATGGCCCGTCCCGGCCTGATCATCTTGGACGAGGAGCATGACGCCTCGTTCAAGCAGCAGGAAGGCTTCCGCTTTCATGCCCGCGACGTGGCCATCATGCGCGCCCGCCACTTGAACATCCCCGTCATCATGGGCTCGGCCACGCCTTCGCTGGAAAGCCTGGCCAATGTCCTGCGCGGTCGCTACGCCTACCTGTCCCTGCCGGAGCGGACCGGCGTCGCCGTGCATCCGACCTTTCGCCTCATCGACATCCGCAATCAACGGCTGAACGAAGGGCTGTCCGCCGCCCTGATTGCGCAAATCGGCGAGACCCTGGCGCGGGGCGAGCAAACCCTGTTGTTCCTAAACCGTCGCGGCTTCGCCCCCACGTTGATCTGCCATGCCTGCGGTTGGGTCGCCGGATGCAAGCGTTGCGATGCCCGGCTGGTGATGCATTCCGCCGAGCACCGGCTGCGCTGCCACCACTGCGGCCACGAACAAGCCTTGCTGCGGGATTGTCCCGAGTGCCAGACTGCCGACCTGAGACCCTTGGGGCTAGGCACGGAACGGGTGGAGCTGGCACTGGCAAAGCTATTCCCCACCGCCAGAACCTTGCGCATCGACCGCGACAGCACCCGCCGCAAGGGCAGCTTGGAGGGCATGCTGAACAAGATACAGGCGGGCGAGGTGGACATTTTGTTAGGCACTCAGATGCTGGCAAAGGGCCATCATTTCCCCAGTGTCACCCTAGTCGGGATTTTGGACGTGGATGGGGGGCTGTTCAGCTTGGACTTCCGCGCCGGGGAACGCACCGCGCAAATGATCGTGCAAGTGGCCGGACGCGCCGGGCGCGAGGAGCGCCCCGGCCTGGTGCTGTTGCAAACCCGCCAGCCCGACCATCCGCTGTTGCGCAAACTGATCCGCGAGGGCTATCCGGTGTTCGCTGCTGCCGCCCTGTATGAGCGTTACGAGGCCCAATTGCCACCCTATTCACACCAAGCGCTGTGGCGTGCCGATGCCAGCGACGAGGCGGCACCTGCCCAGTTGTTGGCCCGCTTGGCCGAGTTGGCCAGCGGACAAACCGGGGTGTTGGCCCTAGGCCCGGTCCCCGCCCCGATGCCCCGCCAGGCCGGCCGTTTCCGCCAGCAATTGTTGCTGCAAAGTGCGGAACGCAAACCCCTGCATGAGTTGGTGGATCATCTCATCAGGCAACTGCCGGGGTTGCCTGAAGCCAAGGGCGTCCGCTGGTCGGTGGACATTGATCCTTTGGATTTGTATTGAGGCGGCATGAATGCCGCCCTACGCCGCCTAGTCAGGGCCTGCGCTCTGCAACGGGATTGGCGATGCAGGGGGCCGACACCCATGTGCGCCAACTTAAGGGCTGATGTTACGCATCGACCTAGGGATGGAGCGTCAAAGCTTGCTTTGACAGGCAAAGCGGGCTTTGCCTTTCCAATCTCAAGTCAAAGCAAGCTTTGACGCTCCGTCGTGTTAGGCGATAAGCCACTGCCTCATGCAGCTTTCATATCCGTGAGTAACATCAGTTGTGACGCTTCATTCATGCCGTCACATTGGGTGTTGGCACACACGCATTGATTCATTTTACGTTGCGTCGTTGCGCCGTTGCGTGAGACCTTCTTTTTGAAGCCATCCGAACCACCGACACTTTAAGTTGGCGCGCATGGGACCGACACCCCAATGCCGTTAAGTTAAGGATTTTCCGTTCGCCCTGAACTTGTCGAAGCCTGTCCTGAGCTTGCCGAAGGGGGTGGACGGAAAATCCCAACTTACTGAGCGTTAAACCGTTCATGGTTCGACAAGCTCACCACGAACGGCTTAAGGTGATTCCTGAGAAAGAACATCCCATGAAGAATCTGATCCGTAGAAAAAAAATTGGGTCCACGAAAGACACGAAAAGCACGAACAAAAGCAAGATTCGTTCGTGCCTTTCGTGTCTTTCGTGGACGATTCTTTTGGTGGATCTATTATTGGAAATCACCTAATTTAATGGCATTGACCGACACCCTGGTCTGCCGCGTTTAAGCCAGTCAATGGTATCCTATGCGAATTAGTTGATGCCCCGTCCAACCCCAATGGAGCCGCCACTCATGGCTGACAACCCTGCCCAACCGCAATTTGACGTATTCCTCTCTCACAACAGCTTGGACAAACCTGCCGTCATCGCCTTGGCGAAAAGGCTACAGGCCAACGGGGTCAAAGTCTGGCTGGATGCTTGGGAACTGCGCCCCGGCCACCCTTGGCAGGAGGCATTGGCGGAGATTATCGAAACCACCCGTGCGGCGGTGGTGCTGGTGGGCAAGGATGGCCTAGGCCCATGGGAAAACGCAGAAATGAGCGCCTGCTTGGATGAGTTTGTCCGACGCAAGCTGCCAGTGATTCCCGTGCTGTTGCCCGACTGTCCGAGCGAACCAGACTTGCCTTTGCTGTTGCGGCGGTTTACTTGGGTGGATTTTCGCAAGGGCAGCGAAGAAGAAGGGTTTTCTCGCTTGATTTGGGGCATCACGGGAAAGAAACCGTCCATGGTCCAATCGGCGGGTTCGGATCAGGAGGGCGGAAATTGGCTGGGCGGGGCGGGCCAGCCAACCAAGCCCGCCAAGGCAGACGGCAAGCCGGCACCGTCCAAACTCATCGCAGCCATTTTCCTGGGAAGCAGAAATTTCATCTCGGTCGTGCTGGGATGGCGTCGGTTTTTTACAAAATCAAAAATATCACTGCTTGCATTGCTGGCGTTGCTGGCTTTGATTGGTTGGAAGATGAAGGACACGGGGCCATTTTGGATAGAAATGCAAATCAAGACGGCCGCAATTTTAGAACCGGAAATGGTCAGCTTGCCCGGTGGCGAATTCTGGATGGGTTCGGATAAAAAGGACGACTCGTTGGCCTTTGACAACGAATTCCCTAGGCGTAAAGTGATGGTAAAGCCGTTTAGCATTGGCAAATACGAAGTGACCGTCGGCGAATATGCGGCTTTCGTCAAGGCGACGAATCGTCAAAGCCAAGGTTGTTATGTTTATTCAGGAAGTGGTTGGAGTAAAGATGCAAGCAAGTCATGGAGCGATCCGGGCTTCCAGCAAACTGACCGAAACCCTGTGGTGTGCGTGAGTCATGAAGATGCGGAAGCGTATGTCAGTTGGTTGAAAGAAAAAACCCATAAACCCTATCGCTTGCCGACCGAGGCGGAATGGGAATATGCCGCCCGCGCCGGTTCCACCACCCGCTTTCCGTTTGGCGATGACGAAAGCCAGTTGCCAGAATATGCTTGGTGTTCAGCCAATTCAGCTAATAAAACCCATCCGGTGGGGACGCTAAAACCCAATGCCTGGGGCTTGCATGACATGCTTGGCAATGCCTGGGAATGGGTGGAAGACGCTTGGCATCCAAACTATGTGGGCGCACCGACCGATGGCAGTGCTTGGGCCGCTACCGAGGCTGGCTCGGGCCGTGTGCTGCGCGGCGGGTCATGGAACTTCTTCGCGTGGTTCTGCCGTTCCGCGTTCCGTTTCAACTACCGGCCCGGCGTCCAGGGCGGCTACGCTGGCTTCCGTTGCGCCCGAGTTCAGGAGTGAGTCAGGCCAAGCAGGGCGCGGAGCGCACCACAGCGAAACCGGGCGGTGGAGTTTAATAAAACCGGGCGGTGGCCCGGCCGCGGAGCGGACAGGGCCGGGCCAGCCCCCCGGTTTCGCGGTTTTGCCAGTCGTAGGTCGGCATCCCCATGCCGACAGCACGGCGGCAAAGGGTTGCCGCCCTACAATTCCACGCCTGCCTCTTTGTGCGTTGCGACGTTGCGTGAGGCCGGGCCAGCCCCCCGGTTTCGCGGTTTTGCCAGCCGTAGGTCGGCATCCCCATGCCGACAGCACGGCGGCAAAGGGTTGCCGCCCTACAATCCAAACCACTTACAACTAGCCCCTGCTTTCCCTCTTCCTGTTCAACAATGCACCGTTTTAGTGAGATAATAATGCTTATCCCGAACGATTGATGCGGTAGGTCTGTGTTTTCTGGCATTCCCATAGGCGGGATGCTTTTTGCTTATAATGCCCTCAACCCTTTTTTCAACCGAGTATAGTAGCTTATGCAATCCATGATTAACAAATTGTTCGTCAAAAGTACGCCCACGCCCGCCCTGACTGAAAAGCCCCCGCTGGGCATGGAAGCCGGACCCCTGGCCGAGGACATCAGCCGTCATTTCAACTACACCCTGGGCCGGGACAAAAACAGCAAGTCCGCCCATTATGCTTACACCGCCTTGGCTCTGGCGGTGCGTGACCGTTTGATGGAGCGTTGGAAGAACACCGCCTACGCCTATGAGGAAGGCGACAGCAAGCGCGCCTATTATCTGTCGCTGGAATTCCTGATGGGCCGCACCCTAGGCAACGCCATGCTCAATCTGGGATTGGAAGACCCGTTGCACAAGGCATTGTTCGACCTGGGCTTGGACATGGAGGAGTTGGTGGAAATCGAACCGGATGCAGGTCTGGGCAATGGCGGCTTGGGGCGTCTGGCGGCTTGCTTCATCGACAGTTGCGCCACTTTGCAACTGCCGGTGTTGGGTTACGGCCTACGCTATGAGTACGGCATGTTCCGCCAAGTCATCGAAAACGGCAATCAGGTTGAGGAACCCGACCACTGGCTGCGCGACGGCCATGTCTGGGAAATCGAGCGCCCGGAGTTGATCCAACGCATCCGTTTTGGCGGGCGCACCGAAACCCATGAAGGCCATGGCCGGCGCGGGCGGCGGATCGTTTGGGTGGACACCCAGGATGTGCTGGCCGTACCTTACGACATTCCCGTGCCCGGCTACCAGAACGGCACCGTCAACACCCTGCGGCTGTGGAAAGCTGCGGCCACCGACGAGTTCGACTTGGGCGAATTCAACGCCGGCGATTACGTCGGTTCGGTGGAGAGGAAGAATATGGCTGAAAACATTACGATGGTGCTTTATCCCAATGACGCCAGCGAAAGCGGCAAGGAATTGCGCCTACGCCAGCAGTATTTGCTTGCTTCCGCCAGCTTGCAGGATGCGATTAGGCTGTGGATACGCAAACATGGCAAGGATTTCAGGAAGTTTGCCGAGAAGAACTGCTTCCAATTGAACGACACCCATCCCAGCATCGCCGTGGCTGAACTGATGCGCCTGTTGTTGGATGAATACGGCATGGGATGGGACGAGGCTTGGGCGATCACCAGCAAGACCATGGCCTATACCAACCATACCCTGCTGCCGGAGGCGTTGGAGCGTTGGTCGGTGCGCTTGTTCAGGCAGTTGTTGCCGCGCTTGCTGGAGATTATCTTCGATATCAACGCCCGTTTCATGGCGGAAGTATCCAATCGCTGGCCCGGCAATTTCGAGCGCATGGCCCGCATGTCGCTGATCGAAGAAGGCTGGGAGCAGCATGTGCGCATGGCTTATCTGGCCATTGTCGGCAGTTACTCCGTCAATGGCGTGGCCGAGTTGCATTCCGACCTGTTGAAGCAGGGGCTGTTCCGTGATTTTTACGAGCTGTGGCCGGACAAGTTCAACAACAAAACCAATGGCGTCACCCCCCGGCGTTGGCTGGCTTGGTGCAATCCCAAGCTGTCGGCCTTGGTCACCGAAACCATCGGCGACGCTTGGGTCACCGATTTGTCCCAGTTAAGCAAGTTGGCGCCTTACGCCGATAATGCGGCATTCCGCAATCGCTGGCAGCAGATCAAGCTGGAAAACAAAGAGCGGTTGCTGGAATACAAGGAAAAGGAGCTAGGCATCAAGCGGGTCAGCCCGGACATGATGTTCGACGTGCAGGTCAAACGCATCCACGAGTACAAGCGGCAATTGTTGAATGTGTTGCATGTCATCCATCTCTATGACCGGATCAAACGGGACGACACCGCCCACTGGACACCCCGTTGCGTGTTGCTTGGCGGCAAAGCCGCGCCGGGCTATTTCATCGCCAAGCTCATCATCAAGCTGATCAACAATGTCGCCAGTGTCATCAACAAAGACCCGGCGGCGGAAGGTTTGCTGAGTGTCGTTTTCGTGCCTAATTACCGGGTCTCCGCGATGGAAGTCATTTGTGCGGGGACGGACCTGTCCGAGCAAATCTCCACCGCCGGCAAGGAGGCTTCCGGCACCGGCAACATGAAGTTCATGATTAACGGCGCATTGACCATCGGCACTTTGGATGGCGCTAACATCGAGATACGCGAGGAAGTGGGCGACGGGAATTTCTTCTTGTTTGGCTTGACGGCGGAAGAGGTGGAAAGGACACGGGGCGACTATGACCCCAATGCCATCATCTCCGCCAACGATGATCTGCACCGGGTCATGCATTATCTGGAAATCAACCACTTCAACAACTTCGAGCCGAACATCTTCGACCCCATCATCATGTCCATCCGCAACCCCCACGACCCGTGGATGACGGCGGCGGATTTTGGCAGCTATGTGCAGGCGCAACGGAAAGCCGCCGATGCCTATCGCGACCAGGATGCGTGGACGCGGATGAGCATCCTCAACACTGCCGCCAGCGGCAAGTTCTCCTCCGACCGCACCATCGGCGAATACAACCGCGACATTTGGAAACTGCAACAGGTTTCCGCGCTGCCGATGGAATAAACCCCCGGCCATGGTTCCCACGCTCCTGCGTCACTGTCATTAAGTCAAGAAAAATCTCGTCGTTCCGGCAGGGATTGCCGGAACCCAGTTGCCATGGAGGGCAGACTAGATTCACCTCCCTGTGTTCTGGATACCGGCGGTCCATGCCGGTATGACGGCTTAACTTAATGGCAGTGACGCCCCTGCGTGGGAACCCCCGCTGCCGAATCATTTTGAGGCTCCCCGGTGTTCAGCGTCCTGCTTTACGAACCTGAAATCCCGCCGAATACCGGCAACATCATCCGTTTGTGCGCCAACATGGGCGCGAACCTCCATCTCATCAAACCATTGGGTTTCGACCTCGACGATAAAAAGCTGCGCCGCGCCGGCTTGGATTATCACGAATGGGCGACAGTGAAAGTTCATGACTCGCTGGCGGATTGCCTAGGCGTGGTCAGGCCGGAAAGGCTGTTCGCGCTCACCACCAAGGGCGAGCGTTGTTATGTAGGGCCGCAGTATAGGGCAGGGGATGCCTTTCTATTCGGACCCGAGACGCGGGGCTTGCCCGCTTCGGTGCGGGAGTCGCTGCCCGCCGGACACCGGCTTTATGTGCCGATGGTCGCGGCAAGCCGCAGCCTCAACCTGTCCAACGCCGTGGCCTTGGTTTTGTATGAGGCGTGGCGGCAATGCGGGTTTGCGGGGAGCGGGAGGTCGTGAAGACGATGCCTGTAGGCCGGCAACCCTTTGCCGGCGTATGCATTGCGCCGATATGAACCGTCCGGTGCGTAACATCAGTGGCTTAATATGTAGGAGCCGCGCCCTCGCGGCGATTGGGATTAAGGCTGTTTTTCCAAGTTATTCAGTCGCCGTGAGGGCGAGGCTCCCACAAACCCCAATCTAACCCACCCTTTAACTTAACTGACTGATGTTACGCAGGGAGCGCCAAAGCTTGCTTTGGCCCGGTTTGGGGTTGGAGCGCCAAAGCTTGCTTTGGCAAGGTATCCGTCAAGGCTTCGCCTTGATGACAAAGCAAGCTTTGACGCTCCAGCCATAGGTTCATGCGTAACATCAGTTAACTGATGT
>CAIODU010000383.1 GCA_903857165.1 uncultured Methylococcaceae bacterium | reverse complement strand
TAGGTGATTCCTAAGAAAGAACATCCCATCAAGAATCTGATCCGTAGGAAAAAAACAGAGTCCACGAAAGACACGAAAAGCACGAACAAAAGCAAGATTCGTTCGTGCTTTTCGTGTCTTTCGTGGACGATTCTTTTGGTTGATTCATTATTGGAAATCACCTTAAGACGTTCGTGGTGAGCCTGTCGAACCATGAACGGCTTACCCGCCCACCCCCTTAGGCAAGCTCAGGGCGAATGGGTAAGCCTTGATCGCGTCCCGCCTTTGTGCATTCCTTATTTCCAGCAATCGGAGGGAAGTCCTATGGAATTGGTGCGGGTTCCGCAACTGTCCAGCGTCAGAACCCCGCAATTCGGGTCGGAGAAACCATTGGCAGGGGTGGCCGTAATCACATAACCGTTGGCGATGCTATTCGTGATGGTATCACCCGAACATGAAACAGTCCCCCTGGATGCCACCCCGATATTATATTTGCGACTGGCATAACTGCTTCCCGAATAGTTTTTCCAGCCCGCAGGTGTGCTGGTGCAGCCCGTTGAATTAAAGCAAAGGTAGGCATTATTCGTCGTAAAATACCGCTCCTGCAATTGCGACAATTCATACATCGTGCCTCGGGCCTCGGCCCGCACCGAACTCCGCACAGAATAGGTATACATCGGAACCGCCACCAACGTCAGTGTGGCGACAATGGCAACCACGATCATAAGTTCTATCAGGGTGAAACCGTTTGCAATTCGCATTTTCCGTCCTCAGTTGAATCATCTCATAATTTCCCGCCAGCTTACCCTGCCGGAAAGCGTGGGGATGGATTTTGCAGTTTCGTCGATATTGTTTCCAGAGGTCAATAACCCATCGCCACCCAATTTCTGGTTAGAGACAAAATCCATAAAGTTTCCGCCCATCGGTTTCCGTCCCATACACGACACGCACCCCCAACCTGAGACAAAGTCACTACAGCCACCCGTGGCAGTGACTGTGCTGGGGGCAACTGAACTGCCCCCGCCCCAGCCGATTTCCGATGGCCCGGAACCGTCAGGAAGGCGCAAACGCAAAGGGGTTTCGCTTGCACCGGCGATCAACTGTTTACCCGAAGGGGCGACCCAAGTCGAAGTGACGCTAGTAGCCCCAAGGGCCGTGATTTGAAATTTGTCATTGCTGTCTATCGTTTTATCATTGTTGATGTCATACACTCCGGCGGCGCCCCGGCTGACTCTTCCGCCCGTCCTATAGTCTAAGTCATACATGCGGCCCACGGTGTTCCCTGTGCAGGGGTCATCTGCCGGCGTCAGTGTAGTGAAGGTGACGACCCCCCCCTGGACCAAGGGGCGGTCCGCTATCATCCGTTCCCCCCCGCTAGGCAAGTCAAACCGCCACCCCGATTGCGGGCTGGCATTGGTTTGTGCAATATCGCTGGGGCAGTTGCTGTAGTCAGCCGTCCTGCCGTCTGCCTTTAGTTGAAAGGTACTCGCCGCCGCGCTGCCATAGTTGGGCTGGCAATTGGACATTATATAAAACGTGTCCCCGCCGGAAGCCCAAGTTCCGACCACGGTTTGCCCTTGCAACTGGCTGCGTGCAATCGTCGTAAAGTTTGTCTTTTCAGTTGATGTCGTTAAATTATCCTTGTCCCAAATTCCATAAAATGTCTGCTTGTTAAAAGTACTGCCGCTCTCGGGTAGCGGATCGGTCGTGTCGATGTATGAACCCGTCCCAAAATACACCATAAAACCGCCTTGCGGATGCCTGGATAATTCGACTGAAGAGGTGATCGGTTGGATAGTGCCCAAACTGTCCTTGGCGGTGAATAGCGGCTTGGGCAAGCTTGTGGAGCCTAGGGCCACACCCCATGACGACGGCGTGGCACTGGAGACATCAATTTTCCAAATATTGCCCAACCGGTCGCCCGCGTAGATAAGGTCAACGGTGCCATTGAGTGTTTTGTCAACCCCGACAGGGGCGGAAAGCCCATTGGGCGGGTTATTGGCTAGGAAATTGGGCGACTGATAGGCATCCCCGGCGGCTATCAGTTCGATTTTGTAATAATCCGTATTCCGTGTCCAAGTTTTATCGGTGTTGCTTGGCCCATCGACAAAAACAATATACAGATACGCCCTGCCAGTGGCGCTGACACGGCCATCTGAGGCCGTGTTATTGTAGCCGTTGCCGAAAATCACCGCCCACTTGCCGTTGTTCATCTTTCTGATGATGGGTTCGCCAAAGGTATAACCCAAATCCACATCATCGCGGTCGGTGAACTCCCACAGCACTAAGTTAGGCCCGGTCACCGATGCAAACGAACCGGGGTTGGTCACATTCAACGCATAGATGCCCTGCCCGCCCGCATTCAAGCCCGCCGTCAGTACAGTCTTCCAGTCACTGCCGTTATCGGCCAGACAGCTTCCGAAGCATGCCTCGCTGACCACCGGGTTGCCATCGGCATAGAATTTATGGGCATAATTGGCAGACATCAATTGGTTTAAAGTGGGGTACAACGCACTGGGAATGTAGGCGAACAACTCCTGGCCTGGCGTTACACCTTGCGTACCCGGTGCGCTGGCATCGAACCCATGCAAGAAACCATCATTGGAACCCACGTACAACATGGGCTTCCTGCCCGCATAAGACTGCCGAAATGCCCCGTAACCGTGTCCAATCAGCCCCGGCAGCGGATCACCGACAAATGCCGGGCTGGAGTTGATAATATCGCCTAGCTTCCCCAGACGGGCGCGCCATTGGTAACCCGACCTGCCCTCGTTGGAGGTTTCGCCTCGCAGATAGTTTACCCTCGCCACGCCTTTAGTATCGGCCACGCCGACTTCGTCCTTGTTGAGCCATGACTGCTGCCGGGTGGAGAATAGGGTTAAATTGGCGAGGCTTGCCTGAGGCAAGGCTATGCCCTTGCGGGAGCTGGGGTAACTGGTGCCGGTCTCCAACGTGCCATCCACTTTCCACCCATCGTTAAAGCTGAAGAGGCGGCGGTCATTAGGTGAGTAGGCGGTCCTGGCAAACCAATCGGATGCCTTCCAAGTCGCCGTGGGGGATACAGTTCCAGTGGAGTCGATGGAAAAGCCCAACACATCGCCTATCCAACCGCCCGAGTTGAAAATCGCCTGATAGATATACGCCCCTCCCGCCGTTCGCAAGTCGCCCGAAGATTGCGCCAACGCAGATTCCACGCCAATACCGGCGCGTATGCTCTGAAACGCACTTTGCACAGCCGCAATCATGGATACCGGGTCACCGGCTTTCAACAGGGTCTTGGGCCAAGATGTCGAAGTTATCACCGTGTCATTCGTCCAACCTTGCGGGGCGTTATTAAGGAAAGAATCCGCGCCGCCATACTTCGCCGCATACCAGTATTGCGACGCATTAATACCCTCCTCGCCATACTCCTGAACGTCGATGATAAAAGTTTTTACCGTCTGATTGCCTAGGGTTTGGGGCTTGGTATTGTCGGGAGGTCTAATATCGTTGCCTTTTGCCCAATACGCCAACCCTGAGATGTAATAACTTGCGCAAGCGGCACGGGGCGGCGTGGCAGTTTTGGACCAATTAGTCGGCTTACCCTCTAGGTTACCCAATTGATTGGTCCAAAAATTGACATTTAAGGTATCGTCATTAGACAATGAACCATAGTCAGTGCCACAGTCACATGTACTTGAAGAATAAGCACCACCGGGTAGTTTCCTGTCGCAATGGGTATGCGTATCCCCCATGGTGATGATATAGTTTTTTTGGCAAGAAAACAGGAGGGGATCGTCCGATGCCGCAGTCCATTTAACCACCGGAAAAGGATCATTGGCCGTGGTGGCAGCACCCGTATAAAAAACAGTATCATAAGATCGGTTTCTAAGATAGGCCAAGGCTTCGTAATACAGTTTGCTGACGTTGTCATACGTCTTATATTTCCAACCACTGCTGCCAAAACTGCCAAATTTGTTGATGTAATTGATGACACCGGAATAACAGGGCAAGCCGCTACAGGATACCGATTCGACAGCGGCATCTGGATGGTCGATAAATCTCCCGTCGGTTTCCGACCATTCCCGATTGACATTCACTGTCGTACCGATGGAACTGGCATATTGATTCGGCGCGACATATTTGAGTTTGGAGCGCATCACCGCGTTATCGATGCTATTGTCGTTAAAATAGGAAAACACACCGAAGCGCATTTTATCCCCATTGTCTTGCAACACACCCGTGGGCTTGTAGTTGATGCCGTATTGCTTGCAGTTGTTTTCCAGGCCAACCGAGGAATCGCACACCTTGACGCGCACATTAAAGTTAGAACCCGACATTGGATTGGCTGTGTAGGTGACGTTGTAGATCGAACAATGTAGTTTGGAATCGTCGCTAACGTATTTCTTGCAAGCTGGCGGGCTGGCAATGGATTCACCGGTGGTGCTGGGAGTGAAAGAAAATATCTCGCAGCTTTTTCTTGTACCGTCGTTGGTCCAGGTTGGGCAACGGACGGTCGCGGTGCTGCCTTTTCGATCAAAATCCACAGGAAAAACAAATGCGGTGCATTCCTTAGGGCTGACAGTGCTCCAAGTAGTGCAGGTGAGAGTGGTTGGCATCGTCGCTGTGACCAGCATCTGCACCCCCTTGCCTTGGTTTAAAATGCTGCCAGTGACAGATGTTAGAGAATATGGCAGGGCCCCGACAAAATCGGAGTCGGAAAGACTGAATGTTTTATCCGGGAAATTCGCAGTCCCCCCATGACCATCCTGCCAAACCCTTTCGAGTACGGTTATACCCTGGACCTGAACCGTTCCGTCAGTATTTAGAACAGTGGCCGTGTCGCGATAACGGTTGCCGCCAGTCATGGCGAAGCGGAACTCATCAAGGCCGGTCATCGTCGCCCAATTCAGAAAGTTGCCACTCCAGCGACTGCTGGAGCAGATATGGTCCTCAGTCAACGCGACTGGGTTAAACCAGCCGTTGCCACTGTCATAATCATAACATTTGTCTGGATCAAACAGGCCGAGGTATTGGCTGGTTTTGGCATAGTCGCTCACCCCTTGGTAGGCTGCCGTATTGGCCGTCGGAAATTCCACCGAAAGGGCAAACAGCACATTCGGCGGCACGGTGGCCTTTAGGCTCAACGGGGTATCGGAAAGCACCCCTGAAAATACGACAGGCGGGCAAATAAATAATAAGACTAAAACCGGAAATAGAAAATAATGCCTTAACATGACTATTCTCCCCTGTAAATAATGGCACAAACTGGCATAAGCTCTCGTTATCCTCTAACTCTTTCCATGAACATACAGCGTTTCCTAATATCTACTTGTTATTTATAACTGATGTTACGCACCGAACTGTTCACGTTCGGCGCAGTGCCCACGTCGGCAAAGGGTTGCCGACCTACGACATCGGGGGAACCTCAAGCCCTTGCTTAATCCTCACCGCCGCATGGGAACCCCAAGCACCAGATCTCGTCGTTATACACAAGTGCACGCATGCCAATATATTGCAACCCGTAGGGTTGCCAGCCAAAAGCCTAAGGGTTGAGCGAAGCGACACCCCCGGATAATGCGGAAAAAAGACCCACGACCCCGGAGGGGTCGCAGCAATCGGCCCAGGAACCTAGGCACCCTT
>CAIODU010000382.1 GCA_903857165.1 uncultured Methylococcaceae bacterium | reverse complement strand
TGTGCTTGACGCCAACCCGCCGCCCGCCGAAGCAGACCGGGCGGGGGAAACGGAACAGCCCGCCGACGCGGAGCCGACTGACGACACACCGCCGCCACCACGCAACCGCCCCCCCCGTCCCTTTCCTCCGCTGTTTCGGGACGGACAAAGACCGCCTTTCCCGCCGCCTGACGGTTTTCCGCCTCCCTACGGCGACGCGCCCCGGCATCATCCCGCGTTCGTCACGCAAATAGTGGATGCCGGGAACCGTCATTGGCGTTTCGGCCTTGCCACCAGCCCGCTTGGGAATCTGGCGATAGGCGTGGATTTGGAGGTGGTCGACGCAGAAATGGCCGATTTGCGCAACGCCTTCCTACTCGCCACGCCGCTGACATTAGGTTTCATTGGCCTAGGTGCTTGGTTCCTGTCGGGGCGCGCACTGTCACCCATCAAGCGGCTTACCACCACCATGCAGGGACTTACCGCCAAAGGTTTGGACCAGCGCATCACGTTGGGGCGAGAAGACCAGGAATTCCGCCAACTGATCCAAGTTTTCAACGGCATGTTGGAACGCTTGGAACGCAGTTTCCTGCAAGCCTCGCGTTTTGCCGCCGATGCCGCCCACGAGCTGAAAACCCCGCTGGCGATTCTGCAAGGGCAAATCGAGCAAGCTATGGCGCAATGCGAGGCCGGTTCTCCGGTTCAGTCCCGCCTGACCGACATCCTCGACGAAGTGCAGCGGCTGGCTACAATCTCGCGCAAGTTGCTATTGCTATCCTTGGCCGATGCCGGGCGGCTGCGCCTGCACGTCGTCCGTTTTGATTTGTCGCAAGCCTTGGAAGATTTGGTGGAAGACGCGCAAATGCTTTCCCCGGAACTGGACGTGAGCGGTTCGATTGCCTCCAGTCTGACGGTCGATGTCGACCCTGCATTGCTGCGTCAAGTGCTGCACAACCTATTGGGCAATGCCATCAAATACAATCTGCCGAACGGTTGGATACGCATCAATGCCGCCCGCCAAAATGACCGAGTCGAAGTATCCGTCGCCAATGCCTCGACGGGCATCCCGTCCGCCGACCACGAACGCATCTTTGAGCGATTCTACCGCGCCGACCCCTCGCACAACCGCCAAATCGAAGGCGTGGGCTTGGGGCTTAGCCTGTCACGCGAGATTGTGCGGGCGCATGGCGGGGATTTAACGCTTGCCAAGTCTGCCGAGGGAGAGGTGAAGTTTGTGGTTAATTTGGCGACGCAAATTACAACTCTGTAACTTTCCTGCCGTGTCTGCGGTAATTGTGAACCGTCATACTTTTCATCGACGCGACCCAACGGGACGCATAAGAGGGTGGAAGGACAATTCCTCCTACCCGCAACCAATGACGCACAATCAAGAGCAGGACAATGACTCGACAGACATTCGATTTTCCCAACGTGGAATCGCTGAAACGCTTGGCGCTGAGCGAAAGCGGCTTCATCTTCGACCCGGTGACGGGCAATAGCTTCACCGTCAATCACACCGGGCTTGCGCTATTGCAATTGATCCGACAAACGCTAGACGTGGAACACATCACGAAGAAGCTGCAAGCGGAATTCGTGATCGACGCGTCCGTTGCCGAACGCGACGTGAGCGAATTCGCCAGTCTGCTGAAGGTGAACTTCCAATGAATACCAAACCATTGACGGTGGCAATCACCGGCATGAACGCCTTGCCGGACAATCCCGGACCCGGTTTGGCAGTGGCGCGTTGCCTGCGGGAAGCTTATGGCGACGGTGTGCGCATTGTCGGCCTTGGCTATGACGCACTGGACCCCGGCCTGTATTTGGGCGAGTACTGCGATAGCGTCTACCTACTGTCTTACCCACTCAATGGTTCCGATCTGCTGCTGGAACGGCTGGCGGAGATTCAGGCGATGGAGGCTATTGACGTGTTGATTCCTTGTCTTGATGCCGAACTGCCACTGATGGTGGGTTTGGCAGAGAAACTGACCGGTTTGGGCATTAAAACCTTCATGCCTAATGCAGACCAGTTCGAGCGTCGCTCCAAGGCCCGTCTGGCGGAACTGGCGGAAGCCGCCGGCATTGCCCACCCGGAACTCAAAGCCTTGGCAAGCCCGCAGTTTTTCCAACTCTGTGACAATGAAGGCTGGTCTTATCCCTTGGTGGTCAAAGGCGTGTTTTACGATGCCAAGATCGTCGCCAACCCCGCGCAAGCCACCGCCGCGTTTCACAGTATCGCCCATGAGTGGGGCTTGCCGGTGCTGGTGCAACGCTTTGTCGCCGGCGAGGAATACAACCTGACTGGGATTGGTGACGGGAAAGGGAATCTGCTCGGTGAAGTGATGATGAAGAAACGCGCCGTCAC
>CAIODU010000381.1 GCA_903857165.1 uncultured Methylococcaceae bacterium | reverse complement strand
CCATTAAGTTAACAAAACATCGTCGTTCCGGCATGGACCGCCGGAACCCAGGCTCCAGGGATGGCGCGGGCTTGGGGGCGTCCCTGCAATCTGGATACCGGCGGTCCATGCCGGTATGACGGCTTAACTTAATGGCAGTGAGGCAGCGGAGACATCCTTGTCAGCAAATTCCAAACTTATTTGATTTTGGTCAACACCTTCCCTTCACTGTCAAAACGGCAGAAGTCGCCAGTGAAATAACGGACGCAGTCGGGTGTTTCTTCGATTTTCGCCTCATCACCGTTGAGAAAGATTTTCAACTCGCAATAATGCGCTTCGCCTTGGGCCTGCTTTTTCAGGTGCAGCTCATTTTCGCTGATGACCTTGGCCTCACCCGAAATTTCGGTGGAACAAGGCTTGTCGGTCTCTGTGCCGGTGGGTTCAAAATCCACGTCCAGCAATACTTTCACCTCGCCTGATTGTTTGGTGATTTTCAGATGTTGAATGTGAGTGCCGTCTTTGCGGATGTAATGGTCCGCACCGGCCAATACGCTGGTGGAAAACAACAGCCCTAAGGCAAAAAATATCGTCTTTTTCATTGTTCTAGCTCCTGTTTTAGTGTTGAGTGACGGGGGCAATCATTTAATTTTCTGTTCAAACCCTCCCGTTTGGGCTTAGTCCCGCAACAACTCGTTGATGCCGACTTTGCCACGGGTCTTCTCGTCCACTTGCTTGATGATGATAGCGCAATACAAGCTGTGGCTGCCGTCCTTTGCGGGCAAGTTGCCGGAAACCACGACAGAACCCGCCGGAATGCGACCGTAGGTGGTTTCGCCCGTCATGCGATTATAAATCTTTGTGCTCTGCCCGATATAGACCCCCATCGAAATAACCGAGCCTTCCTCGACCACCACGCCCTCAACCACTTCCGAGCGCGCGCCGATGAAGCAATTGTCTTCGATGATGGTCGGGCTGGCCTGCAAGGGTTCCAGCACCCCGCCGATGCCGACGCCGCCGGACAAATGCACATTCTTGCCAATTTGGGCGCAGGAACCGACCGTCGACCAAGTGTCCACCATCGTACCGGAGTCCACATACGCGCCAATGTTGACGAAGGACGGCATCAGAATCACCCCCGGTGCGACGTAGGCGCCCCGGCGCACGGCGGCGGGCGGCACCACGCGCACACCGGCCCGGCGAAAATCTTCCGGGCTGTAACTGCCGAACTTGGGTTCGACCTTGTCGAAATAACGGGTTTCGCCGCCGTCCATGACGCGGTTGTCGTTGATGCGGAAGGACAGCAGCACGGCTTTTTTCAGCCATTGGTTGACGACCCACTGTCCGTCCACTTTCTCGGCCACGCGGCGCTCGCCGGAGTCGAGCAGATGCAGGGATTCGTTGACCGCTTCGCGGATTTCGGCACTGACCGAACCGGGGGAAATCTCGGCGCGGATTTCAAAGGCTTCGTTGATGATGTTTTCTAGTGACATGGAAAGTTCTTCTCCAGTTAAATGTGAAAAAAGCTATCTAGTTTGATAGCTCAGCGGTTGGACTGATGAATAAGCTTCTCAGCCATTCAATCAATTGTTTGGCTTGTGGTGCATTAGCATCAATGTAGCGGGCGGTAATTGCTTGCCCTAATGGTTTTCCGGGCTCGTGCTGCCAAGCCAACCAAGTATGGACATGGGCTTTACTGCGGTCTTGTTGTGGATAAAGCTCGGCTACTTCGGGCAATCCATCCAAACAGCGAGCGGCATAACTCCATAACGGGTTGCTTTCCCTTCGTGGAACGAGAAAAGCGATAAAGTCTTCCAACTCTCCAGGTAGGCTATTATTAGGCATTAGCCATATCCCTATAGTCGGCTTGTCTTCCTGGGTAATAATCGTGCCGCTTGGATTAGGCGACGAAAGAACGCCACTGTAACCGCTACGGGTCAGAATAGACATGATTGATGCCCAACGTGCGGGTAAATCGGTATCGGCATCAATTAGAATCCCAATACAATATTTCTCTGGCGAGGCTATTTCAGCCTCAAATGCCTCAAGCACATTGGTGACTCCTTCCTTGTTGTCGATGACAAAACATTCCGGCAATTCATGATATTTGCACAAATTCCACATGACATGCTGATCGTCTTTGCCTTCAACCAATAATATTCGTGATGGTATTTTCCCCCTTGCCATTAACGCACCTCGACTTGCTGGCGTGTGGCTTTGGCAAGAAGTTCTTCATCATAGAGTACCGCCTCTATGCCTTCTCCGCTTCTTTTTTGTTGCAAACGAATCAGCATGGCTTCCTCGTTGTGATCTTCGGCAGCAGCTTCCTGAAAGGCTTCCACGCAATCCCAACTGTGTGTGGTGGCGAAGACTTGGGCATTTAATTCTTTAGATATACGAAAAATGAACCGCCATGCCTCAAGTTGGATGGAGTGATGTAACCCATTATCAAATTCATCAATCAGAAAATACCCGTTCTTTGCTTGAACGATAGCAATGGCTATCCCACTAATACGCATCATTCCATCGCCAAGATTTCTCAGGCGGATAGGTTTGTCAAATTTCCTAGTTTTCACTACAGCAAATCTTTCATTTGGAGTTTCTGGGTTTGAGACAACATGAAAGCGTTCGATATCCGAATCCAGCAGTCGTAACGCTACCAGCACACTATCTTCCTGTCCATCCATAACAACACCATCCCAATATACTGGCAAAAAATACTTATTCAATCCGTTGCATGGTACAAAGACACATTTTTTAATAAAATCTCCGAAAATTCTATTTTCTGGTATTCGTGTACTAGAGAGTGGAAAGCGATAGATTTTTGACCTATTACCCAAAGAAAGTGAAAAACCAATCTGTAAATTTTCAGCATCAATAACATCTTTTGTTTCAATTACTTTCAAAATAGCTCGATTGTTATTATCTTCCAAAAAATACTCAAGTTTTATTGAAACGTTTTTCTCAATTCTTTTTCCGTCTCCAATTTGGATGATACTTCGCCCTACTTCAAAATTCATGTTATAAAATAAAGAAGTAAGATGGTCTGGTTTTATGCTCAGGTCACTGCTGACCCCCGGTGATACTTCGCCACGCTCCGCAAGTATCCACATCAAATCAGGAAAGTTTGCATTAGTTGCATATATGCGTATTGCTTCAAGAAGACATGTCTTCCCCACGCTATTCTTTCCGACAATCAAATTCACCCTCCCCAGCTTTTCGATAGTCAAATGCTCAAAGCAGCGGAAGTTTTTAATTTCCAGAGAATCCAAGTGTAGTTCGCTCATAATTTCTCCACAAACTGTTTCATCCGATTAGCCACTTCCACACATTCATCCAAACTCGCCACCAAAGCCATCCGCACATGCCCCTGCCCCGGATTGATGCCGTGCGCTTCCCGCGACAAATAGCCACCCGGCAGGACGGTGACATTTTGCGATGCAAACAATTCACGCGCAAAGGTTTCGCCATCAAGACCAAGACGGTTGACATTGGGCCACAGATAAAACCCGGCAGGTGGAATTTCAACCTCCACCACATTACGCATTATCTCAACAACCGCAACAAATTTTTGCCGGTATAGCCCACGGTTAGCCACCACATGCGCCTCGTCGCGCCAAGCCGCCAGGCTGGCATGTTGCACGGGAAGGGACAGGGCGCAGCCATGATACGTGCGGTAGAGAAGGAATTTCTCCAGGATTGCAGCATCGCCCGCGACGAAGCCGGAACGCAGCCCCGGTGCATTGGAGCGTTTTGACAGGCTATGGAACACCACGCAGCGTTTGAAATCGGTGTTGCCCATCGCATAAGCCGCTTGCAGCAAGCCCGGCGGCGGGTTGGCTTCGTCAGCGTAAAGCTCCGAGTAGCATTCATCCGACGCAATGACAAAATCAAACCGTTCCGCCAGTTCGACCAAACGGCGCAAAACCGCCTCGCTTATCACCGCACCGGTGGGGTTGCCGGGCGAACAGATATAAAGGAGTTGGCAACGCACCCATACATCATCCGGCACGGCGTCGAAATCCGGCAAGAAGCCCGTTTCCTTCGTGGTGTTCAGAAAATACGGCTCTGCCCCGGCCAGCAAGGCCGCGCCTTCGTAAATTTGATAGAACGGGTTGGGCATGGCCACCAGCGGTTTGTGGGCCGGATCGACCACGCACTGGGCAAAGGCAAACAAGGCTTCGCGAGTGCCGTTGACCGGCAACACTTGCCGTTCGGGATCGACCGCGCCAGCGGGAAGGCGGAAGCGAACGCAGAGCCATTCTGCGATGGCTAGGCGCAGCGGGGCAATGCCTTTGGTGGCGGGGTAGTTGCCCAGCCCGCTTAAATGGGCGATCAAAGCGTCGCCAATCAGCTTAGGTGTGGGATGTTGCGGCTCGCCGATGGACATGGCGATGTGCGGCTTACCAGCAGGCGGGGTGATGCCTTGTTTCAAGCGGGCAAGCTTCTCGAAGGGATAGGGTTGGAGTTTGTTGAGACGGGGATTCACAGAGCGCGAGGGTTCCTGTTGGTTTGTGTGCCTAAAAGCCTGACGATGGCAGGGCTTCGCTAGAAAAATCATAGGCGCTAGTATAGGGGATTAGGTTCCGGCTTCCAACACAAGCGATTTTCCAAATCGCCATATTGACATCTATTGCAAACCAAACAAGCAATTACAAGAAATTGGCAAACGCCCAATGATTCAATGCAACCCAATATTTATAAAACTGTCGGGCGTGGTCATAAAGCTGTAACAATTCTCCCACACAATTCACCCGTTGCGCGTTGTACAAAGGCAACACATCGTAAAAATATTACAACATTAACTGCGGATGCTTCTGTGAAAAACAAATCACTGAAAAAAGTCAACGTCTTGTTGGCACTAGCCCTGACCGGAAGTGGAGCCTATGCTTCCACTGCCGACCAGGAACTTCTCGACATTCTGTTAAAAAACGGTTCCATCAATAAAACCCAATATAGTTCCATGCTGGGCAAGGAAGGCATGGCGAGCAGCCAATTGCTTGAGATACTGTCGAAAAACGGCACGATCACCAAGGAGCAGTACACCGGCCTAACCAAAAAGAATCCGTCTCTTGCCGCTACGCCTGCCCCTGTAGCTACATTAAAAACAGCGAGTACGGGTACAGATGGCACCCATGTCACCTTTGGTCATAATGGTGGACTTGAGATATTTTCTAATGTCAAAGAAAAAGACAAGGACGGCAATGAGATAGAAGCACCCAAAAAAGGACCCGATGGCCGGTCAGTCAATGCTGATGGCAAGGCTATCGTAGACGAAGCAGGCAAGCCAGTCTTGGACAAAGATGGAAAACCACTCAAACCTGCCTATACCAAAGAATTCAGCTTAAAACTGGGTGGACGGATTCAGGCCGACAGTCAAATCAACTGGAACGACGAGAAGGGTCCGTATGGCACCGACCTTGCCAATGGCGTCGGCTTCCGCCGTGCGCGTATTTACACGGAAGGTGTCATGTTCAAGGACTATGAATTTCGATTTGAATACGACTTTGCGCGTAACAATGGCGGCACCCAAGGCATCACCGATGCTTACTTGAAATATATTCGATTCCCTAACTACGCGATCACCATCGGTCAACAGAACGAAGGCAAGAGCATGGAGTCGGTGATGAGCAACAATTACCTGACTTTCATCGAACGCTCGCTGCCGAACAATGCCTTCATCGAACAAGGTGTGAATAGCAAATACCAGCTAGGCGCGACAGCGGAAACGTGGAATAAGATAGCTTGGAGTAATGACAAGGACCATCCTTGGGACACGCCCTACACGGTGCGCGGCGGTATTACCACTGAAGCGTTTGGTGCCCCCGGACCTGGCAACAGCTCGGCCAATTCCCAAGGAGCGTATAACGTAACAGGCGGCAACAATTCCAACGGCACCAACACTAACCGTAATGCATTCAGCGGCGACACTAGCTACCAAGTGGTGGGTCGGGCCACGTTTGCGCCCGTTTACCAAAAGGATGTTGGTTTGTTGCATACGGGTGTTTGGGGTTCGTGGCGTAGTGTCAACAACAATTACAATGCTGACGGCTCGGTTAGAACCGGCGGTTGGGCCTACCAGTCACAACCCGATAGCGTGATTGATCGCACTAACTGGATCAATACGGGCAACCTGACCAATACGGTTTGCCTAAAAACCGTATCGGGTGTTTGCACTAACTTTGGAAAAAATCATGAGGTCAATAATGTTGCCATGTTCGGCGCGGAACTGGCAGGATCTTATGGCCCGGTCCACTTAGAGTCTGAGTACATGCAAGCGCAGATCGCCGGTAAAGGGTATTCCGGCAGCGACACCTTGCAGGGCTATTACGTCCAAGCAGGTTGGTTCCTGACCGGAGAAAGCCGTCCCTATGATGTCAAGAGGGGAACTTGGGACCGTCTCGTGCCTAACAAAAGCTTCATAGGCAGCGATGGCTGGGGTGCTTTCGAAGTCGCGTACCGCTATGATTTAATGGACATGAACACACTGCATATCAACGGTGGCAGCATCAACGCGGGTACCTTGGGCTTGAACTGGTATCTCACCCCGCGCATCCGCTTCATGACCAACTGGGTCCATGTGTTTGCCACCAACAACGGCTCGGCCGCAGCGAGTCTTACGCCTAACGCGGCTACCGCATGCTCCCCCAAAGGCAACGCCTCGCCGGCACAACAATCCGGCAATGCGGCCATTGGCTGCTTCAACGGCTTAAGCCCCGATATTTGGGAAATGGCCGTCCGCTTAGACTACTAACGTTTTAGCAACGCCCGGAGTAAACTGCTTCGGGCGTTGGCCTATCTGGTTCAATCTGAAATCAATAATATGAGGTGTTATATGAACAAGAAATTTATGATCTTCGGCGCAATCGCGCTAGGTTTAATCTTGGGTGGCCCCGCCGCCCAAGCCGAAGGGAGTCGCGACTATCTGAGCATCGTCGGTTCATCCACCGTTTACCCGTTCTCCTCGGTGGTGGCGGAGCAATTCGGCAAGGGTGGCAATTTCAAAACCCCCAAGGTCGAATCCACCGGAACCGGCGGGGGCGTCAAGTTGTTCTGCGGCGGTGTCGGCGTGCAACACCCGGACATTGTCAACGCCTCGCGGAAAATGAAGAAAACTGAATTCGAGGCTTGCCAGAAGGCCGGAGTCACAGACATTGCGGAAGTGAAAATCGGCTTTGACGGCATCGTGCTGGCCTATTCCAAGAAGTCCAAGGCAAACTGGCAACTGACCAGCAAAGAAATCTATCTGGCCTTGGCCAAACGGGTTCCCGACCCTGCCAGCCCGGATTCCGAGACTCTGGTTGAAAATCCTTACAAGACTTGGAATCAAATCAATCCCGCATTCCCGAAAACCAAGATCGAAGTACTCGGCCCGCCGCCAACTTCCGGCACCCGCGACGCTTTTTCAGAGTTGGCATTGGAGCATGGCTGCGAGAGCTTTCCCTGGCTAAAGGCCAAGAAAGAATCCGACAACGCCTTCTTTAAAAATGTCTGCATGACCGTCCGTCAGGATGGCGGCTATATTGAAGCGGGTGAAAATGACAACCTGATCCTGCAAAAGCTCGGTGCCACCCCCACCACCCTTGGCATCTTTGGCTACAGCTATCTTGAACAGAACAAAGACAAGGTCAAAGCAGCTTTGGTCGATGGTGTGGAACCCACCTACGAAACCATTGCCGACGGTCAGTATTCCATTTCCCGCCCCTTGTTTTTCTATGTTAAAAAAGGCCACATCGGCTTGATACCGGGGATCGCCGAGTTCACTAACGAATTCGCCAGCGAGAAAGCCTTTGGCGAAGAAGGCTATCTAGCTGAGAAGGGCCTGATTCCGTTGCCAGCCGATGAGCGGGCAAAAGTTGCCGCCGAGGCCAAACAACTGAAGTCGATCACGATTAAATAGCTTACCCTTCCTCTGGCATCTTGAGCCAGGCCCATGCGGTTTCAGTCCGCATGGGCTTTTTTTTGCCAAACGACTGTGTTTATAATTGACTGCAAAATCACAAACTAGGCTCGACATGTTCACCCTATACGGCATCAAAAACTGCGACACCGTCAAAAAAGCCAGGGCTTGGCTGGAAGCTCAAGGCATAGCCTATCAATTCCATGACTTTCGCAAGGACGGTTTGGATTTGGCACTATTGGAAAAGTGGGAGGTCATTTTGGGTTGGGAAGCTTTGTTGAACCGGCGCGGCACGAGTTGGCGCAAACTGGACGAAAGCCAACGCGAAGGCGTGGATCGCGCCAAAGCCATGGAGTTGATGCTGGGACAGCCCAGCCTCATCAAGCGCCCGGTTTTGGAAGCCGGGACGAAAACATTGATCGGCTTTAACGTCGAAGATTACGCTATGCTCACTACGGCAGTCGAAAGCTAGTTCACTCATCAAATTTTTGTAGGGGCGAATTTATTCGCCTACAAAATTGTGTTTTGATAAATTGATTCGCTTACATAACTATGATTTGGCGAATGAATTCGCCCCCACAACTATTTTAACCGCCGGATTTGGATTGACCAAACTATGAGTGACACGTTAGAACTGACCAAAGAATTGATCCGTTGCCGTTCCGTGACTCCCAACGACGCAGGTTGCATGGAACTCATCGCCGCCCGGCTGGAACCTTTGGGCTTTAAGGCAGAATGGTTTAACTTTGGCGAAACCAAAAACATTTGGCTGCGCCGGGGTGAAGATGCCCCGCTGTTCGTTTTTTTGGGCCATACCGACGTGGTGCCTTCCGGCCCGGAGGAAGAATGGCATTCGCCGCCGTTCGAACCGAGCATCCGCGATAGCTTGTTATACGGCCGAGGCTCGGCGGACATGAAAAGCGGGGTTGCCGCGATGGTGACCGCGCTGGAGGCTTTCATACCCGGACATGCAGACCACCGGGGTTCAATCGCCGTGCTTCTAACCAGCGACGAGGAAGGTGACGCCAAGGATGGAATAGTCAAAGTCATCGGGGCGCTACAAGCGCGGGGTGAGTCCATTGATTGGTGTCTGGTGGGCGAACCTTCCAGTTTCGAAAGGCTGGGCGATGTCATCCGCGTGGGGCGACGCGGTTCGCTGTGCGGCGTTTTGCGGGTGTTGGGCATGCAGGGTCATGTCGCCTATCCAAGCAAGGCCGACAACCCCATACACCGTTTTGCCCCGGCCTTGGTGGAACTCACCGCCGAAATCTGGGACGAAGGCAATGAATTCTTCCCGCCCACCAGTTTTCAAGTATCCAACATCAACGGCGGGACGGGTGCGGACAATGTGATACCCGGACGCTTGGATGTGCTGTTTAACTTCCGCTTTTCCACCGCCATCACCGAGGCGGAAATCAAAAGCCGAGTCCATGCCCTACTCGACCGCCACGGCCTGAACTATGAGTTGAACTGGCGGCTTTCCGGCCCGCCCTTCCTGACCACGCAAACCGAATTGATTGAGGCGGTGCAACAGGCATTGGAACAAGTCGTTGGTTTTCGCGCCAAACCCGACACTGGCGGCGGCACATCCGACGGTCGCTTCATCGCGCCGACGGGTGCGCAAGTGGTGGAAGTGGGGGTGCTCAATGGCAGCATCCATAAAATCAATGAACATACGCCAGTGGGGGATTTGGAAACGCTGTCCCAGGTTTACCGGCAGGTGTTGGTGAATTTGTTGGTGGGTAGGCCGGAATAAGCCTGTCCTAAGCATGGTCGAAGGGTTCGCATTGCGACCGTTTCCGGCACGACACCGTAGCGCATGCAGCAAATCCCCCTAAACCCCCCTTTTGCAAAGGGGGGTTTAGGGGGATTTCCGGGCTTATTCCAGCCTACTGCCTCTCGTTCCCACGCTCCAGCGCTCATCGTTATACACAAGTGTACGCATGCCAATAAGTAGTTGACCAAAAGTGTTTTAACAACCGTAGGGGCGGCGATTGTCGCGGCCACGCCGATCATACGATTGTGAAAATGTAAAAAAACTTATGAGCCCCTACTTATATAGCAACCCGTAGGGTTGCCAGCCATTAGCCGGGGGTTGAGCGAAGCGACACCCCCGGAAAATGTGGAAAAAAGACCCACGACCCCGGAGGGGTCGCAGCAATCGGCCCAATAACCTAGGAGTTCTTCCGTAAACGCTGCAAATGCTAGGTTTAGACCGGTGTTATCCTAGGCCGCGCTGGAAAGACTGCGACCCCTCCGGGGTCGATATTTTATTCGGTTTGCCGTCCGGGGGTGTCGCTGGCGCTCAACCCCCGGCTAATGGCTTGAACCCCTTCGGGGTTCCGTGGCTCTCGCAACGACTTGTGTATAACGATGAGCGCTCCAGCGTGGGAATGCAGGGCGGCGGCGCTCCTGCGCCGCATGTCCGCAGGGGCGGACAAGCCGGGTTCCCACGCTGGAGCGTCACTGCCATTAAGTTAAGGATTTTTCCGTTCGCCCCGAGCTTGTCGAAGGGTGAACGGGAAAATCCAACTCATTGGAAGTTAAGCCGTTCATGGTTCGACAAGCTCACCACGAACGGCTTAACTTAATGGAAGTGACGCTG
>CAIODU010000380.1 GCA_903857165.1 uncultured Methylococcaceae bacterium | reverse complement strand
CCGCACGCCCCAGGGGTCGCGTCACTTCGCCTTGCTGGCCAGTGTCATCGACACCTGCCGCCGGCGCGGCCATTCCCCCTGGGAATACTTGCAAACCGCCATAACCCGTCGGCGCCAAGGATTGGCCCTCTTGCCATTGCCATTGCCGGTGTAGGGGAGGTGAATGAGTACGTTGCTTCGTAGTTCTGACGGTCAATCCTTTTTATATAATTCACAAGGAGTTTTTGATGCGACAAAAGGGGTAAAACTAAATGAAGGTGAACTCTTAGAAATTAGAGAAACGAAGGAGTCAGAATCAGATGCACCAGTTTATGCCATCGATTTCGATACTATTTTATATTACAACCAAACAATAGGCTATTATGCGGTAAAGACAAAAAAAACCGAAGTAGAGTTTTAGTGCCGTAGCCCGGATGGAGCGGAGCGTAATCCGGGGGATCGAAGCTTTGGGTTTCCCGTATTCCGCTTCGCTACAGACGGGCCACTTGCTACCAAACCGCCGGTTCAAACCCCGCACCGTTGCGGATTTCCAGATGCTCACCGCTTTGGCCGATGACAAACAAGCCTTTACTCATGGCGTAACGCGCCACATTATCGGGTATCACCATGGCCGCCAAAGCGCCCATCAGCTTGTAATGACGGTATTTTGGCGACACTCTTTTCAATTTCGCCAGACGTTCCAAATGCTCGTTGACATCATCGACTTTCAGGTTGCTCTTGCATTCCACCCCGACAGCCTCGCCGTCATTCACGACCAGCAGGTCGATTTCCAATCCCTCGCCATCCCGTTGCATGGTGACGTTTTGATAGACTTCATGAACCTCAATGCCACGCTCTTTGAATAGGCGCACGGCGACGGGCCGCACCGCATCCTCAATGAAATCGCCCAAGCGGTTGCCCAGTTTGCCGATGCTGGTGGTGACTTCCTTGATTTTGCGGTCGGTTTCTTTGAATTGCCTATCGGTTTCCTTGAATTGCCTGTCGGTTTCCTTGAATTGCCTATCGGTTTCTTTGGATTGCTCGGCCACCTCCTTGATTTGCCGGTCGGTTTCTTGAGACCTTATGGCAATCTCCTGGAGTAACCGCATAATATCGTCGTAAGTGGGTTGCAGGGTGGACATGTGCGGGAGTCTCTCGTATGGAACTGTGAAGACAATTTTAACAGCTATGTTTGTTTGATAGGGAAATTCTAGGGCAGAAAAACGGGTAGAACGCGGATTTCGCCTCCCACCGCCGGGTCGAAGTCCACCCACCAGACTTCACCGCGTCGCATCGGCCACATCCCCAATCAAGGCATTGCTCCATTCCAGCGCCTCGCGTTCACGCTCCGTATCCGCACCCATGGCTTGATAACCGGAAACAAGGTCGTCGTTCACCACACGCGGCCGAGCCAAATCTTCAAGAAACTGGCTAATCTTGCGTCGGCCTATGACACGCACTAAGCCATCATAAACCGCTTCATCAATTGAGATCGTCATTCGCTTACGCATGGCTTCGGTTCTCTCTGTTGTATGCATACAGCGTTTTTAATTCCAATTGATTACGTTGTTTAAGTTTTGAAATCGTTGGCGGCAAAGGGTTGCCGCCCTACAGTCCTTGTTACGCAGTAGGTCGGCAATCCTTTGCCGGCATGGGCGTAAATAAATAAATAAGTAACTAATAGATATAGAAAACGCTGTATATGCACTATAGCAGAGAACAATTAGGAGCGTCAAAGCATGCTTTGACATGCCAAAGAAAGCTTTGGCTCTCCGAAAACGCTTCAGTGCGCGACATCCGTAATTCAGATAAAATCCCATCTATTTATTAGCCATAACTAGAGGATTTAGCATGAAAGTAGGCATCGTCGGCGCCGCCGGGCGCATGGGGCAAACGCTCATCAAAGCATGTTTGGAAACCGAAGGCGTTGAACTGACCGCCGCCGTCGAACACAAAGATAGCCCTGCCGTGGGCAAGGACGCGGGAGAAGTTGCCGGACTTCCCCGTTGCGGCCTGACGGTTGGCTCCGACCTGGGCGCCGTCATTAATGAAGTCAATGCGTTGATCGACTTCACAAGACCCGAAGCCACCCTAGCCAATCTTGAACTTTGCCGCCAACATGGCAAGCATCTGATTATCGGAACGACTGGGTTTACGGCTGAACAGAAAAGCCAAATCAACCAAGCCGCCGAAACCGTCGCCGTCGTCATGGCACCGAACTTCAGCGTCGGCGTGAACCTCACCTTGAAGATTTTGGAAATGGCGACGCGGGTGATGGGCGAATACACCGACATTGAAATCATCGAGGCGCATCATCGCCACAAAGTGGACGCGCCCTCCGGCACGGCTATACGCATGGGTGAAGTGGTGGCAAAGACCTTGGGCCGCGATTTGAAGGATTGCGCGGTCTATGGACGGGAAGGCATCACCGGGGCGCGTGACCGCAAGACAATTGGCTTCTCCACCATCCGTGCCGGTGACATCGTCGGCGAGCACACGGTGATGTTTGCCGACGAAGGCGAACGGGTGGAAATCTCCCACAAAGCCTCCAGCCGGATGACTTTTGCCAAGGGTGCGGTTCGCGCTGCCTTGTGGTTGGCGGATAAAAACAAGGGCTTGTTCGACATGCAGGATGTGTTGGGGTTGAAGGATTGAGCCTCCCTGGGAACGCCAAGCACCCGCTTGGCATCGGGCATCACCCGCCAAGCACCCGCTTGGCATCGGCCATCATCCGCCAAGCCAGTGCTTGGCGTTCCCAGATGTCATGCTATCAATAACCCCCGCCTTTCTTCTTTGCCACCTTGTCACGCAGATAAACCGGCTGGGCATTTTCCGCCGTCATGCATTCGCCCCGCTTGAAGACTTCCACCCCCAAACGGGCGACCCATTGGGCGCGGGGGAAGCGGTCGGCCAGAATTCCATACACCCTCCCCTCCCCTAACCGTTCGCGCAACGCCGCTGCATAAGTCCCCCAGCCGCTGCCTATGCCAAAGCCCGCCGCCTCCTCGGGAAATTCCACCGCCCCGCCATCGGCCACGGACTCCCTGCCGTCCAATTCGGCCAATCCTTCTGTCCCTTGCCGGTAAACGCCCCAATATACTTCACTCATGCGGGCATCAATGCAGGGAAAAGCGAATTGGCTATCCGTCTCGGCAAAAGCCTCCTGCGCCATCGCCGCCAAAGTGGAAACCGGCGCGACCGGCAAATCCGCCCCGAACGCCAGCCCTTGCACGACACCGGCGGCAATCCTAACCCCGGTGAACGAACCTGGGCCACGCCCAAAGGCCAGCGCGTCCATTTGTTTTAAGCTTAACCCGGCTTCGGCCAGCAGGGATTCAATCATCGGCAAAATGAGCTTGTTATGCTGCTGTGGGGCCAGTTGATAGCGTTCGGTAACTTCGCCATCCAAATACAAGGCGGCGGAACAGGCTTCGGTGGAGGTTTCGATAGCGAGGAGTTTCATGGATTGTTTGTTCAATTTGTTGGATGGATAACGCACAAGTGAGTAATGTGACTTTTAAAATTCGTTTTCCTGAAGAAAATTACCCACTCAATCGCGAATGTTCCATTAAACTAGCCATCCTAATCTAAATTTCAACCAGCAGGCCGATCTGTGACTTACACACCACCCTACAATATCCTAACAATCCTACATTCTATCGAGTTTCAGGAACCACTAGCACTCGGCGACCCCCGCTATGTGAACACGCAAGAAGCACGGGGCAGCCAAAAGACTTTGAAGCGGTTGGCGCTAAAGTTTGGCCTAATGCTGACAGATGGGCAATTTTTCCCGCCGTCGCAAAAACATTCGTTGTTTTTTGGACACAGAGGAAGTGGCAAGTCCACGGAACTGCATCATTATGCCCGAGAGTTAGGTAAACCAGGCCGCTTCTTTGTCGTGGAGGTCGATATTCCCAAACAACTGGATTGCAATAACCTACAATTTGCCGACGTGCTAATGGTCTTGGCGCGTTCTCTACTCGCAGAATTGAAAGAATTGACGTTGAATTTGCCCCAAGATGCATTGGTAGAATTGGAAAACTGGTTTGCCGAACGAGTGCTGAACACCGAGGAGGCTAAAGAATTCACTCTTGAAGTAAAAACCACTGTGGCGGCGAAAGGCGGTATCCCTTATCTGCTTGAGCTACTCGCCAAGTTTACCTCGGCATTCAAGTCGAATGTCACCTACAAGGACAACCTTCGTCGGGTTATTCGCAATAGTTTCACCCAATTTGCAGTTGTCTTCAACAAACTATTGGAAACGGTGGAACAACGATTGCAGGAGGAAGGCTTGGCCCAGCGGGTGCTATTCATAGTTGACGGCACTGACAAAATGAGCAAGGCAGACACCGGGCGATTCTTTGTTGAAGATGCCGAGCTTTTGCTTGCCATCGACACCCTAGTCATTTACACCGCCCCTCTAACCCTGAAATATGAAGGCAACCTAACCCAAAGCTTGGATGCCGACCTGATGCTGCCGATGATTAAGCTATACGATGCCGAGGGGAAGCCCCACGAATCCGGCGGGCAGGCAATGAGGGATATTCTGTTGAAGCGCGCCGATGAAAGCATATTCACCAACAAAGATGACATTAGCCGGTTGGTGGAACATTCTGGCGGGCATCCCCGAGATCTATTGCGTCTATTGAAGCTATGCTGCGAATTTGCAGAAGACAAGCAAATCGACACTGAATCGGTGGATCAGGCAATTCGCCAACTCGCCTCGGAATATCGCTGTTTCTTGGAACCTGAGGATTATAAATTGCTGGCGGAAATAGACCGCAATCCCGTCAATATCGGCAATGATGAGCGCACGCGCAAGCTTTTGTATAACTTGGCCTTGCTGGAATACAACGACGGTTCCTGGCGACGAAGCCATCCGGTGATAAGGACGCTGCAAGGCTATTTAGCAGCCCAGAAATCGCTTACCCCTACAAAAACAACCGAACCTTTGGATCCGCAACAGTGATTTCACCAGACCTATCTCGGTTTGAATTTGCCCGCCATCTGACTGGCACAGAACTAACGCCTGAACTCTCCTCAGACTTCCAACGATTAATGAAAGACTTGCGTTTTGGTGGACGATTCCAATTGCTGATTGTCGAATTCAACGATTGGAATCTCCGCGAAGATTTAATTCGCCGCATTGCCGAAGTATTGGAACAAGCCAACATGACCGCAGGGCGGATTGAACTCAACCCGGAAGCTTTTCCCGATGTCGCAACCTTGGAGGCGGAACTGATCCGCTTGGCTGTATCTCATGGCGTGGCGCATCTCATCGGTGGGGAAAGTTGGTTTGGCGATGCCCGCCGCTTGGAAGCTTTCAATATGCGCCGTGAGGCCATCGCCCAGTCACTTGAACTTCGCTTACTATTATGGTTAGACCAAACGACCGTGCGCCGTTTTGCCCAACTCGCACCTGATTGGTGGGCTTGGCGGGGCGGGGTGTTTTCGTTTTGTGTGGCGCACCTTGGAATTCCTGCCGAATTACCCACGCCTCAACTTGGGCCGATGGACAACCGCAGTTTGGCGAAACGCAGTCGTCGCATTAGCGAACTTCACGCCTTCCTCAATACCGAACCCCCACCGCCAGATGAACTGGCAGGGCCACTTTGGGGCGAACTGGCGGATTTATATTACGACTTGGGAGAATGGGACAAAGCCCTACACATCCGTACCGAAGAACAACTCCCAGTCTATGAGCGGTTGGGCGATGTGCGGCAAAAAGCCATCACCCTAGGCAAGATCGCCGACATTATGCGAGCGAGGGGCCAGTTGGACGAAGCCTTGCGCATCCTTACCGATGAACTATTGCCGGTGTTTGAACGGCTAGGCGATCTGCGTTCCAAGGCCGTGACCCAAGGTAGAATCGCCGACATCCTCCATGAGCGGGGCAAGCTCGACGAAGCCTTGCGCATCCTCACCGATGAACTATTGCCGGTGTTTGAGCGACTCGGCAATGTGCGCGAAAAGGCCGTGACCCAAATTAAAATCGCTGACATCCTTCAGGCGTGGGGCAAGCTCGACGAAGCCTTGCGCATCCTCACCGATGAACTATTGCCAGTGTTTGAACGGCTCGGCGATCTGCGTTCCAAGGCCGTGACCCAAGGTAGAATCGCCGACATCCTACAGGCGCGGGGAAAGCTCGACGAAGCCTTGCGCATCCGCACAGAAGAAGAACTGCCGGTGTATGAACGGCTCGGCGATGTGCGCTCCAGGGCCATTATCCTAGGCAAGATCGCCGACATTATGGAAGCGAGGGGACAGTGGGGCGAATCCCTGCGCATCCGCACCGAGGATGAACTCCCGGTTTATGAGCGGCTCGGCGATGTGCGCTCCAAGGCTATGACTCTTTTCCAAATTGCAGGAATTAAATTAAAACAAGACCAACCAGCCGAGGCATTCGAGCATCTAGCCGAAGCTCACCGGCTGGTGGAAGATGCGCACTATGCCGACGTGCTTACTTTGGTGGGTGAGGAATACGGCAAGATGCTGTGCGAACAAGGCGAACTTGAGCAAGGGCTTAACGTATTGGAAACCGCCCACAAAGCCGCGCTACAACTTGGGCAAAGCGAAAGAGCCAAGCGCATAGCCGAGTTGATGCAATCCTTTGCGTGATCCGATTTTCAATTTAACCCTTTAAATCACCGTAGGGGCGGCTTCCAAACCCCAATGCTGTTTAAATAAGCCCGCAAAAAATAAGCAGTAGGGCGGCAACCCTTTGCCGCCAAAGAAATAAACAAGTCCGTTGTCGGCATGGGGATGCCGACCTACTTCTCATCCATCTCCATCTGCGTCAAATAAAGCCTCAAATCAAATTCCAACTGATGGTAATTCGGTTCCATGTGCAAGCATAACTGGTAAAAGGCTTTGTCATGATCCCGTTCTTTCAGATGGGCCAGTTCATGCACCACAATCATTTTCAAAAACTCCGGGGGCGCGGTTTTGAACAGGCTGGCAACCCGGATTTCCCGCTTGGCTTTCAATTTTCCACCTTGCACACGAGATAGGCTGGTGTGGGTTCCTAGGGCGTTTTTAATGATGTGCAGATTTTTGTCGAAGACGACTTTATTGAGTGGATCGGCTGTGCGCATATAACGGTATTTCATTTCCATCACATAATCATAAAGCGCCTTGTCGGTGCGGATGTCATGACTGGCGGGGTATTTCTTGGCCAGCATGTCACTCAAGCGGTTTTGGGTGATGATTCGCCGGACTTGGACTTTCGTCTCCTCGGGGTAATGGGCCAAATATTTAAGCTTAGGCATATTTATGTGGATTTTTCTTGCCCCAAATCCATACTTTCCTCCATCTTAAAAAACTCCTCCACCCGATTCAACATCCTCGTCCTTTTCATCGGCGGCAAGCTGTTTAGGAATACTTTGCCATAGGGTTTGCTCAATAAACGCGGGTCGCACAGCATCAATACGCCCCGGTCGTCGCTGGAGCGGATCAAGCGGCCCGCGCCCTGCTTTAAAGCAATCACGGCGGCGGGGAGTTGGTAGCTGTTAAACGGGCTATGGCCTTGTTTTTTGATGGCTTCCAAGCGGGCGCTGAGAACCGGGTCGCTGGGCGCGGCGAAGGGGAGCTTGTCGATGATGACACAAGACAGCGCCTCACCGCGCACATCGACCCCCTCCCAAAAACTGGCCGTGCCGAGCAACACGCCGTCGCCGGCCTGTTTGAAGGCTTCCAGCAACGCGGCTTTGGGTTGGCTGCCTTGGATGAACAACGGGAAATCGACCTCCTCGGGCAACAGCGCCGCAGCAGCTTGCAGGGCGTGGTGGCTGGTGAACAGCATGAACGCCCTGCCCCGGCTGGCTTGCAACACCGGCACGGCGGCTTTGACGACCGCCGCCGTGTAATTGCGGTCAGAGGGTTCGGGCATGTCCACCGGCACATACAACATGCTTTGGTTGCGATAATCAAAGGGGCTTTCCCAAGACTCTGCCGCCGCCCCACTCAAACCCAACGAGGCCGAGAAATGCGCAAAGTCTTGGGCGACGCTGAGGGTGGCGGAGGTGAATATCCAAGCCGCATCGCTATTGTGGTGGAACTTGGCGAACTCGCTGGAGATTTCCAGCGGGGTGCAGTTTAGCGTGAAACTGCGTTTAAAGGTTTCAAACCAGCGCACGGTGTTGTTTTGCGTATTGATGAGAAATTCGCCCAAACTGGACAGGGCGTCCAAGCTGCGTTTCCAGCACGACTCCAATCCTTTGCCGCGCACACTGGCCTGCTTCAGCAGGTCTGCCAGCACCGTCAATTGTTTTTTCACTCGGTCCATCTGCTTGGCAACTTCCTCTTCATGCTCAACCGCACTCCAAGCGTCCCGCCGACCGTCGACACCGAAAGCCAGCCGCAAATCGGCCACGGCGTTTTCCAGCTTTTCCGCCTCGGTCGACAATTCTGGCTGGTCCATGGCATCTTTCAATTGCTCCATGACGATGTCGTTGGCGAGTTCATTCAATTGCCGTGAACCAATGGAAAGCCCTAAAAACTGCGCGGCAGTCTCGGCGAATTGATGGGCCTCATCCACCACGATGACATCGGGGTCGGGCAGCAATTCACCAAAGCCGTCGTTTTTCAATGCCCAGTCCGCCCATAACAGATGATGGTTGATGACCAACACCTCGGCATCCTGGGCATTGCGCCGGGCCTTGACCAAAAAACACTCAGCCAAATTTGGGCATTCCTGGCCTAGGCAATTTTCCACCGTGGAAGTGACGTGCGGCCACAGCGGGGACGATTCGGTCACGTCGGAAACCTCGGCAATGTCACCGGATTCGGTGTATTTTGCCCAACGCTGGATGCTCTCCATCGCGGCAATATCCTGCCTGCCATGCCCAACCCGAAACCCTTGGGAATTTTCCAGCCGATAAAGACAGAGGTAATTGCTACGGCCTTTGAGTAGCGCGGCATGGAACGGAACCGCCAAGGCTTCGCGCACCAGCTTCAAATCCTTGCCGAACAGTTGGTCTTGCAGGTTTTTGGTACCCGTGGAAACAATCACCCGCTTGCCTGAGATGATGGCCGGGATCAGATAGGCGAAGGTTTTTCCTGTGCCGGTGCCGGCTTCGGCAATCAGGCTGGATTTACTTGCAATCGCCCGTTGCACGGCCAGTGCCATGGACAGTTGCGCCGGACGCGGACGGAAACCGTGCAGATGATCCGCCAACAGGCCCTCGGGGCCAAAGATGCTTGTTAGATCGTACACGGGCTACTTGGCCTTGGCATCCGCTTCGCCAGCCCCTTGTGCATCGCCTTTTTCGCGACGGGCAGCGGCGATGATGGACCAGTTTTTGCTTGAGAGTGCCTTATTGTCCTTGGCGTAGACGTTGGACTTTTTCGCCAAGTCTTCCGCCAACCCCGGTTGATGTTGCTGCAAGCGCACTTCGGCCAATTTCTGCCAAAGTAGCGCATTGCGCGGTTGGATGCGGATGGCCCTCTCCAGGGTTGCGGCGGAGTTGTCCAAGCGTCCGCCCGCCGAACTGGCGTCGGCCTCACGCAGCAAAGCCAGCACAGCGGGTGGATCGGAAGGCGTTGCAGCAGGCGATACCGTTTTGACTGTAGGGCTGTCGGCGCTGCCCTTGCGAACTTCCTGCTCGATGGGTTTGGCTTCCTCATACACCACAGCAGCCGGGGCATCGTCAGTCACTTCGGCCCGTTTCGGTGGGATTACAACATCAGGGTTATACTGCTTTGTGGCCGAGGGCGGAGTGCAAGCTGCCAGGGTCAAGAGCAATATAACTGGGAAAAAGAAGCGTGAACCACTCATTATGATCATTCAAATTTTACCTATTTGGAAGATTTCGGCCGGGCTGTTCAATTTATTTTGTTATTTTATGCGGGATTCAGTGTCAGTTTATGATACCCATGGCGGTATTATGAACTGGATAGGCCAAGCTGTCTCGTTGGCATCAAACGACTGTGACAAGTAAAACTTGAATGGAGGAAAATAAAAAAGTCCAACTTTATTACAGTTCAGTGAGGAAATGCAAAAATTACAGGCTAATGCTCAAACTCCCCTTGGTTTCAACTGGCTTGGCATAATAAAATGCCCCGTTGAATCATAGAATAATTTCCCTCATTCCGCAAAACCTTCCCCCCATGCACGAAAATACCAAGCCTACATCCCACAACGACAGCGCCCCAGCAATTCTCATCATGAGCCAAAGTGCTGATAGACAACTCGTCATTCCGGCATCCATGCCGGAATGACGGCAATGGAGACATAATGAGAATTGCCGACAATGTCCGCGCCCTGCAATGGACCGGAGACGCCCTGCGTGTGCTGGATCAACGCAAACTGCCCGGTGCGGTCGAATATGAAGATTTCGATAGCGCCCTCGGTGTCGCCGAAGCCATACGATCAATGCGGGTGCGAGGGGCGCCCGCCATCGGCATCGCGGCCGCCTATGGCGTGGTGCTGGCGGCTGGCTGTCGCCATGCTCAAAATCCCGGCACTTGGAAAGAACTGATCGGCGAAGATATTGAAATTCTAGCGGCCTCGCGTCCCACGGCGGTAAACCTTTTTTGGGCCTTGGATCAAATGCGGAATGCCATCGCATCAGGAGGGGACGACACTTCTTCTTTGTTGGCCGTGGCCCAGTCCATTCATGAAGAAGACATCGCCGCCAACCGCCGCATGGGCGAACTCGGCGCGGAACTGCTGAAAGGCTCAAGTGGCGTTCTCACTCACTGTAACACAGGTTCCCTGGCCACGGGCGGCTACGGCACGGCCTTGGGCGTGATCCGCAGCGCATACCCACAAGGCGTCCGCAAAATTTACGCCTGCGAAACCCGCCCTTGGCTGCAAGGGGCGCGGTTGACCGCCTGGGAGTTGGACCAAGACCGCATCCCCGCCACGTTGATTGCCGATTCCGCCGCCGCCTGGCTGATGCGTTCGGGCGTGGTGCAATGGGTCATCGTGGGGGCGGATCGTATTGCCGCCAACGGCGATGCCGCCAATAAAATCGGTACCTACTCCCATGCCGTCAACGCCCGCCACCACGGGGTGAAATTCATGGTGGTTGCTCCGACCTCCACGATTGACTGGGACACGGCTTCTGGCGTGGAAATCGAGATCGAACAGCGCGACCGCAAAGAATTGCTTAGTGAATATTTCCATCGCGAAGACAGCGTCATTGACGCTTGGAACCCGGTCTTCGACGTGACCCCGGCAAGCCTGATTGATGCCATCGTGACCGAAAAGGGTGTCGTATTGAATCCGACAACGGAAAAAATGAAGCTTCTTAAGGGGCAATCATGAACAGATTCAAGCTCGCGTGGATCATCGCCAGCATGAGTGCTTTGGTCGTGGCTGGTTGCGGCGAAAAGAAAATAGAAGAACCGATTCCCGACACCTGGGCTGTACCTAACCAAGAATGCCCTCATGGGGCCGACAAAAGCGTGTTGGCTGGCCGGTGGAGTTACTTGGAGCAAGGCTCCAGTTTCCTATTGAATTTGGACGGGCAAGGCAACGGCGGCTACTCGTGGAAGGACGGTCGTTTTGTCTCCGTCTGTCTGGACCGGCAAATTTTGCGCGGACATTGGCAGCAAAGCGAAAATGACCGTGAGGGTGGCTTTGAAATTAAATTGAATAGCGAAATGACCGCCGGCGATGGTCGTTGGTGGTATTCCCGCATCGGCGGGCAAAACAAGCCTAAGCAAGCCGGCGGTGACTTCCGCATTGAACGCATGTCCAGTGAAGGGAATGCCGGTTTGCCGCAGCAGAACGCGGCGGGTGGTTTTCTTGAAGACAGTGGCTTAGCTCGTTGAACGGGATTATCGCCTTGGATTTATTTGCCGGTGCGGGAGGGCTTTCGTGCGGGTTGAAACAATCTGGGTTTAGATCGATTTTTGCGAATGAATTGGTTTCTGAGTATGCGCAAACTTATCAATTGAACCATCCGCAAACGCAAATGCTGGTTGGCGATGTGCGGCAAGTCTGTGAAATCAACCTAAAAAAACGCTTAGGGCTTGAAGAAGGCGAGATTAGCCTTGTCGCGGGTGGCCCGCCTTGCCAAGGGTTTTCCATCAATGCCCCCATTCGCAGTTTGGACGATGAAAGAAACCACCTGTTTAAGGATTTTCTGCGGGTTGTCGCCGCGCTCATGCCTAGAGCCGTGCTGATTGAAAACGTGCCCGGCATCGTTTCCCTAGGCAAAGGCACCGTTGTCCAGCAAATCTACCGCGAGCTTGAAGCCATGGGCTACAAGGTGAAACATAAAATCTTGTTTGCCGGACATTACGGTGTTCCGCAAATGCGCTTCCGAACGGTGTTTATTGGCATCAAAGACTATAGCGGTGAAATCACTTTCCCCGAGCCTATGTATAGTGCGAAAGCAGTGGCTAATTTCACCGGGGCGCAAGATCTGTGTATTCCCACTCCGCCGCTGTTCTATCAGCATCTCAAGCCACAAACCACGGTTGGGGATGCCCTGTCGGATTTGCCCGAAATCAACAATGGGGAAACCAACAGCCCGGATAGTTATACCAAGGAACCGGAAAATGACTACCAGCGATACTTGTAAACAATCACCTCCCTATCGCAAATTTCGATTAATTGGTTCACAATGATCCCAACATTCTGAACATTTTCGTCCCCCATGCAACTGAGCGACCACAGCCTGCGACAGATCGACGAAGCCTACCTGAAACGGTTGGG
>CAIODU010000379.1 GCA_903857165.1 uncultured Methylococcaceae bacterium | reverse complement strand
ATTTGGGTCTTGTTGGCTGTGCGGAGATTGATTCCGGCCCATGCCGCCGTAAACCATTCCGGTCGCCACGGGCTTCTGCTTGATCTGCAGGGGGTATTTTTGGGTCATGGAAGGGGGTTGGGAATTCTTTTACAGCCTCTAAGCTAAGCCCGTGCCGCCGACAGGCCGCTGGCCTGCCAGTCCTTGATGTGGTTTTTCCAACGTGCAGATTAACCCATTGATCATCCTAGCGCAAAAGCCAGAGGATGGCGGTTTTTTCCTCAGCATCAAAGGTTTTTATTGGTTCCTTAAGAATCAACTATTCCTCTGTTGATGTCAGCAATTCCGTCACGAACAGGCGCAGGCGCTGTTCCTGTTCCTGGCTCAGTGCATCGCTATCCAATTTGAGTACTAAGCTTTTTCCGTCCTTGGAGATTGTTCCTACCTTCTTGCCATTCTTAGCTAAGTGCTGGACACTGTGATCGTCGGGTATCGCATTAGTCAGCCGCGCCTTCAATATCCTGGCGAGGTGAGCGGCGAACTTGGTTTGCCCCAACTCACCCGCTTCCAACAAAGCCCAGGATTCTTCCAGGCATTCCTCAAGCATGGGGTGGCCTTCCGATTGCTGCAGGACACGCCGAATATCCACAGCGGCGGCCCTTGACAATATGCGTGGGCTTTCCTCCAGCTTTGAACGGACGTAGTCCGGCAACCCCTCAAAAGCGTAATACCGGTACATATCCTCGCGGCCCATGCCTAGTGATTCGGCGAGCTTTTTCTTGCTTGGGAAGAGATTCTCCACTTGCCGCAGGGCCTTACCGATCTCGAAATCGCTCAAATCTTCTCGGTCAATGTTCTCCACCAAGGCCAGCACAGCCATGTCGCTATCCTCGGAAGCGGTAACTAAGGCTTCTATGCTGGATCGCCCTAGCAGTTTGTGCGCACGAAGGCGGCGCTCGCCGGCAATGATCTGGTAGCGCTCTCCCATCTTACGCACGCTGATGGGTTGCAGTAGCCCCGCTTCTGAAATGGAAGAGGCCAAGGACTCAAGTTCTTCAAGGGGAAACACGCGCCGCGGCTGGTATGGGTTTGGGTCAATTACGTCTACCGGTAGCTTCACATGCTGCCGCCCGGCATCGAACTCCAAATCCTGTTGTGCCGCTGCGTGGCGCTGGCTGTTCTCAGCCAGCTTCTGGGCCAGCATCGCTTTCAAGTCTTTACTCATGCGCTTGTCCCTCACGGTTTGTGGTCAGACCTAGTTCTTGGACGATGATCTGCGCCAGCAGGCGGAATTCCCTCGACACCTTTGCAGTACGGTCCATGCAATGGACGCTAGTCTGCGCCATTGCCGCTTGGTTGACCTTTGTGCTGGTGGGAATGCGCACCGGCAACAATTTGCCAATCTGCTCCCGCGCTGCGGTCTCAATCAATTTGCACACCGTCTGCCGTTCGTCGTGGCGGATCAGCAAGGCCCCCAGCAATTCCAAGTCAGGGTTAATTTTGCGTATTTTCACCACTAACTTCATCAGGTCGGTCACACCGTACATACCATACTGGGAGCCTGATTCGATGGGGATTATGAGATGGGTAGCTGCCGCCAACGCATTGCTAGTAAGGAGTTTCAAGCTAGGCGGGCAATCGATGATAATTACGTCAAACAAACCGTCCAGAGGTTCAAGCTTGACGCGCAATTCCTCTGATGGTCTGGGTACGCCGTCTTTTAGCTCATCCTCGGTTTTTCCTAAGGCTAGGGAACCGTATATTAGGGAGACGCCCTCAAGGTGAGTGTCCTCATGAATGGCTAAGGGGAGCTTTTCCACTTCGGCCAACAAGAGCTCAGCACATGTGACAGACACCTCGCTAGGATGTTTCTTACCAACATGTAGACTGGCATTGGCTTGGGGATCAAGATCCGCCACCAAAACAGACAAGCCCAACCGTGCCAATTCGGCAGCTAGGTTAACGACTGTCGTCGTCTTGCCGCAACCGCCCTTGTGGTTGGCGATAGCTATTACTTTGGTTTTTTCCATTAAGCTTGTGCTAAGAGTATTTTATTAGCGTGTACGATACATTAAAAATTAGGAAAGTGTAACAAGTTGTTACACTTTCGGTAAGTGTCGTTTGATTCGTAATGATCCAAGCGATAAAATCGCAGGACTTTCACTCGCCTGTCTTTGGTACATCTTGACGAAAGCATGGCTACTGTCGTCGGACTAGGAAGCGGAACTACTCTGAAACGGTTGATGGGTTCCGGTAAACTATGTGTTCAACACGCACGCCGAACAGGCATAATTGATTCCAAAGAACTGCGCAGAAAAAGACATCTTGACATGTTTCCTCCTTAGCTGTGCATGTCAGAACTCCTGTCGGCATGCAGCGTCAGCGTTTGTTCGATAGTTCCCTGCGGGGTGGTCATCCGGCAGGGAACAGAGGGGGCTTATTTTGAATGGCCGGTGAGTTTTTTGGTATTGCCCCTCGTTTTCCGTGATGAGCTAGTCAAATCTCGGGTAAACTGCTTATCCTTAGATGGCATCAAATATGCCGATCAAGGATGCAAAAATGGATTGGAACACACTTTCTTGCCACAATAAATGCTGCCGCTATTACGGCATCCCGTTTAAAACCGGAAAACGAAAGTCCGATCCCCCAATGCAGAAATGAAGTGATGCCTTTATGCCGAAAACAAAATGGCTTCATAGCGCCGAAAATTCACAGGCCCGTTTCCTGTCCAAAAGCCTCTGCTACTGCTGGCGCAAAGTGCCACCCAGCTAGGCATGGTATACAGATGACTCTGCAGACGGCACACCCAATTCCTGGCACAGATCGCATGACTTTGTTCCCGGTTACCTAGGCAAGTCATCTTTTTTGCCGTAGGTCGGTTGATAGGGATGTAAATTTTGCGTAGGCGGAAGCCGCTGCCGCGATTGTCAACTTGTTAATGCCGAGATGCGAAATTTTGCAATCGGCGTCCTGATTCTTTTATCCTTATGCTTAACCGTTGCAACCTTATTCGACCATGGACACCCAATACACCAACCAACCCGAACAAGCCTGCCGCCCGCTGGATCACCTAGCGGCGGTCGGATGGATCTATCCCAAAGCCTGGCGGCAAATCGATCGCTTCATCAACTCGAAGGGGAAGGGCGGCCTGCCTGACTGGCCGGACTGGTGCTTCCTGCCGATGATCGGGTTTTACGCCATCGTCAGCCAGGAGGCCGGTGTCGCCCGCCTGCCGCCGCATCTTTTGCCCGACGTGACCCGGCTGGCGGCCGTCGGCACCTGGCGCTACACGCAGGGCATCTACCGCTTCGACCCGGACGTAGGCGACGCGGTGGTGTCGGCCGGGATTTCAAGCGGGGTGTCCTGCGAAGCGCTTTACACCCTGCCGGAATGGTGCGTTTACATCGAGACGCCGGGCAAAGAGTGGGGGGGCATGCCCCTCCACGGGTTTTTCGCCCATATGGAATACGACACCGAGAAGGGGACGGCGACGCTGTGGCTGCTGCTTGACTGCGAAGAGGGTCTGTTTTCGTTCCCGGTCCGACTGGGTGCCGACGCCCTGGATGGGGCGGTGTCACGGGCGACGGAAGCGGCCCACGCCCAGGCCGTGGGTGGCGGTCGGTTCTCCGGCATACCCCCGGAAGATGCGAGCGCCGACTCGGCGGGCAGACTGGAACCGTTGGTGTCGATGGTGCTTCACCTGTGCGGCGGGGACGGGGACATCGGCGGGCATGGCGACATCCCTTCGAGTAGCCCAATGTCGAAGCGCACACAGGAAGAAGGGCGGTCATTCCGGGCCGATGCCCATTTCGGCTACGCCCTGGAAACCCCCCTTTGCCGGGATGCCGGCGTGCGGACGGGGGTTACGCGGTGGCATGCGTGGGAGTTGGACTTGGAGGAATGAGGATAAAAACGTCCATGGGCTTTTTGCCGCCCGTTTCGGCGTGGCTCAAATAGGGTTTACAATTCCGGCAAAGCACCCCATGGCTTCAGCTTTTGGTTTCATGGTGGCAAGCCTTGTGACCGCCGGACGGGTTGGCCTGCGCGGCGTTCCCCGGCACTTTCCATAACGAGAAATCATGCGTTTATTCATTGTTTTAATCGTTGTTGCCTTGCTCGCCCTGTCCGTCATTGCCCTAATGGCCGTGGGCCTGTGCCTCGGCATGGCGTATCTGATGTGCTGGTTGTGTGGAAGCCCAACTGGCTGGGGCGTTCGCTATTGCCCCTAGTGGCGGTGCTTTCTGAATTAGCTTCCACCTTTTCTGACCGCCCGTCCTTGTCCCGTATTTGAAAATTACTCATGCTGATTGGCGGTGGTATTGCTATAATTGCGAGCATTCTTTTGTTAACCAAAATACCATGCATCCCACCATTTTACAGAATAATCGGTTTTTTGCCATATATTAGATAGCAAAACCCAAGATAAATTGTAGCGGGAGAAAAGTAGGATAAATTCACACTATGACAGATGAAGCCATGCCTGATTATGATGAACAAGATAGAAGAATTGCCATGATCCTTGGCGAGGATGAGGTTGCCGAAGTCAATAATAAAACATTGAGAATATATCTTGACTATCTCATGAAAAATATAACCCTACCTTGCCGCGTAACCGGAATTGAAGATTTCTCTTGGGAAAAACGCTTCGTTTTTGGGTATGGCAGCAAGACAGAATATGAAAAACTGAAAAAGACACAACCTTCCTACGCGGACACTTACGAATTGCTTAGCTTTGATGATGAGGTTAATGAAGGCTATGGAATACTGGTTAATCTAAAGCGGGTATCCGATAAAAGGAAATTCACTTTACCGTTAGCTGATTTAAAAGCCACAGATAATAAATCAGATAATTATAAAAATCTTGATGATTTTTCTGTATGGTTTGTTAATTATAGGTAAGGATACACAACACATCACCTGTGCCTAAAAAACGCCTCAATATGGGCCATTTTATAAATTATTACAGCGAGTCAAATTTGTATTTTATGCTTTTTTCATAATTATCTTAATTAGCGAACTATGGTGGAATATGATTGATAATCAAAAGCAAGTTACAGCGTTAATGCAAAAATTGAAAATGAATTTGCCAATTCCTGCAAAGGCAACGGATGCGCTTATACGTAACCTGAATAAAAATTCAATAAACATTTCGCCAAATTCAAGTATAGAAATTGTTGATGTAATGTATATGGGCGATGAAGGTGGCATTTGTTGTGCCTTAAAAGTAATTGAACAAGAAGAAGTCGCTGTTGTGGTTTCGCTAACACATCTTCGCCTTCTAAGTACCAACCCACTCTCACCCGACGTACATGCCTACCAAGCCTTACGAACAAAGAGATTAGCAAAACATCATTGAGAGAAAGTACAACGCAAGGGACTGTGACGGGTTTGCGAAGCACCAGTAAAACAACGCCATTGACTAACTCAACGCTCCATCGGAATTTCTCTATCGGCTATTATTGCCCATCCCGCCAAATTGTAAAATCAACCCAAGGCCCCAGATTGAAGGCGATGGAATGGGATGGCAATGTGAATGGGATAATTCGACAGGCCGGCACTTTCCCATCACCTATCAGATTCAAAATCATTGCCAGAAACCGTCTCAAATCGATTGGAGCGGCCTTCAGTCCGCTATTTTCGCGGGCTAAAGCCCCGCTCCAACGGCATTGGTTGAAAACCGATAGATGGCAAGCTGGCACTTTAGGTGATTTCCAATAATGAATCCACCAAAAGAATCGTCCACGAAAGACACGAAAAGCACGAACGAATCTTGCTTTTGTTCGTGCTTTTCGTGTCTTTCGTGGACTCTGTTTTTTTCCTACGGATCAGATTCTTGATGGGAT
>CAIODU010000378.1 GCA_903857165.1 uncultured Methylococcaceae bacterium | reverse complement strand
TGAGAGCCGCTATCGATAACGCGCCGCAACTGAGAGTCCTGCCCACAAGTCACCCGGAAAAAGACGAAAAGCGCAGAAAAAACCGTCAGGGGATAGTGCCTGTTTTTTAAAAAAACGGGGTTTTCTGTCTGGCACTAACTATGATCCTCGGTGCCGGTTCATCCCCACGGCTGTGGGGAACGCTCCAATAATCATAAAAGCAGCAAGCATGACACCGGTTCATCCCCACGGCTGTGGGGAACGCATCAGTAATCGAGGCAAGCAAAACCGCATCCTCGGTTCATCCCCACGGCTGTGGGGAACGCGTTGCCTAACCCTGCATTCGAGGCTACCCGCCCGGTTCATCCCCACGGCTGTGGGGAACGCTCCCGATCCCGGACGATTGCCCCATCGGCCCACGGTTCATCCCCACGGCTGTGGGGAACGCGAACGCCATTTTTACACAGAACATGCATACCGCGGTTCATCCCCACGGCTGTGGGGAACGCTGTGGGCGTTGACTTGTTTTTCGCTTCCTCGGCGGTTCATCCCCACGGCTGTGGGGAACGCAGTTTTTAGCACGAAGGTGGTCGCCTCCCAGCCGGTTCATCCCCACGGCTGTGGGGAACGCGGTCTTCATACCGTGCGAATTCTGTAAGGGGCTGGTTCATCCCCACGGCTGTGGGGAACGCCGCAAGCCGTCGAGGATGCCATCACGGCGGCGCGGTTCATCCCCACGGCTGTGGGGAACGCCCGCCGCCGAACGTGGTGCCATTGTTGGCGAGCGGTTCATCCCCACGGCTGTGGGGAACGCTCAGGCGTGGTCGATGTCCCCACACAGATTGCCGGTTCATCCCCACGGCTGTGGGGAACGCCGACCACGCCCGCCCCACATTCGCCTGAGTCACGGTTCATCCCCACGGCTGTGGGGAACGCCCAAGACTTCTCGGAACGATCCTCATAGGGATCGGTTCATCCCCACGGCTGTGGGGAACGCTGCAGCCATAAATGGCAGTCTCCGTCTACCGGCGGTTCATCCCCACGGCTGTGGGGAACGCTCAACCGAAGCTAGGACGGCTCCGACATCTATCGGTTCATCCCCACGGCTGTGGGGAACGCGAGTCAGGGTTTGATTGCGATAGAGGAAATCGACGGTTCATCCCCACGGCTGTGGGGAACGCGGGTGGTCGGGGTGCCGTTGGAGACCCGCAAAGCGGTTCATCCCCACGGCTGTGGGGAACGCAACGTTTCAATATGATCGCTTTTATCGACAATCGGTTCATCCCCACGGCTGTGGGGAACGCTTTCTGGTGGATTTCATCGGCTATGCGTAAGGCGGTTCATCCCCACGGCTGTGGGGAACGCAGGCCGCAACGCAGCGAATCAGCCAAAAACGACGGTTCATCCCCACGGCTGTGGGGAACGCGATTAGATTGATGATCCGGCCGCCCGCCCCCGCGGTTCATCCCCACGGCTGTGGGGAACGCGGTTGAAATGGATTTTTACTGGCACCCCGTGACGGTTCATCCCCACGGCTGTGGGGAACGCGTAGCCGGCGGCGGTGGCATAGGTGGCGCAGTCGGTTCATCCCCACGGCTGTGGGGAACGCAATTCCGAACCAAGGTAGACATGCGCCCATGTCGGTTCATCCCCACGGCTGTGGGGAACGCTTGGGCAGAGTGTCTATGATGTCGGTCAACTCCGGTTCATCCCCACGGCTGTGGGGAACGCAACCCCCCAATAGCGCGGCTAAACGAACCGCGCGGTTCATCCCCACGGCTGTGGGGAACGCACAATGCTGTAATCGTGGATGGCTATGCCTTGCGGTTCATCCCCACGGCTGTGGGGAACGCATTACATTCCAGCAGCCGACATGATTCCGTTGCGGTTCATCCCCACGGCTGTGGGGAACGCAATTTACCTGCCTTTGCTGAATGGTTGATTAACCGGTTCATCCCCACGGCTGTGGGGAACGCAATCTCTAGTTCTCGGTGCGTGGTTACTCTGACGGTTCATCCCCACGGCTGTGGGGAACGCCAACCCCTTAGACCAGTGCAATTGAGATCGGCCCGGTTCATCCCCACGGCTGTGGGGAACGCCGCGTCATATCGGCCCTTGCGGCCGCCATGGCCGGTTCATCCCCACGGCTGTGGGGAACGCGGAACCGGATATCATGCAAACAGGGCCCTCAACGGTTCATCCCCACGGCTGTGGGGAACGCGATTGTGCCGGCCAAACTCGCCGGGGTGATGGCGGTTCATCCCCACGGCTGTGGGGAACGCTCAGATTCAAATTGTTCAGTGCGGGCGTTGCGCGGTTCATCCCCACGGCTGTGGGGAACGCCGATACCACATCATCAAACACCGTTGCATTGCCGGTTCATCCCCACGGCTGTGGGGAACGCTTTTGCCAACAACTTTGCAGATACCAAGCTGGCGGTTCATCCCCACGGCTGTGGGGAACGCATCTTGGACTGAAACTTGTACCAGCGTGGACGCGGTTCATCCCCACGGCTGTGGGGAACGCAAACCTCGGATTGGCTGTTGCGTGTTGACTGGCGGTTCATCCCCACGGCTGTGGGGAACGCATGGGGTATGCAAGCATGAGTATTTTAAATGGCGGTTCATCCCCACGGCTGTGGGGAACGCAAACATCAAGGTTGCCATGGTCTAGCCATTTACGGTTCATCCCCACGGCTGTGGGGAACGCACCAATTGTAACCCATTGTCAGCGATAGACAAAACGATGAGGTAAAAAGTTACCGATTTCCGGCGTTTTTCCTGGCAAAAAAACGCCAGCATTATCAATCAGTTCCAAATTGTTAAAGAGCTCTTTCGGCGATTTACCGAAAGCGTTGAAAAACAAGGGAAACCTAGCCGTCGTGCCGTTCATGCGGGGGTTTTTCCGTCTTCCGGGCCGGGTTCGGGCGGATAGAACGACACCAGCTTGAGGCCGTCCAGTTCGACCGGCATGCGGCGGTTTTTGCCCAGGGTGAGGAAATCAAAGCCCGATTCGGTGTTGGTGCTCCAAGTCAGGACGGCGTTGCCTTCCTCGACGCCCTCGGCGACCTGGCTCCAAATCATCTCCCGCACCCGCGTGGACAGGTCTCCGACGTAGACGCCGGCACGCACTTCGACGAGCCAGACGGCGAGCCTGCCACGCAGGCGGGGCGGGACGTTTTCAACGACGATGACTAGCATCGCATGGCCCCGGCCAATCCCCACCGGGGCGGGAAATGGGTCAATGCCGATGAATTAAGGGTTCCCCTGTCGTTCCGGCAGGGATTTCCTGAACCCCGATGCCATGGATGGCGCGGCTTCGAGGCGTCCATGCAATCTGGATTCCGGCAGTCCATGCCGGAATGACGGCTTGATCCAACAGCATTGCGGGCCGGTTTCATCCAGACTGGCAAGCCGATATCAGGTTCATCCCCACGGCTGAGGGGGACAGTTTCAAGCACGATGACCGGCATCGCCGATGCTCTCCGGGTTGGGTATGGCAGGTTCGACGGATTCCTCCGGCGCTTCGGGCGGGGCCAGTTCGCCGGCGGCGAGGACTTCTTCGATCAGGGGAATCAGCTTTTTCAGCAGATGCGTTTGGCGGAACACGTCGCGGCAGGCGAGGCGCACTTCGCGCTCGGGGTTGGCGGGTTCGCGGGCGGCGATTTTGAAGGCGACGGGGACGACGGTGTCGAATTTGACCAAATCGGCGATGTCGTAGACGAATGACAAGGGTTTGCCGGTGTGGATGAAACCCACTGCCGGGGCATAGCCCGCCGCCAGCACGGCGGCTTCGGTGATGCCGTACAGGCAAGCAGTCGAGGAGGACATGCAGCGGTTGGGCATGTCGCCGGAACCCCATTCGTGAGTGTCATAGTCGCGGTGATGCCAAACCACGCCATAGCGCTTCGCCAATAGCTCGTAGGTTTTGCGCACCCTTGCGCCTTCGATGCCGCGCAATTGTTCGACGCTGCGGTGCTGCGGGGAGGGTTCGCCAAAGCGGACTTCATACATTTTGCGCACGACTTTGAGCCGTGCCGCGTCGTCGAGCGCGAGCTTGGCTTGATAGAGCAAGCGGTCGGCCCTCGCCCCACCGGGCTGGCCCGCCGAGTACAGCCGCACCCCGGCCTCGCCGACCCAGACCAGCAGGGTGCCGACGCGGGAGGCCAGCGCAACGGCGCGGTGCGACACTCGCGTACCCGGCTCCAACATCAGGCAAGCGATGGATCCGACGGGTATCTGAGTGCGGATACCGGTCTTGTCGATGACGACGAACGCGCCGTCAACCACGTCGATCTCGCCGTATTCGATGAACAGCAGGGAGACTCTTTCTTTCATGGCGATGGGTTTGAGGGGCGGGAGCATTTATGATGTCCAATCCTTTATGTGCATGATGTGGGATTCGCTGTCAGTGGCTTGCAAAATCTTGGGGACATTTTTACGCCTTCTCCGACTGTATTTAGCGAGGCAAAGCCGATGCTGGCAAAAGCATACGCTGTGCTTGCCCTGGCATTGACATGAAACCGAAGTGCCTATAGAAGGCCGCCGCCGATTCGTCCTTAGCGTCCACAACTACCCCGGCCACTGCCAGTAGGACACTGGCTTGAGCCACTTTACGGCAAGCATCGGCCAACAGAATCGAGCCAAGCCCCCTCCCCTGATAGCGTCGGTCAACCGCTAAACGACCCAGCAAAGCGATTGGAACGGGATAGCGTGGCAGCTTGCGCGATAGGGTGACGGGCAGTTCACAGCAATCCACACTGCCCGCGCTAAGAGTGAAGAATCCTGCCAGACAGCGAGCGTCGCTTTCCGGTGTTGCGACAAAAACCCGCGCAATGCCTCGCCGTTCGTCTTGCGACGCATAGTGTGCGATATAGTCGTCAAGGGCGGGTTGCCCACAGCAAAAGATTTTCGCATCGATCATCTTGTCCAACGACCGAATGCGGTAAGCCGTCACCGGATGACCTGTTCATCATGACGTTCAAAAGCACGATTTAGGGCTTCATTAGGTTTGACTGGTGCGTCCAGAGCCGCGAGAAACGCTTGAAAGTCTGCCTCCGTCAAGGTGATCGACTCATGAGATTGCACAATTTGCTCTGCCGAAGCCAGTGCGCGGGACAGCACAAATTCGGACACGCTGACATGCACATAGGCCGCAGCCTTGTCCAGCAGTTGCCGGGTTCGCGCATCGCAACGGATGTGGAGGCGGTTTTCTTTGGCTGTCACTGTGTTCATGGCAGACTACAGGTTAAGGGTGATGGATGTTTATTGTGCGCCATCTGTGCGTACATGGCAAGCTGGGGTTTACTGTCATATCGCTTAAACGATCAGCGGTCAATCCGGCCAAAAGTCCTTGTCCAATAAATTTTCGATGGTGAAAGGGCATTCAGCGGGGAATGTGGATTCCGGGATTTTGGTTTCGTAGCTGGCAAGTTCGACGGCATCGGCATAAGCCTCAAGTGCTTCCGGTTCCACGAACCGCTTTAGGCTGGGGCTATCTTTGAGTAGTTTATGCAGATCTTTGCGCTGCACCCGAATCGTACCCTCCCAACTGCCCGAACGCTGTTCCGGCTGGTATTTCCATTTCAGCAGATGTCCGATAAGAACCCGCAGCCTTTTATAGATTTCCCGGCGTTCATTACCCATATCAAGTTCCAATTCTTCGACTAGGTGTTCAATGTCCAACTCAGCCAGGTGTCCGATTTTCAGTAGGTTGGCTTGTTGTTCCAGCCATGCGGCATAGTCATTGTCATACAGGTTTGCATTCATTAGGGAGCCTTTTGAGTCAGCTTACAAACGCGCTATCGAAAGTAGGCCGCAGCCAAAGCCTTTGGCAGGGCCGATTCCGGTCGCCACTGCCCTACCAAATAATTCAGGGTCGCTCACGATTAGCCGACCTTCATAGAATACAGTGGTGATTGCGATTAAATGTTTTTGGCCATCTTCGTATTCTTTATGTGCCTCCCATTTTCCCTCGTTAAATAAAGAGCAATCGGCAAGTTCAAATCCATGCTTTTTTCCCTGCCTTTCCAGCCAAGCACGTTGTTCAACTTCGCCAATAATGGGTAGTCTTTTCTTGTCACGAGTCACTACAGGATTAGCCCTGAGGCGGAAACGCAAGTTTTGTTCTGGGCTGAATGCGACGGAAAATGCCTTCTGCTCAAAAATAAAAGCTTGGCCTAAGCTTTGTGCCAATTCGTTCCAGTTAGGGGCTTTCATGCTTTGGACTAATACTTCGACCCATGGAGAAAAGCGTTGATCCTGTTCCCGGCGAAACAAGACTCGGGCATCCGGCGAATGAATATGCTTAGGGGTGTCCGGCAAATTCTCAGGCTTAGGAAAGGCAGTCATCACAGCGGCATGTAAGTGATAAGGCGTTTGCAGAGAATGACGTGCATCCCGATTGGCGGTATGGAAACGCAGACGGCTTAGATACATGCGCCCTCCCGAAACGGTTTTGAATCAATTAAATCGGATTTTATATGTCGTTGCTCAAAACGGCGGCTTAGATGTCGAAAATCCATAGGATTATCTAAGCGGGTTTCAACGCCAATTTCTGACGTAGACTCCAATACTATGCGCACTTTTCGTAGTGGTTGGGAGGCTTTCTTTTGGTCAGGCGTTTTGAACGGTGCAATGCTCTCGTAATTGGTCAAAGATATTTCCAGCTTCCCCTCTGGATGGAAACCATCCTTCAAGTATAACGGGCAACCCGGTACAAAGGATTTGCGGCCAAGGAATAAAGGCCAGCGAGGGTTTTTCAGTGCTGCTTGCAACTGTTCCAACAATGTAACATCGCCCTCCAAGCCTACTAAAAAAGCCGCATCAGCCAAATAAGCCCGGTTGGAGATTTGGGTATCAGTCCCGGATTGGTTGGCCTTTAATACATTTAGGGCTGTGTGGTAGTCATTTTCTATCCGTCCTTCCAAATCCACCCTTACACCCATGCGTAAAGCTGCCAAGTCGTCCATAGGTTCCGCCCGGTCACGACCCAAAGCCGCGCATAATAAGCCGATAATGCCGCTTTTTGTGGGTTCGCGCTCGGTGTCGCGTTCTTGGAAACGGCTGCGACTACCCCAAGATTGCATGGGTCCGACACATCGCAATAATAGGCAAGCCATGGCTTAAGCCTCAGCTAATTGCTTGTTTAAATAAGCTTCCACTTCGTTAAGCAATGTCGGCAAAGCTATGCCGTCATCAGTTTCAACGGATGTTTTACAATCCAACTCAAAGCCTTCTTTGCCATAGGCGTTTTGCAGTTTGGCTAAATAGGTTTCCAATTTAACAATGGATTTTGTGATTAAGTCAGCGTCTTCGTCATCAGTAACCCGAACAGGCTTGATAAACGCATTGGCTAATGACCAAGGTGAACCTTCGGAGCGGATGAACACGCGAATATAAGAAGGTGGGTTTTGTGCCGCCATACTGTTTTGCATACCGGTTGGGGTTGCTTCGGCTGCGGCTTTGATAAAGCCTTTGATCGCCGCGATGGCAACATTCTTTTGCTTGGGCAAATTGCGCAAGAGAATATCAAGATTGATTTGTGCGTAGCGGTAATAGCAAGCACTATTGAATTCGACGATTCCCATCATATCGGAACCAGCGGTATCGCTTGGCAGAAGGTCATCCACGGCGGTAAAGAAATCCATTTCCATGCTGGCGATTTGGTTAGTGGAAATGGCATGGGCCACTTGGCAAGCGGCATCAATGTTCATGTCCTTGTCATCCGCCACCATGCGTCCGAATAGGGCAATATCAGCGGCTAGACGGGGATGCTTGCGTAAGGCATCCTCTATCTTTTTTTGGATTTCTTTAGGTACTGCGTCCTTTGCAGCCTTTTTCTGGGCTTTTTTGTCCTGTTTTTTTTCAGTATCGGCAATAGCAACTTCAATGGTGCTTAACTCGTCCCAATGATCTCTGGCAATTTTAGCCAAGCCTTCGATTTCACTTTCGCTCAGGTACAACAAATATTGTGTTTTTATTTCTGTGTCATTCTCTTGCTTATCCGCCATGCGTATTTTTACAGCGCCTAAGATGGCTTCCCCCACTTTGATGATTGCTTGTTCTTCATGATCCGAATCGGCGAGTAATTCCACTAAGCGATTCAACACCCGCTTAGTCCGTCTCCCTTTCTCGCCCCCGGCTTGAAGCACGGTTTCCTCAAAACTCTGGTGATGGCGAATCGCCCGCTTGATGCATTGGCTGGAAATTCGCGCCCGACGGTAGCCACCAAAGGTGCAATCTTTGGGGGAACCGGTATCGCTGCGGTTGAGATTGGAGGGGGCGAAATTTTGGAGCAGGTGGAGTTCGACAAACATGCAATTTTCCTCGATTTAATTTTTAAGAATTCAGCGGGTTTTCCCAATCTTCCAGCGACAGGCCGACAACTCGGCGAAATTCTCTGAGATTGTGCGTCACCAGTATTAAGCCGTGTGCTAAGGCCGTGGCGGCTATCAAAAAATCATTTGCGCCTATGAGAGTGCCTTTGCGGGTTAAATCTTCCCTTATCAAGCCGTATTGTTGGGCGCATCGGTCATCGAAAGGTAGGCTAACTAGGGGTTCGCAAAATTGGGTTAGTAGTTTTAGGTTTTCGTCTACTTGACGGCTGTGCCGCGCACCATATTCCAATTCAGCACGGACGATGCTGCATATGAAAATGTCCTTCGGGTCATGCTCAAGAAATTGTTCAGTGACAGCGGGTATACGACCTGTCAATAGTTGAATACAGACATTGGTATCTAGCAGATGACCGGACATTACCAAGCCTCGCGTTCTTCTGGCAAAGCGGATTCTGGTCTTACTGGAGGATCGCCGCGCCAACCGCCCAAGACTTGGGTTTTATAGGTTTCTGTCCAAGTTGGATGGATATGGGCAGCTACAATGTCAATAATGTATTCAGCATCGGTCTTACCCGCGCTAACCGCTTTCAAGTGGACGGCTTTAGCTAGGTTGTCGGGTAGGTAGACGTTAAGTTGGGGCATGACATCATCCAAATTTTGGGTCAAAGAAAAAGCTTTTTGCCCAACGTTTCTGAATATGTTTTTTTGGGCTATCCCAATCAATCAAATCCAGCAGCAGTTGGCGATAACTGACCGCAATCTCAGGCTTGACACTGTTCGCCTCAGAAATTACTTGCCGCAGATGATGACCAATATCCATTTGATTGGCATCCAATAGTGCTGTAAATCGCCGTTGTAGGCTTTGTGTCGCTTCTTTGGATGTCTTTTTTTCGCCAAGAAGACGAAATATTCGGCCTATATCATGGTACTTTTGTTCAGTGAATAAGGCATGTATGCCGAATAAAGATGCCGTGAGAAAATATGCCGAATATTCCCGTTTATCGTCCGGCAGGAAGGGTGCGATATAAGGCAACATGCCGATAGTCCCTTGAGACTTGCCCAAGCCACGGCGCAGATGGGCCAATGCGGCCCGATTTTCTCTTAAACCTTGTAAATATTTTGTGAAAATCATTGCCTGTAACCTATTATGGTTTAGGTCTTGTTCTTGCCTGGATTTTGACTTGAGCGAAGCTTGCTCATTTTTCCAATCGCTTTCAACTTCCTGTTTCAATGATTCATAGACGGCTGAGTCAGACCAATAATCTCTAGCCCAGTGGAATTGTACGGCTTGATCTGGGTTTTCCCAGTTCAAAATATCGTGTAGTAAACTGCCGTAATCAATGGGGACTTCTTGGCTTTTTGCCAAACCGATGATTTCGCGCAAGCGTTGAATCAGTTCATTTCCCTGCGCGTCAAGGAGGGATATAAAACGTTTTTCCAAGCTGTCTGAACCCTTAATCCGAGCAAAGCACCTGCCCATAGTTTCATGTTGTGCAGGTAGACGATGAAGGGCAAACAAACTGCCCACTAGCGCAAATTTGCCTATTTGCTTAGGGTCTTCAATGCAATCTAACAACCAAGGCGGAAGGTCGTGGGATACATCATCAAAGTTATCGCCGATACCGCGCCGAAATTTTGCCAAGGCTGCGGTATTGGATGGAGGATTATCCAATTTGTATAGCCGATAAACAAAGCTATTGATTTTTTCTGTATTCACGAATATTCCTCCATTTCTTCAGCTAATGCCTCTTCGTTAATCGCATCCTTTAAATTCAGTTCTTTATAGGCTTTGCCAACTTCAAAGCCCAACCAGCCAGTGGCCTTTGCTTGAGCTTGCAACTCCCTAGCGGTATGGGAAAGATAATGTCTAGTGGTTTCTTCGAACACATTAAGAGCAGTGTGTTTTACCTGCGTATACCAGCCCAACAATGCTTCATCCGTTAATTGGCTTAAAAAAACTCGGAATTCGGTATCAAGCCTTGCCCAATATTGCGCCTCGGTTCCAAATGCGCTGGCAAGTCGGGTGACGGCTTTGGTATCGGCTTTGCGACCGTCCGGGGCCAGCACATATTGAGCAAGACTGCGCGTTTGACTACGCAGAATCAAGCCAATCCCCTCCGCCCATTCCAAAGCTTTTTTGAGGCAATGCACTCTATCTTGGTCTTGCAATATTTCACTCGGCACGGTGAGTTGTTCCATACGCCAGCATAAGGGGTTGGCTTTGTCGTTGGCGATGCCGATTACTAGGCAACGTAATGGGCCTTTTGGTAAAATACCTTCACCTTTCAAGTTAGCAGCTTGTTTGACAGTCAATGATCTATCGTCCGCCTTTTTGCTATCTTGACTATCTGAGAATTCAAATAAGGCTGCACTATTTCTCCAAAAACTTCGCTCCGTATCTAGTTTTATCGGAAAGCGCAATTGCTCTTTATCCCTCCCATAGGCAAACATGGGATCACCTTTGAAGTCTTTATAAACTATATTCCCTTGTGCCATATATAGATGGCGAACAAGAAGCTTACCATTGTCTTCTTGAGGTAACAAGCGAATATGCCGACTACGCCACGTCAAGTATTCTAAGTATCCCAAGGGAGGGCGCGGGTCAAAGCTATTTTTTCCGTCGGGAGATATGCTGTCTTGCTCCCATACAGGGTTATCATTAACAAATGAAACGATAGGTCGGCTATGCTCTCGACTATACCGGAGTAAATTCAGGAGCAGCGTTTCGAATAAATTTCTGCCTTGAATCAAAATTAACGCACCCAACACTAATGGAGCATGGGCAAAATTAGGGTGCTTACCAAAAAGTTTGCTGGTCGCCCCTTGCCCGCCGCCAAAAGAATACATTTGCGCGGTTAACAGGGCACGGGCGGCTTGATCGGGTGACAGATGTGCAGGGTCGTCATCAAGGTTATGGTCAAATATCGTTTTATTATTGCCTGTCGCCAATTCATGCAATAGCTTCTGGCTAGTGACTGTAGTATCCAAGGTAAAACCGGCAGTTTGATAGAAGGGGTATTGCTCGGAAAACAGGTCAAAACGGTCGCGCTTTGCTTCCAGATAGTCCAGCACAGGTGTCCCAAGAAAGGATTTACGTTGCCATAATGCTTCCCAATCGGGAAATTTGTCTGGCCCATCGACAGCGCTATGAATAATGGCTAACAAAAGTCGGTGCAATGCCGCGACGGTCAACGGGTTGTTATCAGTGATTTCCTTCAGTTCGTGCGCTTTGGAAAACAAGTCATGCAAAGACAGCATAACCTGTTCGCCAGATTGGGTTCGGCAGTAGACCCAATTTTTGCCCACTAAATCAAAATTCAGCATCATGTTCTTTTTTCCGCTTTTCCATTACATCTTGCAAACAAACGATATCGCCAAATATATCAGGCATGGCCATAGAATGCACCGATTCGAGTTTATCCTCAACCCAATTCAATCGACTAATAACGCCTAAGCGCGTTAAAGCTTCAAATAGCTTGCTATCATTCATATCGTCATTCACGGATGCCTCGGTTCGTACTAGGACGTTGAGGCCACTTTAACCCACAAAAAAAATCATGTCAACAATATTTAAGATTACTCGCATAAGAAAATTTTTTTTTCATCAGGTACAATACATCTTCCCTGACTGCACAGGGATGAACCGATTACACGCAACCATCTGATTTATCAAAGTAATCGCTCCCCACACCGTGGGGCTTAGAGGCGGGCGCAGTCCCGCCTCAACCATCCGCTAAGGCAGGATCAAGCCTCGCACCTCGTCCAACACCAATTCTTTGCCTGTCAGCGTACCCTCGTCAAAACGGTAACGCCCGTCGGTGAGCCTCACGCATCGGCAACGGCAAAGTAAAGGGGATTTTTCCCAAGTTTTTGGCAAAAAACGATTTTCTTCATTGATTTTTCCCTTGAAATATTCGTAACAATCTCTACGACTGATCGAGACACTTTGGCGCAATAGCTTTTCTGTCATTTCCCTGTCAGGCTTTGCTTTCAAATCCACCGGATACTTAAACTCCTGGTCGAAAAACAATCGGTCTCGCCCGTCTTGATGCAACAAAATCAACACAATGCTAGGATCGGATAGCCGAGTAACCGCCATGACCAACTCATCATCTATTGGCTTGCACTGAAGGTCTGCAAAAAAATCCATATCACCCAAGCTGCTAGATCGTGGCAATTGCTCACCCAATGCAATGACTGCCTTGCATTTGTTTTCCACCTCGTTATCCAAAGCGCACGTTTCAAAGTAGGGCTTTAGATGTTCCGGCACATCCTCGTCTTTGGCGTCATACACCGCAGCAATCAACTCTTCCACGTCTTCTGGCAAGCGGATTCCCGTCTGGCCTTTCTGCAAACGCTGATCCAGCAGCAGCGCAGTCCGAGCGAGTCGCACGGGGTGATAGACTTTTTTGGATCGCCCTAGATTGGGACCAGTTTTCTTGCCCAAATCGGGCATCAAACAGAACACTTGTGCTTGCCGTAATCGCTCCGGGCGATTCGGTGTGGGGTGTCGGTGGGTGCGGCCCATGCGTTGGAGGATCAAGTCGATGGGGGCCAAATCCGTAATAAGGAGATCAAAATTGACATCCAAACTCTGCTCGGCTACCTGTGTTGCGATTAAGATAGCCTTGCCGGGCCTTTTAGATTGGTCTTTTCCGAATAAATCTTTGCAACGGTCTTCGATTGCCAGCCGTTGCCCCAATGGAAAGCGGGCATGGAACAGCATAATGTCTTTAAAATCGTCTTTTTTGGCCAAATGCTGATAAAGACTCTGCGCTTCCACCACCGTGTTCAACACGCATAAAGCGCAGCCGCCGTCTTGCAGTTGTTCGCGTAGCGTTTTTTCCACCTCCGCCCAACGCTCTTCCGGGCTTGGGCCGGTTTTGAGCAAGTGTAGTTGGAAGGTTGCGGGTTTCAGCCCCTCATCCCCTTCGTTTAATGCCACCTTGACAGGTTCATAAAGTGCTGTTTTGGCTTCTCTATCGGCTGCGATGATGCAGGGATAGCTGACTTCCTTTGGCAAATCGGCTTCTGGCGCATAAGCTTGCAGGAGCTTGCGGCGCATCTCTGTTGGCAAAGTGGCCGATAGTAGAATTACTGGGGTATTCATGATCGACAGCCATGACAACAAGCCCTCAAGCAGTGTCGAAGTATAGGTATCGTAAGCATGGCATTCATCAATTACGACCACTTTCCCGGCTAAACCATACAGACGTACAAACATATGCCTCGCTTGCCTCAGCACAGCTAATAAAGCTTGGTCTACCGTACCCACGGCGAAGGAGGCCAACAAGCCGCGCTTACGGGCGGCGAACCATTCCGATGCCTGTACTTCGCCGGGGATCAATTTGGCATTTTTGTCGGCATCACAGATGGATGCAATTTGTAAAGTTTTTTCAAAAAGCTTGCGGTATTCTGGTTGTAATTCGGCATGAGCATGGAGCAAATGCAGTTCGGTTTTTTCGATGGCACTGTTATTGTCCAGAAAAGCCCATACACGACCTAGCATTTGATTGGCGGTGGCTTGGGTAGGCAAGGCGTAGTAAATGCCAGTCGCCGTACCTTGGCATAGCCAGCGGTCGGCTATTGCCAAGGCTGCTTCGGTTTTACCACTGCCCATCGGGGTTTCGATGATGAAGAGCGCGGGTTGGCCTTCCGGCAAACGCCCGGCTAACTCCAAGGCTGCTTGCTGGCAAGCATTGGCACTGGCCGGCTCGCCGTTGGCTTGTTTAAACGGAAACAATGCGCTGAAATCATGCGGCTGTTGTTGGGTGGACACTGCCGGTTTGAGGCTCAAATCTGCCAATACGTTATTGGCGATTTCTTGTCTTTGTTTCGCATAAGCTTGAAAATCAAAATCGGGGCTGTAAGCCTCTGCGCCAATGTAATAAAACCGGGATTCATCCGAGCCTAGCCAATCCGCCACGCTGGTCAGACCTGCCAAGGTCATGAAGAAACTGGCGGGGGGTGTTTGACCCGCTTTCAGAGGAAAATCTTGCCATTCCAAGCCGAAGACTTTGAGTATTTCATCGGCGACTTGCTTGCGCAAATTGGGCCATTCTTTCTTGTCCGGGTGATAATCGTCGTTTGAGTCAGCAGGGAAACTACCATGGTGAGCCGCCAAAGTACGCGCCAAGCCTCTTACAACGGATGTTCCACACTGGGTTTTATCATTGAGCAATTGCGGAAGAGTCTTAAACAGAACCCGACCATGATCGGTTACGTCATGTTCTGAACCGAGAGGATAGCGTTTTTTCCAAATTGATCCAAACTTCCTTTTCAAAATCCCTTCAATCAAGTCTTCTCGTTTGTATTGAAAGCCGGGGGAGATTTTGCCGAGATCATGCAAAGCGACGAAAAATGCCAACCATAGGATTTTTTGTGAATCTTCGCAATTCAGTGGGTCACAGAGTAGGCGTTTGACTGTCACGCCAGCCTGTTCGAGCAAAGCTTGCGACATCAGTCCTACATCCAGCATGTGGCAAATGGCCGGATGATGAGTGGCACGAATACGGGTAGACTCAAATACCTTGAGGGATTTGCCCCAACACAAGACTACATCAAGCATATCAGCCACCCTAACGATTTATAATTCAGCACAATCCTCCCCACCGCCGCCACATCCAGGCAGTGGTAGGGTAGCAAATGATAGCTTGCTTCGGAGTTGCTATCTGTAGGGCGCTGGGCCTTGCCCCAATACCGCCAATATCCTCTTTTTTCGCCTTGCATGATTTTCCCTGAACATTGTGTGACATGTATCGGCATGATACAGGCATTTGGCAAACCACGATGGGTCGGCAAATAAAAATAGGAGGGCGAATTTTTTAAACCGCAATAGTGGCCCGATGGCCGTCCTATTTATGGGTGATGTTCCCTACGGCCCAAACCTTCAGCAATGAATGCCAATACCAAGGAGTTCAAGCTCACGCCCTCTTGCGGTAAACAATCACCCCCCTATCGCAAATTTCGATTAATTGGTTCACAATGATCCCAACATTCTGAACATTTTCGTCCCCCATGCAACTGAGCGACCACAGCCTGCGACAGATCGACGAAGCCTACCTGAAACGGTTGGGAG
>CAIODU010000377.1 GCA_903857165.1 uncultured Methylococcaceae bacterium | reverse complement strand
TTTTTTGCCGGTGCCAGTGGCTTGGAAGGGGCGACCATTACGCCAGTGCGGGAGGAGCAATTGCAAGAGGTTCTGGGTAGCCGCTACCGCAGGTTGGACGTGCCCCTGAGAGTGGAATGGCCGGACGGGCGCAGGGCGGCGGTGCTGTTCGTGGTGGAGGAGGAAACCGAACCCCGTCGATTTTCCATCCACCGTCTGGCCCATTATTGCTTGGATTTGGCTGAATTATTGAAGACGACACAAGTAGTGCCGGTAGTGGTTTTTCTACGCCAAGGCGAGTTCCCGAATGACCTGCGCCTGGGAAACGGCGAGGACATCTACCTGTCCTTCCGCTTCATCTATTGCGAGTTGGCGCGGGTATCGGCGGAGCGTTACCTGGACAGTAGGAATATCGTGGCCCGGCTCAACTTGCCCAATATGCAGCATCCACGGGAGCGACGGGTGGAGGTATACGCCCACGCTTTGGACGGTCTGTTGACCTTGGAGCCGGATTGGAACAAGCAGCGTAAGTATGTCGGGTTCATTGATTCCTACGCGGATTTGCGCGAAGATGAGGTGGCGCGTTACCGCGCCGAATATATTGAAAACGCGGGGGATAACACCATGGGTTTAGTGGCAACATTACTTGAAGAAGGCTGGCAGAAAGGCCGAAATGAAGGCCGAAATGAAGGCCGAAATGAAGGACGGCAGGAGGGTCGGCAGGAGGGTCGGCAGGAGGGTCGGCAGGAGGGTCGCCAGGAGGGGGAAGCCGAGTTGCTGCTACGGCTACTGGAACTTCGCTTTGGGCCTCTAGCGGATGCCTTGCGGGAGCGGATACGGTTGGCGGACGCGGAAGCTCTGTTGCGGTGGAGCGAACGCATCCTTACCGCGGCTACACCGGAGGATGTGGTCAAGGATTAAAGGTGACGGGCGGACTTTTTGGTAGGGGGAGGTTGGTGCTACTTGACATTTTCATGCGTGGAAATGTTCGGCCTGGCATCGCCTACCCGTATTTGCGCGGTTTTTATCCCTCGTGGTCAGTTTATCGCGGGCATGGCCCACCCCTACAAATGATACAAAGTAACTCATTGACATTAAAAACGCTGTAATATGCAATTTGGTAGTTTTCATGGCCGGGAAAAAACTTGCCCGGCCTACTTTACTGAAATTGATGCGCTTATCAGGCGGGTTTTGAAAAAACATCCTCAGATTCTTCTGGCGGTGCTATTTGGTTCTCTGGCAAGGGATGACGCTGGCATTGACAGTGATATTGATTTAGCCGTCAGTACCGATAGACCGCTTGACGTGAATGAAAAGATGCAATTGATTATGGATTTGGCGGAGTCCATAGGGCGACCGGTTGACTTGGTGGATTTGATGACAGTCGGTGAACCCTTGCTAGGGCAAATTATCAAAGGTGGGCGAAAAGTGTTGGGGGACGATACCCGCTACGCTTTGATACTGAGCAAGCACCTATTCAATCAGGCGGATTTTATGCCTTATCGGAACAGAATTCTTCGTGAAAGGAGGTTGGCATGGATTGGAATTTGATAGGGCAAAAACTGGAATCTTTGCGGCGCTGTCTGCGCCGGGTCAAAGAGAAATGCCCGAAGGATGTGGATGCGTTATCGGAAGATTACGACGCTCAAGATATTCTCGCGTTGAACCTGACTCGCGCTGTTCAGCTTTGCGTTGACATAGGTGCGCATCTTATAGCTGGAACCCAACTTTCCCCGCCGGACACCATGGGGCAAACATTTGATATTTTGATGGAAGCTGGAATCATCAATGCCGATCTGGCCGGACGCATGAAAAAGGCGGTAGGATTTCGGAATTTGGCTATTCATAACTATGATGCCATCAACTGGGCCATTGTCTACGCGATAGCCCGCTACCGATTGACGGACTTTGAGGATTTCGCCAAAGCGATTGTGTTGGCATCACCTGAAGAGATATAAATTAAAGAAATCCTCCAATCCCTTACTCCCATTTCACTTGAATAATCGGTGAAAATTGTAGAAGGATGTGCCGAGGAACGAGGCGCATCATTCGCGTTTTCAGACCTGCACTGTTGATGGGCTTCGCAAGCTCAGCCCATCCTTCTACGTCACATAGATATTTTTAGAGTAAAATGGGTGTAAAACCGGCATTACTGAAATCGCTAAAGTGCCGTGGTTAAATAAGGCATAAAATAAAATGGACCACGACCAAGCTTTCAAAAACCTAATCCTTGACTATCCCGCTGCTGCATTGGAATTTTTTGCAGGTGCCAGTGGCTTGGAAGGGGCGACCATTACGCCAGTGCGGGAGGAGCAATTGCAAGAGGTTCTGGGTAGCCGCTACCGCAGGTTGGACGTACCCTTGAGAGT
>CAIODU010000376.1 GCA_903857165.1 uncultured Methylococcaceae bacterium | reverse complement strand
CTCCCAACCGTTTCAGGTAGGCTTCATCGATCTGTCGCAGGCTGTGGTCGCTCAGTTGCATGGGGGACGAAAATGTTCAGAATGTTGGGATCATTGTGAACCAATTAATCGAAATTTGCGATAGGGAGGTGATTGTTTACGGTTGGTTCAGGTGGATTCACTGATACAGCGTTTTCATCTTCAAAAAGTAATTCATTGATGTTGAAAACGCTGTAGTTACAACTGCGCCTGAATCGCCGTAATCGCTATGGTGTTCACGATGTCCGACACCAAAGCCCCCCGGCTCAGATCGTTGACCGGTTTGTTCAGCCCTTGCAGGACTGGCCCGATGGCGACGGCCCCTGCGGCACGCTGGACCGCTTTATAAGCGTTGTTGCCGGCGTTTAGGTCGGGGAAGATGAATACCGTCGCATGCCCCGCCACTTTGCTGTCAGGCGACTTCAATTTCGCAACATCAATATCTATTGCCGCGTCATACTGGAGCGGGCCTTCGATCTTGAGGTCGGGGCGGCGTTCCTGCGCCATGCGGGTTGCCAGGCGCACTTTGTCCACCTCGGGGCCTTGGCCGGACTCGCCTGTCGAATAGGAGAGCATCGCCACCCGTGGCTCAATGCCGAAAGCCTGTGCCGTCAACGCCGAGTTGATGGCAATATCCGCCAGTTGTTCCGCCGAGGGGTCTGGATTGATGGCGCAATCGCCATAAACGAGGACCTGGTCTTCCAGGCACATGAAAAATACGCTGGATACGATGGAAATGCCAGGTTGGGTCTTGATGATTTGGAAGGCAGGGCGAATGGTGTCGGCCGTGGTGTGCGTGGCACCGGAGACCATGCCGTCCACATAGCCTAGGTGGGCCATCATGGTGCCGAAAAAAGTGGGTTCCGCCATGATTTCATAAGCCAGTTGCTTGGATGTGCACTTGTGTTTGCGCAGTTCGTAATAGGTGTCGGAAAATGTGTCCAGCCACCCGGAAGTCATCGGGTCGATGATTGATGCCTTCTCCAGCGACAGGCCCAATGAACTGATTTTGCGGCGGATATCCTGTTCGTTGCCCAACAGGGTGATGTCGCAAATATCCCGGAACAGTGCTATTTCTGCGGCTCTCAGCACACGCTCCTCCATTCCTTCAGGCAGCACGATGTGTTTGCGGTTGCGCTGGGCCTGATGAATCAACTCGTACTGGAACATTAGCGGCGTCATATGTTCGGAAGGTGTCAAGGCGACACGATCCACTATTTCATGCAGGTTTACCGAGCATTCCACTAGGCCGAGGGCGGCGGCGATCTTGCGTTGGTCCCTTGGGCCTATGCAGCACTCGACGGCATCAGCGGCAATCGCCGTGGAAAAAGTGTCCTCGTTCACGGCAAAGACCGGCAAGGTTTTGGCCCCGAGGCATTCAACAAGCTGCTGGATGTTGTGTGCGGGTTTGAATTTTCCGGTCAATATAAGGCCCGCGATGTGCGGGTATAAACCGGAAAGCTCTGCGGCCAACACACCTAGAATGATGTCGGATCGGTCACCCGTCGTGATAATCAGGCTGCCCTCCTCGATTTGCTCCAGGAAATTGGGCAATTCCATGGCGGCGATCTTGATGCTTCTTACCAGACCATCATACAAATCCTTACTTCCGCTGACCAATACCGCATCAATTGACTCGGCAACCTCCCCTATCGTAGGTTTTTGCAGGCGCGGGTCTTCTGCAATGGCATAGATCGGGAAATCGTCTTTGAACACTTGGCCCAACACGAAAAGCATGCCTTCCCGGCTATCAGGGGCGACATGGGTGATGACCACGGCCAAAATGTCACAGCGGTGATCGCGCAACAGATTGACGATCACTTGTGTCGATTCGAGGATGTGGCTAACAGGCTTGTCCTTCCCTTTTAGCACCGGCAACATCGGAATGCCGAGGTGGTTGGCCATCGCCATGTTGAACTCCAATTCCACCGAAATGGCCGCATCGGTGTAATCCGTTCCCACACAGACCACGAAGTCGCATTGGGCTTCGAGAGCCTTGTATTTTTCCAAAATCAGGCTGTAAAGATCCTCTTGCCTGCCTTCGACCAATAAATCCCGGGCGGTTCCAAATGTGCATCCGAACATCGTTTCCTGATGTTGGGGCATTTGGTAGCGTGACATGATCAGGCTGATAAATGGATCGACTTTCCTATGATTATGGATGAGAGGGCGGAAAAAACCGATGCGCCCGATTCGACCCACCAAAAACTCCATCAGTCCCAGCACCATGATGGTTTTGCCGCTGTAGGGTTCCGCGCTGGTAATATAAAGCCCCTTGGTCATAAACTTCACCTCTGCGCGATGCCGTCAATCCGCGGTTTGCCCCCAGTCCTTTGTGGCGAGGGTTCCGCTTCCACGGATACCGCCTTTACATTCCAAATAGTTTGGCAGTAATCGCGAATCGAGCGGTCCGAGGAAAACTTGCCCATGTGCGCGACGTTTAAGATGGACTTTTCGGTCCATGCCTGGCTGTCCCGCCAAAGATCACTGACTTGGCTCTGGGCATCCACATAGGCTTGGTAGTCGGCCAATACAAGGTAAGGGTCTTGGTTAAGCAAGTTTTCCACCAGTGGACGGAAAAGTTCCGTATCGCCGTCCGCCAAGGCCCCAAAAGCGATGAAATCCAATACCAACCTAAGGTTGTCGTTCCGTTCGTAGTAGTCACGGGGCCTGTAACCCCGCGACTTCAGGTCGGCGACCTGTTCGGCGTCAAGTCCGAACAGGAAGAAGTTATCAGCCCCAACCTCCTCGCGGATTTCGACATTCGCGCCGTCCAGCGTCCCTATGGTCAATGCGCCATTCAGGGAGAATTTCATATTGCCCGTGCCAGAGGCTTCTTTGCCGGCGGTGGAAATTTGCTCGGACAAATCGGCAGCCGGGTAGATGTGTTGGGCGTTTTTCACGTTGAAGTCGGGAAAGAACGCCACTTTCAACCGGCCGCGCACATCCGGGTCGTGGTTCACCACCTCGGCCACCGCATTGATAAGCTTGATGATCAGTTTGGCCATGAAATAACCGGGCGCAGCCTTGCCACCGAAGATGAAGGTACGGGCGGGGATGTCCGCTTGCGGGTCGCGCTTCAAACGCAGGTAAAGAGTGAGGATATGCAACACATTCAAATGCTGCCGCTTGTATTCATGCAGCCGCTTGGCCTGGATGTCGAACATTGATTCTGGATCGACCACCCCCCCGGTGCGCTGCCCGATCAAGCTGGCAAGCTTCCGTTTGGCGGCCAATTTGACTTCGCGCCACTGCTGCTGGAATTCCTTGTCCACCGCCAGCGGCTCCAATTGACGCAGTCGGTTGAGGTCGTTAAGCCAGCCCTCGCCTATGTGGTTTGTGATGAGTTGGCACAAATGCGGATTGCTCAACGCCACGAAACGCCTAGGCGTCACCCCGTTGGTGACATTGACAAATTTCTCCGGCCACAATTCGGCGAAATCACGCATGACTGTCCGTTTCAGCAAATCCGAATGGAGCCTGGCAACCCCGTTGACATGGTGGCTGCCTACCGTTGCCAAGTGGGCCATGCGCACATAGCGCTCGTCGCTCTCGTCGATCAAAGAAAGGCGGGCAAGCCGATCCCTGTCTTGGGGAAACTTCGCGGCAACCTCGTCAAGGAAGCGCCGGTTGATTTCGTAGATGATGTCCAAATGACGGGGCAGTATCTGGCCGAACAGCGATAAAGGCCATTTTTCCAACGCCTCGGGCAGCAGCGTATGGTTGGTGTAGGCGAAGGTATTGCAGGTGACCGCCCAGGCAACATTCCAGTCCATTTGGTATTTGTCCAGCAGCAGGCGCATCAACTCGACCACGGCTATGGACGGATGGGTATCGTTGAGTTGGACTGCCCATTTTTCATGAAACTGCTCCAAACTGCGCCCTAACTGCAAGTGAATGCGGATCATGTCCTGCAGCGAACAACTGGCGAAGAAATATTGTTGCTTCAGCCGCAAGGCTTTGCCCTCGGCCACTTCATCGTTAGGATAAAGAACCTTGGTGATGGTCTCGGAAAACATCTTGTCTTCGACCGCACGATAATAATCGCCATGGTTGAAGGCGGCGAAATCAAAGGATTCAACCGCCTCCGCCTTCCATAAACGAAGCCAATTGCAAGTGCCCACATGGTATCCCAGTATGGGCGTGTCGTAGGCGATGCCCTTGACGACCGTTTCCGGAACCCAGCGGAAGGTCAAGCCACCCTGCGCGTCGGTTGTGGCCTCGGTATGACCGCCGAAACCGACATCGTAAGCCATTTCTGGGCGGGGAATTTCCCAAGGGTTGCCGAAGCGCAGCCATTTGTCGGTGATTTCCACTTGCCAGCCGTCGCGGATCGTCTGGTCGAAGATGCCAAACTCGTAGCGTATGCCATAACCCACGGCGGGAATTTGCAGCGAGGCCAAAGAATCCATATAACACGAGGCCAGCCGGCCCAAGCCGCCATTGCCGAGGCCGGGTTCCTCCTCCTGCTCGATCAACTCGTCCAGTTGCAAGCCAAGTTCGGCCATCGCCTCCCGTGTCTGACCGGTGATCCCTAGGTTGAGCAGGTTGTTGGCAAGGTGCGGGCCAGGCAGGAATTCCGCCGACAGGTAGCTAACCACGCGCACGTCTTGCTGTTGGTAAGTCTCCAAAGTAAAGACGCCGTGTTGGAGGACACGGTCGCGGACAGTCAGGGCCAACGCCATATATTCATCATTTAACGAGGCAATCAACGGCGCACGACCCATGCCGCAAAATAGATTGTCGAGATAAGATTGTTTGATATCCTCCTTACTTACTCCGGTGCGGGCATCGGTTACAGGGGATGGTTCGCAGGAGGGTTTTGGCGATGGCTTAACGTTGTTTGACATGGTTGAACCTTAAAATAGACTTGGGCCGGACGCAGAAAAAAAACAGTGTGGGGCTAACGGATTTTAACGGGTACATTGTGTGCCTAGTTGATAAAAATTAAAAGAAGATAGAGCATTTCCCACTTCCAGCCTATTTTTTGCTATAGTCAAATCCCCAAAAGCTATAAACACAAAGAGGCAAACTTATGGAATCACAAGTCATTAAAGCTTTAATCGCGGTAGTTGCTGTCATGGTGGTGGGTTTCGTCATCATCGGCACCACCAAGGAAACAGAGCAAGAAAAGAGATCCGGGGCTTTTCTGGCAACGTCCAGCTTGCTTAGCAGCTTGGCGCTGGACAAGTGTACAGCGGCAGTCAAGCAAGAGATCGGCGACAACCCTTATTCCCCCAGCGAATCGGACTCTGACCGCACAGCGTTCGTCAAGTTGGTGTGGAATAACGTCGGCACCACGAAACGCGTCGAATGCCGCTATGTCATGGATCAAGGCATCACTTTACTTCAAATTGATGACCATACGGTGATAAAGAAAGAACTGACGCAAACTTCCGGGGGCGCGGCACCGGCTGGCGGGCATCATCCCTAAGGTGATTTCCAATTTGTTGGGTTGCCATGAAAGTACGGATAACATCCCTTGAAGGGATGTTATCCGTGGGTTACTGTGCGCATCTAAATCCACCTGACTGCGTAGCATCGGTGAATTAAGCTAAATGTGATCGCAAGGTTTGCCCCAGCCATCACCCCACCTCCACCGTCACATCCTCCCTCGCGCCCCATTCCGTCCACGAGCCGTCATACACTGCGACGGTTTCATTGCCGAGCAGATACAAACCTAAAGCCAAAATCGACGCAGTGACACCCGTGCCGCAGGTGGTGACAACCGGCTTGGCACTGTCGATCCCGGTCTGACGGTACAGCGCTTCCAATTCAACCAAAGGTTTCAGGCAGAAACTGGCTTCGTCCGACAGGGTTTTGTAGGGCAGGTTGCGGCTGCCGGGCATGTGTCCACCGCGAACGCCTGGCCTGGGTTCCGGCTCGGTGCCGTGGAAACGACCTGGGCCTCGGGCATCGAGGATTTGCGCATCGGGCTGGCCGAGTAGAATTTTAACCTGTTCAATGGTACGGACAAGTTCAGGGCGGAAACTGGCGGTGAAGCTTTTCGGCTGTGCTTGAACGGACTCTGCGTCCACAGACCGCCCTTGTTGACGCCAACGGGCCAAGCCACCGTCCAAAACCGCCACTTGGGCATGGCCGAAAATGCGGAAAGTCCACCAGACGCGTGCCGAAGCCATGAAGAAATTACTGTCATAGACGACAACCAGAGTGTCGTTGCCTATGCCCAACTTGCCGACGGCTTCGGCAAATTCTTCCGGGCTAGGCAGCATGTGCGGCAAATTCGTCGAATGATCGGCAATTTTATCAATATCGAAGAACTGTGTGCCGGGAATATGGGCTTGGTTGTATTCGGCCTTGGCGTTGCGGTTTTGGTTGGGCATGAAAAAACTGCCGTCCAATACGACGAGGTTTGGCGAGCCTAAATGTTCGGCCAGCCAGGTTGTGCTGACGAGGGGATGTTGTTTGGATGGCATTATGATTTCCTCAAATAGGCAAAGTATATCAATGCTGTTCTGGTTTCGTTATAAAAGATGATGCGCAAGCCGTGTTCTGCCATAAACTTGGAACCTTCTCATTCGGCGCAATACACGGCGGGGCCGCTATTGAGCCTTACGGCCTTGTGAGCCAAAGTGCCGATAGACAACCCGTCATTCCGGCATCCACGCCGGAATGACGGTGTTTTCTGGATCGGCGGGAATTGTGTATGACGATAAGCGATGGAGCGCGGGAACAAGGAAAAAAAGGGGTTAGGGGAATTCGTCTGGTTCCCACGCTCCAGCGTCACTTCCATTAAGTTAAGCCGTTCGTGGTGAGCTTGTCGAACCATGAACGGCTTAACTTCCAATGAGTTGGATTTTCCCGTTCACCCTTCGACAAGCTCGGGGCGAACGGAAAAATCCTTAACTTAATGG
>CAIODU010000375.1 GCA_903857165.1 uncultured Methylococcaceae bacterium | reverse complement strand
TTAAGTTAACAAAACATCGTCGTTCCGGCATGGACCGCCGGAACCCAGGCTCCAGGGATGGCGCGGGCTTGGGGGCGTCCCTGCAATCTGGATACCGGCGGTCCATGCCGGTATGACGGCTTAACTTAATGGCAGTGACGCAGGAGCGTGGGAACGAGATAACAATTCATGCAGCCTTTCTAGCTTGCGCAAATGGCTGAGGAACAGATTCACCGGAAGCAAGGCAGGCTTCCAACCACGCTTCTTGGGCATCCTTTATTTCATGGGCAGCTTCTTCCAAGGTTTCCCCGTAGGCCGAACAACCGGGCAAATCCGGTACGATTGCGATATAACCAGCATCGTCATCTGACCAGAATATTTCGACAAGATATTTGTTCATAAATCTTCCTCATACTTTTCCAGCATGGCTAATAATTGCAGTGCTTGGTAGTCTTCATTCATTTTCCCATTTAGTGCCGTTTAATTAGTTCACCAACTGTTAAACCAACATCCTTTGCTATCTGCCTTAACAAAACAGGAGAAACATCCCGACCAACATGGAATGGAACCGTTGTTCAACGACCATCGGGATGCCTGAATTGTTTGTGCGAACCCCGTTGCCTGACTTCGATAAAACCGAGTGCTTCAAGTAGGGCTTGAACCTCGCGAGGCTTTAGAATTGGTAAGTTGCCCATATTCAAGCAATGGCTACATTCTGTGTGCCAATGAACTCAGTTTGTAGAATCGGCTCACCATCCTCCAATAGCATTTTAACGACTTCACGCAGATTTTGATTCAACTCATCTAAAGTTTCGGCTTGGGTATGCGCCCCAGGAAAGCCCGGAATGAAACCGACATATAGCCCGGTATCCAAGCATCGTTCCACAATTGCCGTGTAAGTTTTCATATTATACCTTGTTGAGTTTTGGTATTCCGCCTTACGAACCCGCGTAGGATGTGCCGACGAAGGAGGCGCATCGTTTGCGATTGATGCGCTTCGTACCTCAGGAGTGCCGCAAGAGGCATTCTCACGCAGGAGCGTGGGAACGAGATTAACCATTCGGCGCAATGCGCGGCAAGTCGCTATTGCGCCTTACCCCGTTGAGTTTCGTTCCGCGTGGGCAAACGATAAAGCCGTTTGCCCTCCAGGCTACATTAAAAACCCAATTCCATAATTGCAATATCTTTCTTCAATAAGTCGTTGGCAACATCTGAAATAGCCATGCCTTTTTTTTCGGCAATAGTAGCGAGAACCTTTTGCACGTCCTCGTCTAAATAAACCGGCAAATTTAGCTTTAATTCAGGTTGGTAAAACTTACCTCTTATGCCTTGGCTGAAATCAATTTCAGGGGTCAAATCTTCATTTTCCGTCGTGGAAGTAATGCCATTCATAAACTCACCTGTGCAAGAGGATTAATGGGGTTTGTTTTCATAACATCGCTGTTCTTCTTTCGTGGCAATCCGAGCAGAAATTATTCGCACCCTTGCTCTGCTTGGATCAGTCCATTGGAAGGTGTGGGCAACGACCAGCAGTCGCCCTATGGTATCCAAACCCAAGGTATTCCAGCGTTCTTCATAATCACTGTGTGTTTCATCATATACCGTCAATGACAATGGATCTAGGAATACACGCGAGGCTCGGTCAAATGAAACACCGTGCTTGCGTTTATTGGAAATGGCTTTGTTCACATCCCATTCAAAATCATATTCGATCATGATCTCACATTCCAAAACGTAACATCTTAGTTTTCATACTGGAGCGTGGGAACGAGACAACCGTTAACGGAAGCTGGAGCTTCCAAGACCGCATTCCCAAGCCGGAGCTTGGGAACGAGCAAATACGGGTTACGAATTACGCCTTACCGCGTTATTTTCTTTGGTTATTCTTATCAAAAACCGCAACGCCTCGTTCACAGCCATAGCATTGGGGAAAACCTCGGCAACATCAGGTTCCAGACGGATGATAGGGCCAAAAGATGTGCGACCAGAACCTAGCTTTCTGACTCTTAGAGAACTTAGGTCATATTCTGGTCTAAGTTCATCATTATCGCTTTCAGGCTTGCTCATAAGCATTTCTCTCATTTCGGGTTGCCAGTCTTGCACTAATTATTCTTATCGTATCGCCACGTTCTGTATAAGAAACCAATAATAAACGATTTAGATTTGAATGCGCTTTTTTTTCGCTCCAATCAAAACTCATAGTTACTCCTTATTTCTTACCCAGATAATAATCCAAACCGATCCGCTTCTTTATAATAATATCCCACAACGCAGGAGCGTCGCCGGAGGCATTCCCACGCAGGAGCGTCACTGCCATTAAGTTAACAAAACATCGTCGTTCCGGCATGGACCGCCGGAACCCAGGCTCCAGGGATGGCGCGGGCTTGGGGGCGTCACTGCAATCTGGATACCGGCGGTCCATGCCGGTATGACGGCTTAACTTAATGGCAGTGACGCAGGACGCAGGGGCGTGGGAACGAGAATTTGCGCTGGTTCCCAAGCTCCAGCTTGGGAATCCCGGCCTTACAAGCTCTTGCTTGCCTTATCCTGGGAAGCAGGAGCTTCCAAGACCGCATTCCCAAGCAGGAGCTTGGGAACGAGCAAACTGTGAACGTAATTCTTTTTTTGCTTGCTGCCAATCCACCATTTCAATACTGCCATTCATATACCTTTCTTCTGTTTTCAGCAATTCCCGTTCATGCCATGGTGGGTTGGGGATGTTATTTTCATCATTTGCCAAATCCGCCCAAAGAGCTTCAATGATCTTTAGTTTTTCCAACGCTGGCAAGCCGTGCAGTTCGACCATGTCTAACATAAGAATATACCTGTTATTGAATTGATATAAAGTTCCATTATAACCGTTAACGGAAGCTGGAGCTTCCAAGACCGCATTCCCAAGCAGGAGCTTGGGAACGAGCAAAAACTCATAGTTACTCCTTATTCCTTACCCAGATTATAATCCAAACCGATCCGTTTTTTTATATAATATCCCACGACGCAGGAGCGTCGCCGGAGGCATTCCCACGCAGGAGCGTGGGAACGAGATTAACGAGATTAAAACGTAGGGCGGGCAAACGTCTTTTTGTTTGCTCGCCGATTTATCCGGTTGTTTTCCGGCGGATTTGCGCGATCTACCCGGCTTATTTTCTCTCCAACACCAAAAAGTTATCACGTTTACTTACAATTTTATATTTCCTTAACGAGTTGAGAGCGGCAATGCCAGCCGCTATACCGCCTGTAGCAAAAGCAATTGAAACAGCAGAAATAGCCACTTCCGTTCCTAATACTGATACAGCGACAGGATAAGGAGCAAAAGCAAAGGCAAAAAGTGCTCCACCACCTAATACAGGAAGTGAACGAGATGCAGGTGCTGCAGGAACTTTTAGTATTAAAAACGCGGTTGCCAATCCGATAGAAATTGCAACAATTGCAACAGCCCATGCAACTTGGCCTGTAGCTATTATTCTAAATGCTTTCTTTGTTAGGTCGCCTTCTATCTCTATCCTATTTTGATTTTTTTTAAGTGCTTCAGCTAATTCCTTTTCTGTAGTAATCATATTTAACCTTATTTAACAATAAAACATGGATTTAAGAAATAACCTTGCAGATTCTACATTCTCAAATTTGGTTCTTTTTTGAAATGTAGGGCCATATAAAGAGACAATCTCCACGATCCAATCGCCTCCATTTTTAGAGCCATAATATGTATAACTTTGTACCTTAATTGGAGTTGCAATCTGATTTAAAGATTTTGTTTCTAAAAGAAGGAGGCAAACATGACCATTAATATTTTCATATTTTATCCCGTCAAAATATTGGACGTTTCTTTCCATCTCTATCACCTACTATGCAATTAACAAATTAGCTATAGAAATTTATAACAAAATTCGGCTGGTTCCCAAACTCCAGTTTGGGGACGTCTTTCACTCTAGATTGACTTATTACGGGAAGCCGGAGCTTCCAAAACCGCGTTCCCAAGCTGGAGCTTGGGAACGAGCGAGCGTCTTGTGTTTGCCCGCCGATTCATCCGGTTGTTGTCGGGCAACGATAAAGCCGTTGCCCGACCTACCCGGCTGAGTTATGAATCATAATCAATATCCCAATTTAATAATTTATCTGGAACATTGAGTTTATCCGCAATTATTTCATAACTAACATTAGACCCGTGTACTAAAATATCCCATCTATCTATTTGCCTGTTTTCCACGGAAAAATTTATAAGAATTTCGAACCGCTCTTGATGGTCTTTATATGAAAAAAGGAAAGATGCTTTATGATCACCACCTTCTTCAAAATCAAAATCTTTACCATTCAACTTAAGAGTTTTTGTTTCCACTTTATCTGAATCTTCAAAATAGAAGAAAATTTTAATTTTCAGATATCCGCTAAGTTCTGGATTATTCAAGTAAGCAACCATATTTAACAACCAATAAATCCCCTTTTAAGTAAAATATGAAAGGCATTGGGATTTGTTATGCCTTACACATTATGAAGATTGTATTTTAGCTATACCCTAACGGTATAAAAGCAAGATTAAATTGGTTGTTTTACTTCAAAATTTATCGAACTAAATATAGTTCATAAGCGTTATAATTTTGTTATACCTACCTCCTATTGCTGCTGACTCAATAACTTTTTAGTATTTTTAAAATCCAACGGGCAAACCTCTCAGTTCGCCCGTTGTTTTCCATTTAAAAAAATAAGCGCCAGCTTATTTTTTTAGCAGGCTTATTTTTTATGATCATCCTTAACTTCCTCAAACTCCGCATCCACAACATCTTCCGCCTTGCCGCCTTCCGACGGACCGGACGAAGGCTGTTCGCCACCCATGTCCGGGCCACCCGCACCGGGGGGTTGCTGGGCATAGAGACGCTCGGCGAGTTTGCTGGCGAGGTCGGTCAGGGCTTCGGTCTTCTTGTCGATGGCTTCCTTGTCTTCGCCGTTGATGACTTTCTTCAATTCCTCAATTGCCGCTTCGATCTTGGATTTTTCGTCCGCTTCCACCTTGTCGCCGAGTTCGTGCAAGGTCTTATTGGTGGTGTGGATGACCGAATCCCCATGGTTGCGGGCGGTGATCAACTCATGAATCTTTTTGTCTTCCTCGGCATGCATCTCGGCTTCTTTAATCATGCGCTTGACTTCATCATCCGACAAGCCGCTGGAGGCTTTGATGATGATCTTGTTTTCCTTGCCCGTCGCCTTGTCCTTCGCGCCGACATGCAGGATGCCGTTGGCGTCGATGTCGAAGCTGACTTCGATCTGCGGAATGCCACGCGGGGCCAGCGGGATGTCGCTCAGGTCGAAGCGGCCCAAGGACTTGTTGTCCCGCGCCATTTCGCGCTCGCCTTGCAGGACGTGGACCGTCACCGCTTGTTGGTGGTCTTCGGCAGTCGAGAAGACTTGGGCTGTCTTGGTCGGGATGGTGGTGTTCTTCTCGATCAACTTGGTCAGGATGCCGCCCAAGGTCTCAATGCCCAGTGACAGCGGGGTCACGTCAAGCAGCAGCACATCTTTGACCTGCCCGCCCAACACGCCGGCCTGAATCGCCGCGCCAACCGCGACCGCTTCGTCCGGGTTCACGTCTTTGCGCGGCTCTTTGCCGAAGATGTTCTTGACGTATTCCTGCACCTTGGGCATGCGGGTCTGGCCGCCGACCAAGATAACTTCGTCAATTTCCGAGGGCTTCAGGCCAGAATCTTTTAATGCGGTGAGGCAGGGCCCTTTGGTGCGGTCAATCAAATCCTCCACCAAAGATTCCAGCTTGGTGCGGGTCATTTTCAAGTTAAGGTGCTTGGGACCGGTTGCATCGGCGGTGATATAGGGCAGGTTGATGTCGTATTGCTGGCTGGACGACAGTTCGATCTTGGCCTTTTCCGCCTCTTCCTTCAGGCGTTGCAGTGCCAAAGAGTCATTGTGCAGGTCGATGCCGCTGGACTTTTTAAACTCTTCCGCCAGATAGTCGATGATGCGCAAGTCGAAGTCTTCCCCACCGAGGAAGGTGTCGCCATTGGTGGAGAGCACTTCGAACTGGTGTTCGCCATCGACTTCGGCAATTTCGATGATGGAGATGTCGAAGGTGCCGCCGCCCAAGTCATACACGGCAAGTTTCTGGTCGCCACGCTTCTTGTCCATGCCGTAAGCCAACGCGGCGGCTGTCGGCTCGTTGATGATGCGCTTGACTTCCAAACCGGCAATGCGCCCTGCGTCCTTGGTAGCCTGGCGCTGGGAGTCATTGAAGTAGGCCGGTACGGTGATGACCGCTTCGGTGACTTCTTCGCCTAGGAAGGCTTCTGCGTCCTTTTTCATCTTCATCAGGACGCGGGCGGACACTTCCGGCGGTGCCATCTTCTTGCCATGCACATCAATCCACGCATCGCCGTTGTCGGCTTCGGTGATTTTGTAGGGCACCATCTTGATGTCTTTCTGCACCACGTCGTCCTTAAAGCGGCGCCCAATCAGGCGCTTGACTGCAAACAGGGTGTTGTGGGGGTTGGTGACGGCTTGCCGCTTGGCGGACTGGCCTACCAAGATTTCGTTGTCGCTGGTGAAGGCGATGATGGAAGGCGTGGTGCGTGCGCCTTCGCTGTTCTCGATCACCCTGGCTTTACCGCCTTCGAGGATGGCGACGCAAGAGTTGGTGGTGCCGAGGTCTATACCGATAATTCTGGCCATGGAGTTCTCCGAAAAGTGGAATTCTGTGTTGTGTCAGGTAAATTATGTTTACTGTGGGAAGTTATGGGGTCGGCGGTTTCCCGTTTCAAGCCTTCTTGGCGATGACAACCATGGCCGGGCGCAATAGGCGATCGTTGATCGTATAGCCTTTTTGGAACACTTTCACCACCGTGTTCGGCTCGACTTCATCGTTTTGCTCCAAGGTCATCGCTTGGTGGAAAGTGGGGTCGAATTTTGCGCCTAAGGCTTCGATGGGCTTGACGTTGAATTTTTCCAATACTCCAAAAAACTGCTTAAGCGTCAGTTCGCTGCCTTCGCGCAGCTTGACCACCTCGGGGGTGTCGCCAGCCGCAGCCTGGATGCCCAATTCGAGGCTGTCCAGCACCACTAGCAACTCGCGGGCAAATTTTTCCACGGCGTATTTGCGCGCATCCCCAACCTCCTTCTCGGTGCGCCTACGCAAATTATCCATTTCCGCCAGTGTGCGCAGGGACTGGTCCCGATATTCGTCGGCTTTGAGTAATGCGTTTGCCAATTGGGGGGTTAAATCCTCAGTGGCTTCCGGTTCATCGAAGACGGCATCCACCAAAGGCGGTTCATCTCCGTCCTCGACCAATACACCCTCTATCAGCGGCATTTCTTCCTCCGCCAGAAGCAATTCTGGCTCGGCCTCAATCGCCGGTTTTAAATCTTTGTCTTCTTGCAAAGACTGGTCTTCGCTCATTGTTCGCTAACTCCTAATGACAACTAGACCCACCTTCGCGCCCAAGGCTTGAGGGTGGAGCGTATGATTGATTAATATCCGGGTTTTAAGATGGGGACAATGATTTGTGATTCAAGGCGGCACCCAATAATTTTGCCGTCAAATCGACTAGGGGTATGACGCGCTCGTATTTCATGCGGGTGGGTCCGATGACGCCGAGGACGCCGACGTTATGATCGTCGATGGCGTAAGAAGCAGTGACTAGGCTGCATTGTTCCAAGGGCTCATAACCGGATTCTTCGCCAATAAAAATTTTCACCCCCGTGCTTAACAGGCATCGGTCCAACAGGTGCACCAAGTCTTCCTTCTGGCGAAAAGCTGAAAAAAGCATGCGAAGACGCTCCATGCTGGCCAGTTCGTCGAAATCCATCAGGTTCATTTCGCCGGTCAGCACAAAATCCTTCTTTCGTCGCTGCCCGCCGGCTTGAAATGCCAAATCGGCGATTTCCGCAGCCCGGATCGCTTCCTGGTTCATTTGTTCGCGGGTTTGTTGCAGCTCGCGCAGCAGACTTTCCCGGATTGAAACCAAATCCTTGCCTGCATAAACCGCGTTCAAATAATTGGCAGCGGAAGTCAGTTCGGACGCGCTGAAGCGTTTTGATGGGTGGATGACACGGTTCTGAACTTCCTGCTCGTTGGTGACCAAAATCACCAAGATGCGCTGTTCCGAGAGGGGCAAAAATTCGATCATGCGGAAAGTGACTGCCTCCCGGCGGGGCAAAGTGACCAACCCCGCCATGTGGGTCACGTCGGACAGCAGACTGGAGGCAGTTTCCAAAATGTCCCCGGCATCGTCCAAATGTTCCAGGCCACGCTGAAATTGACGGATGATTCCTTCTTGCAGGGGCTTGACCGTCAACAGAGAGTCAATGAAAAAACGGTAGCCGCTGACCGTGGGCATGCGCCCGGCGGACGTGTGGGGTGCTGTGATCAGCCCCAAATCCTCCAGATCGGCCATGACATTGCGGATCGTCGCGGGGCTTAGACTCAAGCCAGCCTCACGCGACAGCGCCCTGGAGCCAATCGGTTGACCATCGCTGATGTAACGCTCGACCAGCAGTTTCAACAGTTGTTGGGCGCGTTCGTTCAACCCCGAAAATTTCGACACTTCGTTCATTACAGCATTAGCACTCGCATAACCAGAGTGCCAAAATTAACAACCACTGGATAATGTGTCAAGAAGTACCTAATATAATCGTCAAAACCTTCAATCATGAGCCATGGCCGCCGAGTGCCATGGATCGAAAAATCAACAACCAGGAGCCATTCATGCAAGGCGACAACAAAGTCATCGAACACCTCAATCGCATATTGGGCAACGAGTTGATCGGGATCAACCAATATTTTCTCCATGCCCGGATGTTCAAAAACTGGGGGTTCGGCAAGCTCAACGAAAAAGTCTTCAAAGAATCCATAGACGAAATGAAACATGCCGATTGGCTGATCGAGCGCATTCTGTTTCTGGAGGGGCTCCCCAACTTGCAAGACTTGGGCAGGCTCCGTATTGGCGAAAACCCACTGGAAATGCTGCAAACTGATTTGCAACTCGAACAGCAGGCGTTGCCCCCGTTGCGGGAAGCCATCGCCTATTGCGAAAAGGTTGCCGATTTCGTCTCCCGCGATCTGCTGCAAACCATCTTGGGCAGCGAGGAAGGACATGTCGATTGGCTGGAGACCCAATTGGGGTTGATCGAGAGTTTGGGATTGCAGAACTATTTGCAAGCGCAGATGTAGGCCACCAAACTGCTAATGGACACCCGTTTTAAGCGAATAGCCCTGATCGGCAAAACCGACTCGGACCGCATTGAGTCGATCCTGCCAAAGCTGTACGGGCATTTGCAGGCATGCGGCCTGGAGGTTGTGGTGGAGCAAAACAGCGCCCGCTTCATCGCCGATCCTCCGCTAAGTTTTCCCTTGGAAGATCTGGGTCGGCATTGCGATCTGGCCATTGTCATCGGCGGCGACGGCACCCTGCTGACCGCGGCGCGCATCCTAGCCGATCATGGCATCCCACTGATCGGCGTGAACTTGGGCAGGCTAGGGTTTCTGGTCGATATCAGCCCCCAGGCCGCCCTGACCACCGTGGACGAAATCCTGGAGGGCCGTTTCCGGGAAGAGCGGCGACAACTGCTTCAGGCAGAAATACTGAGGGATGGCGTGACCATCGCCGAACGAACTGCCGTCAATGAAGTGGTCATCCACAGTTGGAACTCCACCAGCATGATCGAAATCGTCACTTACATTGACGGCATCTTTCTAAATTCCCAGCGATCCGATGGCCTGATTGTATCGACACCCACAGGATCGACGGCGTATGCTTTGTCGGGTGGCGGGCCTATCCTGTATCCCACCTTGAAGGCAATCGAACTGGTGCCCGTCAATCCGCACTCGCTCACCTACCGTCCCATTGTCATTGCCGACGATAGCGTGGTTGAGATAGTCTTTCGCAAGAGCAAGGATTTTCGGGCAAGGCTGTCTTGCGACAACGTATCCATCCCCGACATTGAAATCGGCGACCGGATTCGCATCAGCAAGGCGGCGCACCCCTTTCGAATCCTCCATCCGCTCAACCACGATTTCTTTGAAATCCTCCGTGAAAAACTAAACTGGAGTGGCGGTTATGCCCACTGACTATGCTGTGTAACTTAAACATCAAAGACTTGGCCGTCGTCGAATCGCTCTCCCTGGAATTGGCCCCCGGCTTGACCGTGCTGACTGGCGAAACCGGGGCAGGCAAATCCATATTGCTGACGGCATTGGGGTTGGCACTAGGGGGGCGCGCCGACTCCGGGCTGATCCGCCCCGGTGCTGGCCGCGCCGAAATCGACCTGGAATTTTCGCTGGCAGACGCTCCCGATGCCCGGCAATGGCTGGATGAAAACGAACTGCTGGATGAGGAGGAAGCCTGTTTGATCCGCCGTGTGGTAAGCTTGGACGGACGCTCACGCGCATTCATCAACAACCGTCCCGCCACGCTGCAATCCTTGCAGGAATTGGCCTCCAAATTGGTGGAAATCCACGGGCAGCATGCCCATTTGCGCTTGCTGGAAAGTAGCGAACAGCGAAGGCTATTGGACGAGTCGTCTGGCAATAAAGCCCTGCTGGAAACCCTTGCGGTCGTTTTCCGGGGTTGGCGCACCACCCGCGATGAACTCGACGCGAAAACCAAAGCGGCCAAAGACGGGGCGGCCCGAGTGGAATTGTTGCGTTATCAAATCGAAGAAATGGAGCAGCACGGAGTCGAAGCTTTGGACTACGACGCACTTTCGGAAGAACAGACCCTGCAGGCGAACATGGAAAAAATCCTCGCATCGGGCCAAACGCAGTTGGATCTGCTGTACGACGACGAACAACATTCTGTCAGTGCCCAACTCGCCCAGGCCATACACGCATTGACGGACATTGGGCATGTCGCCCCGGATTTCAACCCTATCAAGGAACTGTTAAACGAAGCGCAAATACAGGTCAAAGAAGCGGGGGGGGAACTGCGTCACCAGTTGGAAAAAATGGAGGCCGACCCCAAGCGCATGGCGTGGCTGGACGAAAAGCTGGGCGACCTGCACCGCCTCGCCCGCAAACACCATGTTTCTCCGCGCGATTTGCGTCAACACCTCGACAATCTGCGCACCGAACTCAACAGCATGGAACTGGGCGCGGAAAAAATCTCCCAACTTTTATCCGCCATGGAAACCTTCGAAAGGGAATACCGCGAGATTGCCTTGCGCTTATCCCAAAGCCGCGTCGAGGGTGGGCGCAAACTGGAGGCACGCATTTCTGCGATGATTCGGGAGCTTGGAATGCCGCAAGGCCAATTCCTGATCGAAACCATCCCCGAACCGGGAAATGCCCCCGCGCCTTTCGGCAATGACAGGATTGAATTCCAAGTCAGCGCAAACCCTGGGCTGCCGCCGCGACCCTTGGGTAAAGTGGCTTCGGGCGGGGAGCTTTCGCGCATCAGCCTTGCCATTCAAGTCGCGGCAACCGATGCCAAAACCACACCCACCCTCGTCTTCGACGAGGTGGACAGCGGCATAGGCGGCGGCGTGGCCGAAATTGTGGGCCAGAAATTACGCTTGTTGGGGAATGACCGCCAAGTTTTCTGCGTGACCCACCTGCATCAGGTCGCGGCACTAGGGCATCATCACCTTTTGGTTGAAAAAACCAGCGATCAGGCGAATACGCGAACCCAAGTGCGCAAGCTTTTGTCCGGGCAGCGCAAACACGAAATTGCACGCATGCTCGGAGGAGTTCGCATCACCGAGCAGACCTTGGCCCATGCCGAGGAAATGCTGGCGACCCTAGGCAAAAATCCTGATTTTGGTGCTTAATTGCTAATTTTTCCCGACTCTGGCAGGCGGCCCGGACAGCCATCCAGCCCGTGTTTAAAACAAATATGCCAACTAAGTTATCTCTTCGGTGACATTCTTCATCGTTTTGTGACAAAATTCACTCTTTTATGAGGAGTACTATCCATGCGAGTGATCCTTCTTGGCGGCCCAGGTTCGGGGAAAGGCACCCAGGCTCAATTTATAAACGAAAAATTCGGTATTCCGCAAATCTCCACGGGTGATATGCTGCGGGCCGCTGTCCGCGAAGGGACCCCCCTTGGCTTGGAAGCGAAAAAAATCATGGATGCCGGCCATCTCGTCTCCGACCAGATAATTCTCGGGCTCATCCAAGAGCGTATCCTTTTGGTTGATTGCAAGAATGGTTTCCTGCTGGATGGATTTCCCAGAACCATCGCCCAAGCGGATGGGCTTGCGGATTTGGGCGTCAGCATAGACCATGTACTTGAAATGGCCGTGGATGACGAGGAAATCGTCAGGCGGCTGAGCGGCCGTCGCGTACATTCCGGTTCTGGACGAAGCTATCATGTTGTCTTCAACCCGCCGCAGCAGGACAATCTAGACGATGAAACCGGCGAACCCTTGATGCAGCGCAAGGATGACAATGAAGAAACGGTCCGCAACCGGCTGGCTGTCTACCACGGGCAAACCAAACCTTTGATTGGCTACTATCAGAAAAAGGCTCAGGAAGGGTTGCTGAAATATTCCACCATTGAAGGTGTGGGCGGGGTTCAGGAAATCACCGCCAAAATTCTCTCGGCCTTGTCTTCCAGCCTAGCCTGAGGATTTTGGCAATGAGGGGCTACGAATGACACGCCTAGCCCGGCAGTTGAAAAGTGTTCATAATTCACGAAGTTTTTCACAGCCGCCCCTAAGGGCGGCCTTAGATCGGATGGCCCCATGACCGGTATTACTTTATATGACAAGCTTTGGAACGAGCATCTGGTTTGCATCGAACCAGACGGTTCCGCCCTAATCTACATCGACCGCCAACTCGTGCATGAAGTCACCTCGCCGCAAGCATTTGAGGGACTCAGGCTGGCAGGGCGAAAACCTTGGCGGATTGGCGCCAACCTCGCCGTGGTCGATCACAATGTGCCAACCACTGGCCGCGACCAAGGCATAACCGACGCGGTTTCCCGCTTGCAAGTGGAGACCCTGGACAGAAACTGTGCCGAATTTGGCATCACCGAATTCGGCCTTGCCGATCCCCGCCAAGGCATCGTCCATGTCATCGGGCCGGAGCAGGGAGCGATATTGCCCGGCATGACGGTTGTCTGTGGCGACTCGCACACATCGACCCACGGTGCGTTTGGTTCCCTTGCCTTCGGCATCGGCACCTCAGAAGTCGAACATGTGCTGGCGACGCAGTGCTTGGTGCAGCGCAAAGCCAAGAACATGCTAGTCTTGGTGGACGGTCAAACCGAGTCGGAAGTCACCGCCAAAGACATTGCCCTCACCATCATCGGCAAGATTGGCACGGCAGGTGGCACTGGCTACACCATAGAATTTGGTGGGGATGCCATCCGCGCACTATCCATGGAAGGTCGCATGACCCTCTGCAACATGGGCATCGAAGCCGGGGCAAGGGCCGGACTAGTGGGGGTGGACGAAACAACCATAGACTACATCAAGGGTCGCCCCTTTGCCCCCCAAGGCGGGGCTTTCGAACAAGCCGCAGCGTTCTGGCGGGATTTGCGCAGCGATGCCAATGCAGAATTCGACATCGTGATCGAAATTGATGCCGCTAATATCAAGCCCCAGGTGACTTGGGGTACATCGCCGGAAATGACTGTTCCAGTCAACGCCTTGGTACCCGATCCTGACCAAGAAAAAGACCCTGTCAAAAGGGAAGGCATGATCCGGGCCTTGCAGTACATGGATCTGAAACCCGGTGCCCACATTACCGACATTAGGATCGACAAAGTCTTCGTAGGATCCTGCACCAATGGCCGCATTGAAGACCTTAGGGCCGCCGCCGAGGTGGCCCGGGGCAAAAAGAAAGCCGCCAGTGTCAAGCTGGTGCTGATTGTGCCTGGATCGGGTTTGGTGAAACGCCAAGCCGAGGCAGAGGGGCTGGATCGGATATTCAAGGACGCAGGCTTCGAATGGCGCGACCCCGGCTGCTCCATGTGCTTGGCGATGAACGCAGATCGCCTCGAACCTGGCGAACGCTGCGCGTCCACGTCGAACCGTAACTTTGAAGGACGCCAAGGTTACGGTGGCCGCACTCATTTGGTCAGCCCGGCGATGGCCGCCGCCGCCGCCATCTATGGCCATTTCGTCGATATCAGTGCCTTGGCCGAAAAATCCCCAAGGGCACCGACCAATCCTGCGGCTTCCAACGGCCACAGCAACAAACCGAAGCCGCATCGCAGGGCCACACCTTCCGTTGCCAATTCCTCGAAGTCAAAACCGACCACAAAGGCGAAGGCGCAGACCCGTCAACCCGGAAAACCGAAGGCTACCGGCAATACATCGGCAACCACACCCCAGCCGGATAAACCAAAAGGGAGGAAAAAAATTGAAACCGTTTAGGAAAATCAATTCGCGGGTTGTCCCGCTGGACAGGGCAAACGTAGACACGGATGCCATTATCCCAAAGCAATTCCTCAAGTCCATCAGGCGGAGCGGATTTGGGCCTTATTTGTTCGACGAATGGCGTTACTTGGATCGCGGCGAACCGGATATGGATTGCAGCAATCGCCCGCTGAACCTGGACTTCATACTCAATCAACCCATCTACCGAAACGCAGGGATTCTGTTGACACGCGAAAACTTTGGTTGCGGATCTTCCCGTGAACATGCCCCGTGGGCTTTGGCCGACTTCGGGTTTCGCGCCATCATCGCTCCAAGTTTTGCCGATATTTTCTATAACAACTGCTTTAAGAACGGGCTTTTGCCCATTGTCCTCGACAGCGCCACCGTTGACCACCTGTTTAAGGAATGCAAACCCGGGTACAATTTGATGGTGGATTTGGCCGAGCAATCCATCGTCACCCACTTCGGGGAGACCCTCCGTTTTAATATTGATCCGTCGAGGAAGCACCGTTTACTGAATGGACTGGATGACATCGACCTGACCCTGCAACACGCCGAAGCCATCAAGGCGTTTGAGGCCAAGCGAGCCGCGCAAGCCCCTTGGCTGTTTGCGGTCCCAAGGTGATCAATTAGGAGAAATCCACATCATGACAAAGAAAATCGCTGTGTTGCCGGGTGACGGCATTGGGCCCGAGATTGTCGCCGAAGCGCTGAAAGTCCTCGACTGTCTAAAATCCGAATTTGGCTTGCGGATCGAAACCGAACAAGCGCTGATTGGCGGTGCGGCCTACGACGCGAAAGGAACCCCCTTTCCGGCCGAAACCTTGGCGCTGTCCAAGGAGTCCGATTCAATCCTGCTAGGAGCGGTAGGCGGACCCAAGTGGGAGCCTTTGGATTATTCGGTCCGCCCCGAGCGTGGCTTGCTGGGTATGCGTTCCGAACTTGATTTGTTCGTCAATCTGCGCCCGGCAATCCTCTATCCGCAATTGGAGGACGCATCCACCCTCAAACCCGAAGTGGTTTCAGGGCTTGATATAATGATATTACGGGAATTGACTGGGGGAATTTATTTCGGTCAACCGCGCGGTCGCCGCATCAACGGCAATGGCGAACGCGAGGGCTTCAACACCCTGATTTACAGCGAATCGGAAATTCGCCGAATTGCCCGCATCGGCTTCCAAATCGCTCAAAAGCGAAGCAATCGCTTGTGTTCCGTGGATAAGGCCAATGTATTGGAGTGTACCGAGTTGTGGCGGGAAGTGGTGATCGAAGTGGGCAAGGAATACCCGGATGTGGCGCTAAGCCACATTTACGTCGATAACGCCGCCATGCAATTGGTGCGCAACCCCAAGCAGTTCGATGTGATGCTAACTGATAATATGTTTGGCGATATACTGTCCGATTGCGCAGCAATGCTCACCGGGTCCATCGGTATGTTACCGTCGGCTTCCCTTGACCAAAACGGCAAAGGCATGTATGAACCTATCCACGGTTCCGCCCCGGACATAACGGGAAAAGGGATAGCCAACCCAATCGCCACCATTTTGTCTTTGGCTATGATGCTTCGTTACAGTTTCGACGACGGGGCGAATGCCGTCCGGGTCGAAAAAGCAGTCCTTTCCGCCCTAGACTCGGGTTTTCGCACCGCCGACATTTATTCGGCCGGAACCCGGCGCGTGGGTACGGTGGAAATGGGCGATGCCATCGTCGCGGCCCTGCGAACAAGCAGACAATAAACGAAAGAGTTCATGATATATGAGTAAAACATTCAATGTAGCGGTTCTCGGTGCCACTGGTGCCGTAGGCGAGACCATGCTGTCCATCTTGGAACAGCGCAATTTTCCTGTTGGTTCGGTCTATCCACTCGCCAGCGCACGATCCGCCGGCAGGAACGTCGAATTCAGGGGAGAAACCCTTGAAGTTCTGGATGTGGCAGGTTTTGACTGGAGCCAAGCCAGAATCGGTTTGTTTTCGGCTGGCGCATCAGTGTCCGCACACTGGGCGCCCATTGCCGCCGCCGCTGGTTGCGTAATCATCGACAACACATCGCAATTCCGTTACCAAGACGACATCCCCCTTGTGGTGCCGGAAGTAAACCCACACGCCATTGCCCTATACAAGAATCATGGGATCATCGCCAACCCCAATTGCTCTACGATACAGATGTTGGTGGCACTCAAACCCATCCATGACGCGGTTGGCATTGAACGCATCAATGTATGCACATACCAAGCGGTTTCCGGCACAGGGAAAAAGGCCGTTGACGAATTGGCAACACAAACGGCCAATCTGCTCAATGGCAAACCCGTGGAAGCAGTGGTCTACCCCAAGCAAATCGCTTTTAATGTGCTGCCCCATATTGATGTGTTCCTGGAAAACGGCTATACCAAGGAAGAAATGAAGATGGTATGGGAAACTCGGAAAATCCTTGAGGACAATTCGATACAGGTCAATCCAACAGCGGTGCGTGTTCCCGTGTTCTATGGACATTCCGAGGCGGTTCATATAGAAACGCGTGAAAAAATCACCGCTAAACGCGCCCGGGAACTGCTTGCCAATGCTCCGGGCATCACGGTAGTCGACGAACAAATTCCTGGGGGCTATCCCACCGCCGTCACTGAGGCAGCCGGTCAAGACCCGGTTTTCGTAGGCCGCATACGCGAAGACATATCACATCCCCGTGGCTTAAATCTCTGGGTTGTTTCCGACAACGTTCGAAAGGGTGCGGCATTGAACAGTGTTCAAATTGCCGAAGTATTGGTAAAAAACTTTTTCTAAGGTTAGTCTTCGCAAAACCTATGCTGCCGATAAGCTTGTCTGCTGGCTTGGTTTTGCTAAATGAATGGATTTAGGAGCGAGCGAAGTGCGAACGATCTCAAAAACCTTGGCTGTTATGGGCTTGTTTGCTCAGTGGGATGCTTATGCGCTGGGCATTGGCGACATAAGGCTGCATTCTGCGTTGAACGAGGCGCTGTACGCAGAAATCCCCCTGGTAACCTCGGATGCAGACGAATTATCGGGTATCCGTGTGACACTCGCGTCACCTGAGGCATTCGCGCGCGCCCATATCGAAAGGAGCTATCTTCTCACTAAGCTTCGCTTCACCACACTGCAAAGGCCCGACGGTGGCTATGTCATCAAGGTCAGTTCCAAGGATGCCATCCGCGAACCCTTTCTGGACTTCATGGTAGAGGTTCACTGGCCGCAAGGTCGTTTACAGCGAGAGTTCACCGTGTTGCTGGATCCCCCTGACAGTTTCCATGAGGCCAATGCCACTGATAATGAATTGCCGGAAACGGAAAGTTACGAACCCGCCCCAAGGCAACCTGCCTTAAGCCCTCCCCCGTTGGCATCGACCCGCGCACGAACACCCAGTCCCGGCAGGGAAACCAAGGACAGCGCGGTCAAACCAGCAGAGACAAACGAGTCGCCTGTCACTGGGACACAGTATGGACCGGTTGGCAGGAATGAGACCCTTTGGGGCATTGCCAGTAAGTTTCAGCATCCTTTGACCAGCCAGCGGCAGATGTTGGCTGCCATCTACAAAGCCAACCCCCGAGCCTTTTTCAAATCCAGCATAGATGCCCTGAAAGCCGGGGCAACCATCACCATCCCTGACCAAGCCTCGGTCGTCCGGCTTGCCGACGCAGCCGGCATCCCCCACCCATCCCGCAATGCCGTCAACGCCAAAGCGAAAACCCAAGTTGAGCCTGTCCTTGCCGAGACTAACGAAGGAACTGGCACTCAGGGACAGTTGCAACTACTGGCCCCCTCCGAAAGCAAATCACTGGCTGAGGCGGCGACAACTGGGAAAAGAGGAAAGCCAGGCAAGTCCAAGGAGGACTTGGCCCTCGAACTTGCGGATACCGCAAAGCAGGAAAACGAAAATTACCGCAAGCGTCTGGCAGATTTGGAACAGCAGTTGTCATCAGTGCAAAGATTATTGATTTTGAAGGATGAGCAGATCGCGTCGCTGCAATCCCAACAAAAACCCGCGGTAAAGCAAGGTCTACAAACAGCACCCCTTGCCACGGTACCGCCTTCCGCCCCTCCCTCATTAACCGCCGTACCGCCCCCTACGAGCCAGGAACCGGCCAAGACACAGACTGCCGCTGCCCAACTCCCAGTGTCCCCCCAAGTGGTTCCAGCCCCTCCCACGATGCCAGCGGTTCGACCGACACTTCCGCCGGACACTACTCTCAAGCCAGCGGAAGCGGCCCGGCCCAAACCGCCCCCTCGAGTGGTTGCCCCGCCCTCCGTGCAGCCGAAACCAGCCGAATCGGCCCAGCCCGGAAAGGAGGCTGGAATCTTGGCGGAAGTATTGGATAGGCCTTACTACCTAATCGGGGGAGCAACCGGATTATTGCTGCTGGCCTTGCTATGGCAATTCAAGCGCCGTCGCTCTGCGATGATTGACAATCCAGAAAGCATTTTGACCTTGACCGATAGAGAAAAGACTCTTCAGCCGAACCCGGTGCCAGAACCGGTCAATGTTATGTCAAATGTTTCCGAACCGTCCCCGGCATTCAGAAGCTCATTCCTGAGCGAGTTCACTCCAAGCGACTTCAATGCGCTTGGAGGAGAAATGGAGGAAGTCGATCCCCTTTCGGAAGCTGATGTCTACCTTGCTTACGGTCGTTACAAACAAGCCGAGGATTTGATACTTAACGCCATCGGGCAAAATCCGGAAAGGGACGATTACAGTTTAAAATTGCTGGAAATCCACTACGCAACCGAAAATGCCCAGGCATTCGAACAATGTGCAAACGAACTGGCACTTACCCACAGAGAGTCAAAACCCGAATTTTGGGAAAAAGTCGCCGAAATGGGGCGTGAAATGTGCCCCGGCAACCCATTTTTCATGGGCAACAAACCGTCAGGCGCTGGTTCCATCACGCTTGACAAGTCCCTGCCAGCAAAGGATCAGAAGGCGGACGCTGAAGAAGATATCTATCTCTTCAGTCAAGAAGACGGTGTGGAGTCCTATGCCTATTCGATGCCGCCACCCACGGAGGAAAAAAACAACGTCAAGGGCCTGGACGTTGATCCCGAGGAAGATGTTGCCTATGACTTTTTCCCCTCCAAAGGAAACGGGGATAAATTGAGCAAGAAGCCGGAGGATGAGATCAACATTCCAGATGTTCAAAATGTCATCCCGCATGACAAGGCTGAAACTTACCCTGCAGACGAAGAAATCGATATTCCAGGTGAAAGCATGGAAGAAATGCTTGCAAAACTAGGTGCATTGAGCGAATCCGAATCATTACACCCGCATTCCGTGGAAAAGGGGCAACAGACGGGAAACCAAGAAGACTTAATTATGGATGGTGGACAAATGAAAACGGACGACACAGAAGAAACTTACCGTTTTCAAGAAGATGATACCGCCTCCATTGAGGCTTTGGAGGAGACCGACGAAATGGGAAGCAAGCTGGATTTGGCAAGGGCCTATTTCGATTTAGGTGACGCAGGGGCGGCCCGCGCATTACTTCAGCACGTAGCCCGGCTTGGAAACAGCGAACAAAAGGAAGAAGCGAACTCGCTGCTTGAAAAACTCGACAGCAAAGAATGAATCAATCGCCCGGTTTTTACACCTGTGCATTAGCTCTGATCGACTGGAAGCGCCCGGAGGGGCGATTCCAGCCTTTGAAAGCCAGCCGGGCTAACTTCCTCTAACTAAGCACTAACTTGACTGTCCCGTAAATCAACAGGACAAACAAAATGGTGGCTATTACTCCGACACCTACGTAAATGGCGGCATTGCCTTGCCGAAAATCACGTTCGCGATTTTTGCTGCTCTGCACACCAAAAGCAGCAGCAACAACACTAGCAATAATTTGGAAGAGATTGGGTGCTTTGCTATGTTTTTCTTGGGGAGTCATGGCAATAATTCGAAAGAAGTCTCAAGCCATGCTTTTTTTCTTGTTCTGGTAATACTTCACGCCAAAGGCTATGGCAATCACCATGACTAATAAGATAAATGTCATCGTGGTGTTACTGATAGCCCCCCAGTTCTCTTCGTCTGTGTTGAACACATAGGGCCGAATGTAGGTCGTTAAAAAATAGGGTACCACCATGGTCAAAAGAGACAACCCGAAAGAGAGCATCAATTTATCAGCTATCTTGTTATCACTCATGGTCAAATTGTCAACATAAAGCTTCATGATGACGAAACCAGGAAGGACAACCACCGCCAAGGCGGATAAAACCCTCTCAACATTAGCCATAAAGCCGCCACCGAAAAGCGTGAAGGCTACGATAAATATGACACCCGCCGCACCCAGCCCTAGCCAAAGCTTTTTATCATCTTCGTCGAACACAAAGAAATCTTTCATTTATTAGTCTCTCTTTACAGTTAAGTTAATTTTTCTTGAAAAAGTAAAAGCCTTCCATGCCGCCCTTCAGGATCATTACATTGCCCGTCTTTTCGTAAACGGCATAATCTAAAGTCTTGCCTGGCCTACCCGCATCCTCTGCCTTGATCTTGCCATCCACAATGCTGTAATTGAACTGCTGGGTGTCATCCCTCTTGAAGTGGCGGTTGTACCCGGAGGTCACCACCACGCCATCGGCGCGAAACTCCCAGATTCTATTTTCTACGATTTTTGGCTTCTCCAGACCGGGCGCAACGGATTCAAGCGTCCACTTTCCGAGAATTTCTGTTTTGTCTTTCAAAGCAACTTCAGCCGAAGCCAGTTCGCTAAATGCGCCCAAAGACAGAAAGGCCCCAAACGCACAAGCACACGCCAATTTAACTCTCATTGCTCAATTCCTCCGACAAACTTTAATGCTAAGGGTTCAACTGCCCGGTCATCGAAAAAAAATCTTCTTGACCATGCAATCAATTTAAGAAAACGTTGCATTTTACTTCTTTAGTACCGTGTCTAGCAATGAATCTTGAAACACACGGCTGCGGATTGATGTCTGCACTCGACATTCGCGGACTTCCGCTGCATCATTTTATCGGCTAGGAAAACCAACGGCATCCCCGGCAAAGCATTACGGGCTAAAACTGGCCATTTCCTTAATCATTACCGGATAAAATACCAATGAACATGACATTCTTACACAGCCTTCCCCTCTACAATGACAATCGGTTGCGCCGAAGCCAAATGGGTAGGGCCGTTTACTTGGCGGCCACGGTGGCATTTGTCTGGGGCGGCGGACCAGCACTTGCCGAGGAGGTCGGCTGCGTCACCACCACTTGGAAATTGTTTGGAGCCAATCACAAGGTTTGCGTTGAAGCCTTCGACGACCCAAGGGTTGCGGGTGTCACTTGCCATGTCAGCCAAGCACGCACCGGTGGCATTGCCGGCGGGCTAGGTTTGGCGGAAGACCCATCGCAGTTCTCCCTCGCTTGCAGACAAACAGGCCCCATCAAGCTGCCAACGAAAATTCCGGCGAGTGAAACCGTCTTTTCCGATGGCACCTCGCTGTTTTTCAAATCGACCAACATCACCCGGCTTTGGGATCAAAAACACAACACTTTGGTTTACCTCGCCATTAGCCGCAAGATCATTGATGGCGCACCCGTCAATAGTATTTCCACAGTGCCTATAATGCCATGGGGATTGCAATAATATGGAGGCACTCTCTCGCCGGTTCTGGAGCAAATGGATAAGCCAGATAATGAAACCCACTATTCCAGAAGCGGAACTGAGCGCCAGGCTAAAAGAAGCCAGCCAGCGTCTGCCAACACCAGTGTTCTGGATGCTGGGCAAGGCGCAAAGCGGAAAGACCTCAATCATCCACGCACTCACTGGATCAACCCTCGCCGAGATTGGAAATGGCTTCAAGCCTTGCACACTCTCAGCAGGATTTTTCGATTTTCCATGCAGCCCGCCCGCGCTCGTCCGCTTTCTGGACACGCGCGGGCTAGCCGAGACCGGCTACAACCCAACGGACGATATTGGCTGGTGCGGGCAACAAGCCCATTTGCTCATCGTTGTCGTCAAGGCTATGGATCACCAACAAGATTGCGTTGTAAAGGCTGTGCGCGAAATACGCAAACAACGCCCGGACTGGCCGGTGATCGTGGCACAGACCACACTACACGAAGGGTATGCCAGCCGGGAGATGGAACATGTGACGCCCTACCCCTGTGACAGCGTTCCTTTCGATGCGGGGATGCCATCCGATCTAACGCGATCCCTCCTCAAACAACGCGAGCTTTTTGCAGGTTTGGGCGATCACTATGTACCCTTGGATTTCACCTTGGAAGAGGATGGTTACAAACCGTTGGATTACGGGATCGAGAAACTGTGGAATGCCATTGAGGAAACCTTCCCCTTAGGCCTGCTTGCCCTGTTCCGTCAAAGCGAGCAACGCCACCTGCTAAACGATGACTATGCCCGCAAGGCCCACCCACATATCATCAGTTTTGCCATTGCCGCCGGCTTGGCCGCGGCAATACCCATACCAGCGGCAAGCTTGGCCACGACAGTCGCCGTTCAGGCCAAACTCTTCCACAGCATCGCCTCAATTTATGGCTTGCCCTTGACAGCGAAAAGCGTGACCGAAGTCAGTGGCGCCGCTGGCATAGGTGTGTTGGTTGGCATGGGTGGGCGAGAGTTGGCCAAACTGGTTCCCGGGTACGGCCAAACCGCAGCCCTAGGCGTGGCCGGCCTTTACTCATCTGCAGTGACCTATGCCCTTGGCCGGGTGTTCTGCCTCTATTTCGCAGGTATGCTACGGGGACACGCATTTTCAGCCAAAATATTGCACTCACTCTACCGGGAAGAATTCAAACGGGGAAGGGCTATCTTGCTTAATTCCTTGGAGCGGAAAGGCATCTGATATGCGAAGTCCTTGGCCTTGGCTCGTCTTGATCGCAGTGTCTTTGGTTCCCTGGTTATTGCTGGCGGGCGTGGGCGGATATTGGCTTTGGCAAAACGGGCAACTCCATCTGTTTCTATGGTTGGCTTTGGCCCTTTACTGCATGCTGTGGATAGTGGGCCAATGGTTGGTCAAAAGGCAAATATTGCGCTTCTCAGGGCTTCCCGTTTTCCAGCCCAAGCAACTTGGCTCGCCCGCTGCGGTGGAAGCCTGGGCAATGGTTGAGAAAATCGCCGACGCACTAGACCCTTCTGAATATTCCCTAAGCGATCCCGCCAAGCTGATTCCCTTGGCGCGTCGCATCATCACTCAAGTGGCGAAACTGTTCAAACGGAATTCGGAAGCCGCAGAATTGGATGTGCCGCTTCCTAGCATCTTATTAATCATAGAACGGGTCAGCTACGACATGCGTGAGTTGTTGACCAGCCAAGTTCCCGCCAGCCATCTAATCAGCATTCAGGATGGTTTGATATTGTGGCGTTGGAAAGAAAATCTGAAAAGACTGGGAATAATTGGCGATGTAGGCTGGATGTTGGTTAGCCCGATCTCGGCAATCATGCGAAAATCACGCATGGCATCGTTAAACCGTGTGGTTCGCTACCCGCTTGCTGAACTGGAAAGATGGCTTCTGCAATCCCTAGCAAGAAAATTGGGGTATTACGCCATCTTGCTCTACAGTGGCGAATTGTGGACGGATGAAGTAAGCAATGAAAACATGACCCCCACGTCGGCCATTGATTTGCAAAGCGCCGTGCGCTTAAAGCAGACTCGGCTGGGAGAACCCCTGCGCATACTCGTCGTCGGCCAAACCAACGCCGGAAAATCCAGCCTCATCAACACACTTTTTGGGGAGTTGCAATCCCCTGCCGATGTCTTACCCTCAACTTACGCGTTATTGCCTTACAGACTGGAGCGGGAAGGAGAATTGCTTGGCTTAATTTTCGATAGCCCCGGTTATGGGGATCATGCCTCCTGGGTGGAGGGCAATCAAGAGGAACTGCAGATGATCGATCTTGTCCTGCTCGCTTGCTCCGCAGTTCATGCCGGACGTGCCGCTGACTCGCGTTTTCTGGAAAGCTTGCGTGTCCAATTTACGAGGACGCCGGATCGCATTCCCCCTCCGGTTATTGTCGCACTTACCCACATCGACTTGCTGCGCCCCGTGCGCGAATGGAAGCCGCCCTATAACATTGACCAGCCTTCAAGCATGAAGGAAAGCCACATTCGTTTGTGCATGGAGGATGTCGCCAGAACGCTAAGCATACCACTGGAACAGGTGCAGGCGGTTTGCCTAAAACCAGGCGATGAATGGAACATCGAAGCCGTGTGGTCAGTGATCGCCGCCCAATTGCCGCAGGCCCGGCGGGCGCAATATCTGCGCTGTTTAAAAGACGGGCAGACTAGGGAAAAGTGGGAATTGATGCTGCGCCAACTGGGCAATGCGGGGCGCGTTATTGCGGGCGGAATAAGAATGGTACTGCCGGGGAAGTGAAATCTAAATAGGCGTTTTGGCTTGTATCCTGCGACACCCACTGAAACGTAAGATGTTCCATTGCATCAGGCGACCTACCCAACCAAATTGAAATACGCCAAAAACATCAAGGCGTCCGCGATGTGATAGCCTTCCCCTTGGCCATCTGCAAACCAGCGCGAACGCCTTGTCTTTAACCCTCTCTGGCCTCTGACTTATTCTTTGTTTTGGTATCTCAAGATACGAAATTACGAAATCAAAAACCAGTCGGTTACCCGGCTTTATTACTCAATGATGGAATCGTTGAGAACGCCGTAAGCAGTTCCATCCAGCCCACCGTCGAAGGAATCGCCTGCTTCCAATAAACCATTGGAATCCAAGACCAAGGCACTCGGACCCTTGTAGTTCTCCAACCATGTTTGAATGATGGATTTAGCCCCGATGGCATTCACATCCAAATCTGCCAACGTATTCACCAGTTCAGCCAAGGGCGTTCCCGGTAACACGGCAATCAATTTGTGCGTCTCCACCCCCGCGTATGCGTCTTGGAATTTCATCGCACCGATTAGCTTGACCGGAGTGACCGAACCTCTAAGCAACGGCCCGCCAATCACTAGGATATCAAGTGGATTGCCATCCACATCCACTGTATGGGGAACCAGACCGTAATTGCCAATCTGCCCCAAGTAATTGATGACATTGGGCTTCACAGCCTTGACCTTGCCTTTCTCCCGATCATTGGTTGGGCCTGATACGGTAAGACCCAGCATGATGATTACCGGAGCAGGCTCAACCCTTAAAACGCCGGTTTGCACATCCACCAACCACTTGACATTAGTGCCGGCGGGCATGGTAACCACAGCGTTCACCAAACCGTTAGGTGCGACGGCCGGAAAAGCCCTGTAGAAATCGACATTGCCCTTGATCGCCTGGCAATTATGAGTAAATTCCAAGCGCTTCGGCAGCACCTCCGAGCATTTGCCTTCGTCATCCGACCAAGCGGAAGTTGCAAAAAAACTGAACAAAAATAAAACAAAAATGAGTATTCGTTTCATGACACACCACTCCTGTGACACTGGTTAACAATGTGGACTCGCATTTCTTCATGATTTTGTCATTGCCAAATCTGCGATTCCCCCTATTTGATTAAACATTAACCATGCCAGTCAAAAGGATGATAACAGCTTGTAATCACAAAGGTCCACAGATACGCAAAGCGGATAAAGAAAATCGAAAACCGCATCAAAACTAGAAAATTTTCACCATAAATCAAGGGCATTTCCCACAATTTATTTTTACTGCGACAAATTAGTACACGGTGGCGAAAAATTTGCCCAATTCAAAAATCGTGATGAATTGTCTTCCATACCTGCCTTGCAATGACCATTAGAAAATTAGCGACAATATAACTCCATAAAATTTGTCTTTAAATCAAAGCATTGAATCAAAAGGAATTATTATGCCGAAACAACTGTCGCTTGTTCACGACACCAATCCTGCCAGCCACATTGTTGCCACGTCGTCGGCCTAATCATAACGGAAGCAAAATCAGGAGACCCGGAAGTCGCCCTAGACTAAGTCTGCCCGATTCAGCGACGGGCAGCAGAAAGCACTGAAAATCCGGCATTAATCTTAGCAAGCTTCCCATATTCATGGGATAATCCAGCATTTTGCGAGCAGTGGAATCAGCCGCCAACATCGATCCAATTAGGCAATGGGGGTTGGAAGGAGGTTGTCCATCGGAAATCAAGATGATGGCTTGCACAGTCATTCAATTGGGTCGAAACCATGAATATGAATCTCAGTCTATATGAAACGCGTGTGATTGGTTGCTTAATCGAAAAGTCAATCACCACGCCCGATCAATACCCGCTTTCGCTGAATGCGCTCGTCAACGCATGCAATCAGAAAAGCAATCGCGACCCGGTCTTGGACTTGAAGGAATCCCCGGTACAAGACACCGTCGATGGCTTGATAAAAAAGTTTTTGGTAAGCAGGGCTTCGGGTTATGGCAGTCGCGTAACCAAATACCAGCATCGTTTCTGTAACACCGAATTCGGCAGCCTGAAGCTTTCGGATAAGTCCCTAGGGCTAATTTGCGAGTTGTTTCTTCGTGGCCCTCAAACGCCCGGTGAATTGCGTACCCGAACGGAACGTTTGTGCAAATTTACAGATGTAAGCGAAGTCGAAGCCGAACTTGAAGCCTTGTCAAACCGGGACGAGCCCTTGGTGACAAAACTTCCCCGCGAACCGGGCAGGCGCGAATCCCGCTATGCCCATCTGTTCAGCGGAAAGCCCCAAGTGCAAACTGCACTGGCAACTGAGCGTGAAGAAACCGAAGCCAGTGGCTCTGACCGGGAAAGACTCACTACCTTGGAAGTGCAGGTCCACCAACTCGAAATTAGTCTGGAAGAACTTAGGCAAAAATTCGAACACCTGGCGCAAAACAATTCCGAATAGTCCCCCAGGCTACTCTGTTTTCCCAAGTTTTGGCGGCATGTCAGTGCAAAGCGGCTTTGTTCCGTTTAATCGATGGAGAGCGGAAGGCTGGGTGAATGCTTGGATTCAATTTTCAACCCCAAGCTTATCCGGCAACTGATCTTTCGACACAATGACAGTTGTCTGCAACTCCATATCATAAAGTATGAAATAGTTACCTTTATCCAACTGCCTTTTAACTTGAACGACCTTATGTTGCAGTGGGGTCTCGATTGCCCCGTAATCGGTGCCGTCCCGCGTGACATAATCTTCGATAATCCCTTGCAGGGCTTCGGGGCTAAGTTCGCGGTGGGGAATAATCATAATTTCTTGCCGAAAATATTCATTAAAATGACCTAGCCGTCGATCATGGAAGATACTATTTTGGTTGGCCCTTCGTCCACTTCAGCACTGGCCGTCTGGCCGCTAGAGTCTCATCAAGCCGCCGCAAAGGCGTTTGGCGAGGCGCTTCATGGAACAACTCCACATTGCCTGACTGGGCCTGTTCGGCGAGGCTTCGCATCACGGCAATAAACCCATCCAAGGTTTCACGGCTTTCGGTTTCAGTGGGTTCAATCAGCATCGCACCGTGCACCACCAGCGGGAAATACATGGTCATCGGATGGAAGCCTTCGTCCAGTAGTGCTTTGGCGAAATCGAGTGTGGTCACTCCGGTATCCTTAAGGAAGCGGTCGTCAAACAGTGCCTCATGCATGCAGGGACCTGCATACGATGCCGTCATCACGTCCTTCAAACTCGCCAAAATGTAATTGGCATTCAGCACGGCATCGCCGGAAACCTGCCACAACCCGTCCGCACCATGACTGAGCATATAGGCCAAGGCGCGGATAAACATACCCATTTGACCGTGAAAACCCTTCAGCCGTCCGATGCTCTCTTTGGCATCCTTGGCGTGTTCCACCAGCCTAAAACCCTTGTCGTCCCGAACGACAAAAGGCAAGGGCGCGAAACGGGCAAGTTCCTCGCTCAACACCACAGGTCCCGCGCCCGGCCCGCCGCCGCCATGGGGGGTGGAAAAGGTCTTGTGCAGGTTGATATGCATGGCATCCACCCCTAAGTCAGCGGGCCGGATCCGCCCGACTATGGCGTTGAAATTCGCCCCGTCGCAATAAAAATAAGCCCCAACCGCATGCACAGCCTCGGCAATTTCGATCATGTCGCGTTCAAACAACCCGCAGGTATTTGGGTTGGTCAACATGATGGCCGCCACATCCGGCCCCAATTTAGCCTTGAACACATCCAGATCGACCCGTCCCTCCGCATTGGCCGGAATGGTTTCGACCACGAAACCCAGTGCGGCGGCAGTGGCCGGATTGGTGCCATGGGCGGACTCAGGGGCCAACACTTTGATCCGCGTTTCGCCGCGTGCCGCCAAAGCCGCCTTGATCGCCGCCATGCCGCAAAATTCGCCATGTGCCCCTGCCGCTTGGGGCATCGCGACGGCTGGCATCCCAGTCAGGGTTTTCAACCAATAGGCCAGCAAATCAATCAACTCCAAAGCACCCTGCACGGTTGAAACCGGTTGCAACGGATGGAGGTCAGCCAAGCCGGGCAGACGCGCCAATTTTTCGTTCAGACGCGGGTTGTGCTTCATCGTGCATGAACCTAGCGGGTAAAAGTTACCGTCTATGCTGAAATTCATCTGGCTCAGCCGGGTGTAGTGCCGGACCACTTGCGGCTCGGACAGACCGGGAAGGCCGATCGTCCCCTCCCGGCGCAGTCCACCCAAACGCTCCCGGAATTCGGGAAGGGGCGGCAAATCCACGCCACAACGTTTCTCCTGGCCTTGCTCGAAGATAAGTGGCTCGGCAATGCCCAGCCCATTTTGTGTCGAAATCGCGTTGCCTCCCGTCGGACGGGTCGGCCTGCCTTGTTGATTCATAACCACACCTTTAACAATTGGACAAATGTTTCCATCTCTTGGATTTGGTTGAGTTCGGTCACTGCCACCAGAAGTAGATTTTCCAATTCCGGGTTGTCTGGATAAAGACGGCTCACCGGCACACCCGCCAGAATGGGTACTATAGCCATTTTATCGACCAACGCCGCCGCAGGGAAAGGCAATTCTACAGTGAATTCATTGAAGAAACTCTCATTGAGGACGCGGCAGCCTGGAACTTGGGCAATCATATCAGCGAAGGTGGAAGCCATGGCATGGTTCAACTCGGCCAGCCGGGTAAGCCCTTCTTCACCGAGCAGGCTTAAGTGAATGGTGAATGCCAAGGCGCATAATCCCGAGTTCGTACAGATGTTACTGGTCGCCTTCTCGCGGCGGATATGCTGTTCGCGGGTGGACAAGGTCAGCACATAACCGCGCCGACCGTCAGCATCGACCGTCTGACCACACAGGCGGCCCGGCATTTGGCGGACATATTTTTCCTTGCAGGCAAACAGGCCAACATGAGGTCCGCCGAAGCCCAGCGCATTGCCGATGCCTTGGCCCTCCGCCACAACGATGTCAGCCCCCATCGCACCCGGCGGTTTGATTAACCCAAGCGAAACGACCTCAGTGACCACCACGACCAGCAGTGCGCCATTGGACTGGCAAATTTCCGCCAATGCGGTGAAATCGTGCAAACGTCCAAAAAAGTCAGGATTCTGCACCACCACACACGCGGTTTCCTGGTCGATGTTTTCGGCAATTTCTTCAACCGGGGAAATGGTGGGCGGCAAGGCTTGGACAGCAAAACCCGTGCTGTCGGCCATCGTCTGGATCACTTCCCGATAATGCGGATGCAAGCCACCAGAAACCAGCGCATTGCCTCGGCGGGTGATTCGGTTCGCCATCATCACCGCTTCGGCGCAAGCGGTCGCCCCGTCATACATGGATGCATTGGCAACTTCCATCCCGGTCAAGAGGGCGACCTGGGTCTGGAACTCGAACAGGCTTTGCAAAGTCCCCTGGCTGACTTCCGGTTGGTAAGGCGTGTAGGAAGTCAAAAATTCGCCTCTCAGCAAAAGTTGGTCCACACTGGCCGGCACATGATGGCGGTAAGCCCCTGCACCCAGAAAGGACGGGCAAGCACCGGCACTTAAGTTTTTCGCCGCCAACCCGCCAATAATCCGCTCCACCTCGAATTCGGCCAAATGCTTGGGCAATGTCGGTAAAGGCCCCGGCAACCGGGCGGAGGCGGGCACGTCAACGAATAGATCGTCCACCGAATTCACGCCGATGCGCTCCAGCATCAGGCGACGGTCGGCGTCGGTTAGGGGTAAATAGCGCATAGGCAATGGTTCCTGTGTTAATTTCGGAGGAAATCGGGAAAGGTTTCAGAATTAAGACTTAAAACTCAGCGGTGGCTGAAACGAACTCGCTGCAATGGTAGGTTTGGTTCCCGTACATTGGTTCTTCGGTCTGGCCCGGCCCGATTATAGCACCGTCACCTGGCCGGGCGAGATCGATATCGCAGCGGAGACGCCCTATTGCGACGGTGTTGCCGAGCTTGATTAGCCGTAGACGATCACCTCCCTCTCGCTAATTGCGCTGGTTCCCAAGCTCCAGCGCTCATCGTTATACATAAGTCCCGCCGAGCCAAAAATGTCGAGCTATTGCAACCCGGAGGGTTGCCAGCCATTAGCCGGGGGTTGAGCGAAGCGACACCCCCGGATAATGCGGAAAAAAACCCACGACCCCGGAGGGGTCGCAGCAATCGGCCCATGAACCGACGCGCTCTTCCGAAAACGCTGCAAATGCAAGGTTCAGACTGGTGGTATCCTAAGGCT
>CAIODU010000374.1 GCA_903857165.1 uncultured Methylococcaceae bacterium | reverse complement strand
GAAACCGGTTCGCTCCCCGCCAAGGCATGAATGGCGAATTGCTTGCGGGTTTCGAAAGGAAGGTTGGCCGCCACGGAGAGTGAAGAAGATGATGTCATCGGAATCGAAATCCAAGGGAAGTTTAGGGGCTGCGAGTATCCCGGATGAACCCACTGGCTTCAACACCACCCAGACTTTTAATTTCAACCTAGTCCCGGCAGAAACTGTTACCCTGATTTGAACCACGCCAAGCCTTGCCATCATTTCGTCCATTCTGCAATCATGGTATCATTCACTGATGCTGCGCACAGAATTGTCATTAATGTTGGGGAATGGAGCGTCAAAGCTTGCTTTGACACTCCAGCCCCAAGTCAATGCGTAACAACATTAAATCAACGAGGAGTCTGTCATGCCACTCAGTCAGATATTCAAACAAGAAATTGAAGCCGGATTCCAGAAGTGCATAGAACACACCAGTTCAGAAACCAAGAAGGCAAGTCTGCGTGCTAAGCTAACCGAATTACTTGGCACGTCTAGCGACGATGATGCTTACGAGGATTTCTATAATGCAATAAGCGACAAAAAAAGTGACTTTAGCAAGGCGATTGATATTAAGACGGGCATAGGAAGGCTGAGTTCATCGCCCTCCAAAACCAGAATGGAAATGGATGCCCTTCTGCGCAAACTTGAATCCAGAATTGAAGGTGTGGACAAAGTCAGTGTGGGTCTTTTGAAAGATTCAAAAGGGCGTGGGCTAGCTAAAGTCATGCCAGCTACTGGAACAAAAAACAAAATCTACGATGCCTATAAAGATAATCTTGGAGATCAAGAAAGACCAAGAGTAGATGGAATTCTTACGCAACAGGAAGAGGCGCGTTTCATTACAAAAGGGGACTTATTTAATGTGTTTAATAAGGCTGGCCTTGATTATAAAGGGCAAGCGAACTATGCGAACCTGATCCTTCTGAAAGGGGGGGGTATAGATATTAAAGTCAACCTGATTGCCCTGTTCTGCCCCCCCGCCGCTGCATTGGGTTTTTCCGGTTCCGTCAAGGTCTCGGGAAATTTATTAAGAGGCAGTAAAAATATGTTTGCCTATACGGAAGTCATCAATGGAAACAATCAGGGGTGGCAATTACCAGAGACTGATTTTATAAGACAACAACTCATCGCAAAAATCAACCAAAACCTAACTGGTCTAAATCTGCGCTATGGAACGAATGAGCAGAATGAGCAGGCTTTTTTCGATGCGGACCTAATCACCGCAGGGCTAAATGGACTGAGAGTAGAGGATTTGAGTTCAACCCAAGCTATTTTGGATAGCCTCTCGCGGATTGAATTTAATATTCCAGGTGTTGAAGGTGTTGAAGGTGCTGAAGGTGTTCCAGCTGTTCCAGCTATTACCTATACAACGAATGATTTAAAGGGGGGCGCCTATGCTCCAGAGCTATGTGGAGCTGTCGATAAAGCATGTTCTGATATCGAACACGGAGTTAATCATCAAGGTGGAATATCGCGAAAGCCAGCGGGTAATGCTGATAGCTACAATGCGTTGGTTGTGGCGGGCTGTATGCAAGGCGTGGCGTGGGAGTGGATGCTGAAAGGTGGGGTTGAAGTAGCTTGGTCGCCCCTGAATGTGGCTGCCATCAAAGACTATACTAAATATTTAAGCTCTCAAAATTGGAGTTCGGCAGAGGCATTACAATATGCTGCCCTGGGCATCAGTTGTAGCCTTACGGCTGAGGCGAGTGCAGGTGGGACGTGGCGAACTTTTTTCGCCTATGATAAAAATGCAAGAATTTATGTTAAAGGAATTCATGAAGGAACTGGTCAAAATGTTGTTGATACCTATGCAAACACTCATGCAAATCTTTCTGCTTATATCTCAGACTGCGTACGTTACAGCACCGATCTTTCGCTAAAAGATTACGCTGACATCACCCTTAAAAGGGTTTTTAGTGCTAAGATAGAGTTAGGTGTTGGCGTTGCTTCGAATATCGATACTGGATCTCTTGTGGTTGCTGGTAAAACCGTGCCTAACCATAAAATATCATCGTATGATTTTAAAGCACTCGAGCTTGACGTGCTTAGGACGATTGCCATAGATAAATTAGGTAAAATTACCATTGCAATAACTGGAACAGCTAGTTTACAAAGTCCTGGTGATTTACCTTGGATGAAAGCCCAATTAACCCATCTCATTTCCTTACTTAATGACCGCATCCAAGATAAAGAGGATCATGTAATATCAAGATTTATACTGTGCTATAACGGTAGAACGACAGAATTAGGTGCTAAAGTTGATGCAAAACTCGGCGTTACAGTTAAAACTGTACAAAAATATGGTTTTTCAGATAATCCAAAATCAGGCCAAAATAGTGCCATTGGGGTCAAAGGTTTAGAACTTGTCGCCTCCTTGATTAACGCTGCAGGGGCATGGAAAAAATCGCATTACATTTTACAAGTGCCATTGATCAAAACAGCAAATCAAGCGCTACCCGTTGCAGTCATTGATGCATTGGCATTAGAAACCGGTGCTATTAAGGTGAAATGTCTTTGGAACGCTTTGCAAATGGATGTTAATAATAATCATCTTCTTCCTGCAACCATCCGGATGAAAACTCAGGAAACCGATGTTCGTTATCGACAGATATCCTGTAAGTTCTTTGAAAAACTCCAGTTAGAAGGTAACTTATTTGGATTAGGTAAGTCGGCATCTAAAAATATGAAGGGACAGTCAAAACCAAAATACAGTTTTATAAATACTATTCACTACAAAACTGCCATAGCGGTTTGGGAGGAAGGGCCCCCCCGTGCTAATAATCTTCAGCTATGCGATGGATCGGGAAGATGTTATGGTCAAGCCATGGTGCTCACTGAACTCTTAGCATTAGGCCAAGCTTCCCGCGTTCCCCCTAGAACACCAGAAACCGTTAATAAACTTCAAATTCTCGCGAAGAGCTTGCATTTGAGAGTTGAAGACTTATCGAAGTTTTTTAAATCGTCCGTTTTTATGAAATTTGAACCTGAGTTATGTGGAGGCGCTAATCATTGGGCCGGTCAAAATTTCGCGGCACAAGAAGGCTGTGTTTTAATCGAGTCCATATTTAAACTTAACAACCTAGGGACACTAACCAAGAAGAACATCCAAAACAGCGATTTACGAACTCACCCCGAAGAACGGTTTAACGTCAGACCTGAGAAAATACTAGAGTCCCCGCAATTGCCTGACGTTGTTCCTGCTGACAATGGATATGAAGCTTACACACCCCAATCCATCCGCTTAAGATACAGAATGGCGGACTTAAAAGAGGATAAAACAACCCCCTTCAAACTGGGTTTATTTTTGCCGGGTACTATTGAGTTAGGTATACGAATTGAAGAAGTCGAAAATGCAGGGGCTTCAGGAATTGTTGATTTAGTCACCTATTGGTTTGACATCGGCTCAGGCAGCCTAATGTATAATCGTGATGATGCTGTCGCGGCCACTGTGTTGATCACCCAGTAGAGGTTTTGAAGCAAGCATTTTTTACTTGGTAGGCGTTTTGCATTTGCGATGCAGAGAAAACTAATGCTTCAGGCGTTTTTTTGTAACTTTGTTGATATAATATAAACGTGCTGTAAATTTTGTTAAACTTAGTCGATTGCATTGGTTTTTAAATTTTTCTGTTATAGGTGATAAAAATGGCAATTCAAGACGAAATCCCAAAATCCCGCTTGACTTTGCGGTATAAAACCGAAGTCAACGGTCAGCCGGAAGACATTACCCTGCCTATGCGGCTGATGGTCACAGGCGATTTTTCGCAAGGCACTTCCACTGATCGCAAGCTCGACCTAGATGAGAGGCGGATGCGCAACTTGGACGGCACCAACACCAACGCCGTCATGAAAGACATGGGCATGACCCTGAAGTTCGCCGTCGAAAACAAGATCGACCCCGAGCGCGAAGAAGACCTGCAAGTAACCCTTCCCATCGACTCCATGCAATCCTTCTCGCCTGACGAAGTGGCCCAACATGTGCCCAAACTGAAAGGCTTGCTTGCCCTCAAACGGCTGGTTGAAGAAATGCAATCCAACGTCGACAACCGCAAGGAATTGCGCAAATTGCTGGATGAATTGATGAGCAAGCCCGAAAACTTGGAAAAAGTCATGGCCGACTTGAAGGGCTTCGAAGGCTTTAAGCTGCCAACTGCGGATGCTTCGGCCAAACCTGTCGAATCCACCACCAATTAACATTAGGAGAGTCCTGATATGGCCGATGACACTGCAACTGCCACAGCAACCGCTGAAGCGCTGGATCTGAAACGCTTCTTGTCGAGCATGAAGCTCAACCCGGACGTTTCCGACATGGTGCCCATGGTTTCCAACAATTTGGAAACAGTCACTGAAAATATTCGCGACGAGGATCGGTTTATTTCAGGGATGGCCGCCGTGTTGATGAATATCGACACTACGGCAGGGAAGTTTGACAAGGGCGCAGTCCAAAACCTGCTCGCCCACATCGATGAAATGGTCAATGCACAATTGAACCAAATCATCCATCATGATAAATTCAAACTAATGGAGTCCAACTGGCGCTCATTAAACGATTTGATCCGCACCACCAACTTCAAAGCCGATGTCATGATCGACATCCTCGATGTCGGCAAGGATGAGTTGTACGAGGATTTCGACAGCAACGCCGTCGATATCACCGGCAGTGCTTTGTTTAAAAAAGCCTATGTGGCCGAGTACGACCAATACGGCGGCAAACCTTACGGCAGCATTGTCGGTTTGTACGAGTTCGAGCATACCCCGCGTGACGAGTTTTGGCTGAAAATCATGGGCAAAATTGCCGCTGCCAGCCACGCGCCTTTCGTCGGCGCGGTCTCCCCGAAATTTTTCGGCTGCGACACCGTCGAAGAATTGTCCGCCATCAAGGATTTGGAGGGTCTCATGAGCCATCCGCGCTTTGGTTCATGGAACGCCCTGCGGGAATCGGAAGTGGCGGCCTATATCGGCCTGACCCTGCCGCGTTACATTCTGCGCCAGCCCTACGATCCGGACACCAACCCCTGTGGCAAATTCACCTTCAAGGAAGAGGTGCGTGGCGACAACAATGCCGATTACCTGTGGGGGAGCTCCACGGTTCTGTTTGCACAAAATATGATCCGTTCATTTACCAATTCGGGATGGTGCCAATACCTGAGGGGTCCAAAGGGCGGCGGGTTGGTGACCGGTTTGCCGGTGCATATGTTCAATGTGCGCGGCGAGGAGGAAATGAAGATTCCGGTGGAAATGACCATTCCAGACTACCGCGAGTTGGATTTCGCCAATGCCGGCTTCATGCCGTTGATTTACCGCAAAGGCACGGCCGATGCGTGTTTTTTCAGTTGCCAGTCCCTGAAAAAACCCAAGAAGTTCAAAGACCCTAAAGATTCGGAAAACTCCCAGTTGGTGACGAATCTTTCCTACACCTTCTCGATCACCCGGATTGCCCATTACGTCAAGTGCATCATGCGCGACAACATCGGCAGTAGCGCCGATGCCGAGTATATCCAGAGAACGTTGGAGGCTTGGATATTCCAATATGTGACCACGGTGGTCAATCCTGACGACTTGACCTTGCAATCCTATCCATTCAAAGCGGCTTCGGTCGCAGTGGTTGAGCGGCTTGGAATGATCGGCTGGTACGATTGTTCCATTTCCGTGCTGCCACATATCCAATTCGAGGGAATGAATGTTGAGTTACGCTTGGATGCGCGTTTGTAATTTTGTCTCATAACTACCCAACCTAGGAGTCACTACCATGCCAGAACCGATTTCCTTTAATCCCGACATACAACAAGCATTCAACACTGATAAAACAGTGCAGCCGATTGTAGGTCACCTCGTCAGCCTTTCAATCGGAGGGACTGCCATAACAGCCGACTTAAGCTTGACTGTCCCGACAGACTACACCATCACCAAAGTCGTTGGAGCGATTTCTAGCATCACTTGGAGCGGAGGGGCAGGCATTTCGGATCCTATTTATATCAGTTTCGATGTCAGCACAGCCAACAAGTCGGCGTTGCTGGGCATGACGAAAGGCACCCTCGCAAAAACTGACGTGGTTTTTGCGTATCATGTCTGGTGTTTCGATACGATTGCCAAGGTGTACTTCCTGTGTTTTCACACCACCGATGCCGGGACACTAAAGGGCTTTGTGTTGAAACAAGGTATTGATTTGGCTTTGTCAGTTTCCGAAACTAAAGATGGCACCATTTCTTCACCGGATGTTTTTTCGGCGTACATAGGCATCATGCCCGATCCGTCAGCCCAAAAGATCAATTATGCGGTTTCCAATACCCAGAAGTACGTCAAACCATGGGGTGTGGCGGTAGGATAATCATCACCGTTGTTGATGTTTCAATGCAGGGTTGCCAAGTGATGCCAAGACTAGCAGCCCTCATTGTTCGCCACGCAAACCTTGAACAACACTAGTAACCCGGCTATTCAATAATTTATGTCCAACCGCCTCTCACGAGTTCGCTGGGCCATGGGGCAGACACTGCTGCCGGAGCATCTGCGCGGACTGGAAGAATCCATGCTGGCCGACAGCGCGTTGCGCTTTAGTCTTAGCGGTTTGCCAGGGTATGGGCTGTATGGCCTGCGTTGGAATGAAACCTTGCTGTCGGAAGGCGTGTTGTCCTTGGAAACCATGACGCTGGCACTGCCTTCAGGTTTGCTGCTGGAGTTGAAAGGCAATGCGCAAGTGGCCCCATTGAATCTGAATATTCCCGGCGCCACCCTGGTGCCGGTTTATTTGCATGTGCGCGGCCTTGCCGAAGCGACGGGCGAGCGCGGCGCAGGCCAGCAGACGATTGAACGCGACAACGTAAAATGTTGGCTTTGGCCGCTTGAACTCACCACCGAGCAGGAAAACCCGGACACGCTGGAAAGTTTTCGTTTGGCGGAGTTTGAAAAACAACCCGATGGCCCGTGGAGGCTTTCAACCCGTTACATACCCCCGTTACTATGCCTTGGACCCTTGCCGTTCCTTAAAGATGAGCTGACGGAACTGGGCCAGCGGCTGGAATCCTATCACTATCAGTTGACCCAGGAAATCGCCGCAATTTACTTGTCCGGCGCGGATTTGGTCAATGCCAAGCTATGCCTGAAAAGCGTAGTGCAAATGCAGCGCTTTGTCGCCAACCTGCATTCCGAGATTTTCCCTCACCCCTATCTGGTTTACGAGGAATTGAAGCGCTTTTATGTCGATTTGTGCTTCTATCATAACCACACCCCGCAATTTGCCACGGCGGCTTACCGGCATGGGCAACTTGCCGAGGTTTTTCACGAAGTGCTAGGCCCCTTGAGCGATCAATTGCAATTGAACCCGTCACGCTCGCCTTACCTACCATTGACCATTTCTGAAGGCATCGTCCGGGCCAGCCTGCCTACGTCGATTCGCGAAGCGAAAGAAGTCTACCTGCTGCTGCAAAAAGGGCAGGTCACCAAGACCGTCAGTCTTGAAGGTTTGAAGATTGCCGCCGTCACCCGCTTGAACGTAGTGCATAAATTCTTTTTGCAAGGGGTTCCTTGCAAACGCATTGAACGCCCGCCGTTCCAACACTCGTTTGGACCCGAGGTGGATATTTACCAACTCGGCGAAGGGGAGGAGTGGGACCACGCCTTGCGCGAACTGGCGCTGGGCTTCTACGCCGACCCGAAGTGGGCGGAAGAAAAATTTTTCCTTTATTGGCGGTCGGTCTGATGGCTTTGCTGAGGAAAATGCATGGCGGCGATGACGATGAAATCGCCAGCATCGTCGATAATCTTAACAACATCCTAAACACCAAACGGGGTTGGGGTTTCTTTTTGCAGGATTTTGGCATCTCCGATTACAATCATCTCAGTTCGCGTGACGATATTGCCGAGGCGATAATCCGTGAAGTCGGCGAAAATATAGAACATTTCGAGCCGCGGGTCATGTTGGTCAAGATCGTGGAACTCAAGGACGATGCGCTTTTCCGCCTGTCTTTTCGCATCGACTGCGTGGTGCGCAACAACGCCCGTTCGTTAAAATTGTTCATGGACCCGCTAAGCGAACGTTATCAGGTCAATCAATGAAGAGTTTCACCGATGGTTTGGCCATCACCCTGTCCCTGACCATTGCCGGGCAAACGTACACTATACCCGGCGGCAATGTCATGTCTTTGGAACTTGGCCTGCACCCTTACGGCTTCTCTGGCGAGCTAGGTTTTGATGTATTATTGTCATCCAAGCAACCAACGGATACTCTGCTAACGCCGATTACCCAGAATGATTTGATCGTGGTGGCATTGCAGGTTGAGGTTTACATCAAGCAATCCAATGCCAAGAGCAGTTCATTGAAGTTAAGCGGCTTGGCAACCAGCAAGGGATTTTCCGAGGAAACCTTGGAGGAGTATCAACAGCCGATTCTGTGCCGCCACTACCACTTGGCGTTTGCCGATCCTGCCCAGGTGTTATGGAAGCAGCATTTTCCATGCGATCTGGTGACTGACTCCACCTTGCAAACGCTCATTGCCGCCCACACTAGCGATAAAATCAAGCTACAGTATAATTGGGATGCGCTAAGCACAAAATATCCAGTGCTGTCCTTGCCTCTTGGGGCATCCGGCAATCCGGCAAGCTTCTATGATTTTCTGTTGTGGCTGGTGGACAGCCAGAACGGGGTGTTTACCTATGACCTTGGCAACAATCAATACACGCTAAGTGCCAGCAAAAGCAAGCAGGGCACCCCCCAGCCGCTAAACGCCCTTGAAGTCGCCAATTTTGGAATTGAATTTCCCGAAATCGGACGCCATCAGCCGAATGTCTTGAATGCTTATTCGGAAAGCCCGCAGACCACTGCAATTGAGAATGACCAAAAAGCAAGCCCAATGCGGCGCGACTATATTGCACGCTATCCCATTGCATCCGACATGCAAGCGCGGGTAAGCCTGGAGACGGCCAGATTCAAACTACGCAAGCATGAAGTACGGGTGGAATACCATAAATTCCCTTTGATGATCACCCCACCCGGCCAGACGGTGAACTTTAAAGACTCTCTTTGGAGCTCGTCGTTATTTGTCCAAGGCAAAACTTATCGTGTCAGGGAATGGCGCTTGATTGCGCATTCTGTCAAAGAAAAAGGATCGACCCCCTTGCCGGCGCACAACGTGGGCTACAACAGCTATTTGATGGAACATTCCTTGCTTTTGGAATGCAGCGATGAACTATGGGTGGATTTGCCGCCTTATGTTTTGCCGGTCTACCCTTTTTTCGTGGAAGGCAAAATCGTCAGCGAACAAGGCGAAGACACAGATGCGACCTATCAGTTCCACCAAGATCAAGATACATCGGTCAACTATTATCAAATCAGCATTCCTTTGTGGGGCAATAAAAAAGTACGTGCCGCCTACCAACCAAATTTGGATACGGGGCAGTTCTATTTTCCTTCTTATAAAAACGCCCGCGTGTTGGTTGGATTGGGTTTTGACAGCGCGTACATCGCCACTTTTCTCGATTGGGGCAGTGGCACCGCCCTGCCGATGGACTCCCAAGGAAACCAGTTGGTCATGGGCAAATCGACGACCAGCCAGAACATCCTCAAGCATACCTATGTCGATGGCAAGCCGGAATTGCTAATTCAGCGTACCCAAGACAGCGATACGGAATTGCTGCAATTTTCCGATGGCACCATCGTCTTGCAAACCCAGCAACAAGAAAAGGGAAGCTGAAGATGGCTTTGGTTTGCCGGGTCGAATTGAACCAGACGACGGGGATTACCCTGACTGTCGCCAACAAAGACGGCAACATCACCCAGACGGCAACCTTCGATGGCACCGCCATCACCCTCACCTGTAAAGGCCAGCAAGACACCAGCACCATCACCCAGACTTCTGACAGCATCACTGTGGCTTGCAAAAATTTCACTGTCAATGCAGAAAGCATCACTTGCAAATCGACAAAGGACACCCAACACCAAGCCCAAGGCACATTCACCATGGACAGCACCGGCAAAGCCTCATTCAGTTCGTCGGCGGACATGGATGTGAAGGCCTCCAGCAAACTGAACATGAGTTCGGCCGACTTTGCCTCCTCGGCCCAGAACAGCGCGAAGCTGACAGCCGGAAGTTCAATGGATATCGAAGGGACAACTACTACCGTCAAAGGCGCAACCACTAACCTCCAAGGGACAACCACTACCGTCAAAGGAACAATCACTAATGTGGAAGGGACAACCACTACTGTCAAAGGGGATATCACCAACATCCAGGGCAGCCTGGTCAAACTTGGCTGAATATTATGAATCCAAACGACGAACTGTACCGGGAATATTTGGAGGAGTTGCGTGATTTGGCCGATTTCCGGCTAAATTACACCTTAGGGCATACTGCCGCCGGCTTGGCATGGGAAGACCCGGATGTCAAACGGGTCATCGAAGCCTTGGCTTTTTTTGGCGCCCGCACCCAGGTCGCGGCACTGAAAAATGTGGATGCGACCCGCCATCGCTTGTATCAACAGTTTTTCCCTTATTTATTGTCTCCTCTTTCAGCTATGGCGATGGTCCAGGCGAAGCCCACCGGTCATCTCACCGAAGTCTTGAACCTGCCTGCGGGCATCGAATTGGCGCTACAGCCCGATCGGGGAGGGCTGGCCATTTTCCGGACCACCCGCGCCTTGCGGGTGCTGCCACTGCGGATTGAAGCGGTCAAGCAAGAAACGCTAGCCGGCGCAGGTGTCAGGCTGTTGCTGTCATTCCGGGCCGATTATCCACTGAATGAACAGCCGGAAATTCTTAGCCTGCATATCAACTATCTGAACGACTTCGCCATTTCACTTAAACTGTTCCATTTTCTGAAGCGGTCTTTGCGTGATGCAAGCGTCCAGTTCGGTTCATATGATTCACAGCAAGCCGGCGCGGCATGCAAATATAGCCTTGGGAACCAACCCCCCGATAGCGAAACGGACGAATGGCGCCACCCCTTGGAAGTGGAGCGATATTACTTTCATTTTCCCCAACAAGAACTTTATTTGGAACTGGAATTGCCTTCGGCGCCGCGCAACTGGAGAAGTTTCACCGTGGCATTGGATTGTTGTGAACCATGCCCTCGCCAAGTAAATATCAACCGTGATGTGTTTCAGTTATTCACCGTTCCATTGGCCAATAACCAAAGGGCCATGGCCCAACCGGTCATTTGCGACGGCACCCAGGAACGCTATACCATTCGCCATCCAAAGCCTGAGTTCGGTTTTAGCCTGCAACAAGTGCTTGGGGTTTACGAAGTGGCCGAAGAAGGCATGCTGCCTTTTCGGCCGGGCATATTGGCCGGTGGTAATGGCTCCTACGAGATAGAAAAAGGCCCGCCGCAAGAGGGGGGGGGCAATTTGCACTGGCTGGTCCCCCATTTTCCATCCGCGTTCGAACAACCCCGCACCTTGGCGGTCGAGGCATTATGGCTGCAACCGTGGTACGACCAGAGGCTGCAAAACAGCCATGTCTTGCAGGCGTTCCGCTTACAAACACAGGGGGTGCAATGGGAACTGCTGGGTACTGCGATTCCACATTCAGAAAACCGCCAATTTGTCTCCACCGCCCCATTTCTTAATTTACTGACTCTTACGCATAAACCCTGCCTGAACAGCCAAGACACCAAGGGTTTGCTTTTAGCCATGGGCAGCGTTTCGGCCGGCCAGTTCCAGGGCGCATTTCGTGACTTGGCCGATTTGCGGATAGAGGAAGAACCTTTGGGCGGGGCTGAAGGGCGCATGACCAAGCAAATATACCATCTGCGGTTCAAGTCGCAATTGGATGAAAGTCGAGAATTGATTGAGGCGTTTGTCCGCCACGTTGGGCAGGTGCTTGATCTATGGATTGCGGATGCACTCGTCGAGGCGCGTTTGGAGGTGCAGGATGAAACAGAAAGGGCAGTTGATTAACGCCCCAGTGGAAATGCGATGAATCAAGGTATATGGGACATGGTTGCCGGCATCAACTTGTTGCTGCGTCCATTGCGGGAAGCGGTGACCCCGTCTGCCATTGAAACGATCGATTTGGTTGAATTGCGAGGCAAACTCCGCACTCGCCTGGAAGATTTGCGCACAGCCATCACCGGGCAACATTCGGAGCGCGACGCTTACTTTGTCTTGTTTCCCCTCACTGCGCATTGCGACGAACTGGTGAAACATTTGATTCTGGACACTAACTGTTTGCAATGGCCACCGCTTCAGCAAGAATTGTATCAGGTGGCCGATGCGGGCGATCTTTTCTTCGAGTTTCTTGACAGCGTTTTGGGCAAACCGGAGACCTTGCCCTTGGTTTATGAGGTTTATTATTTTTGTCTGCATGACGGTTTTCGCGGTCGCTACGACGGCAATCCTGACAGGCTTGCCGATTACACACGGAGGTTGCGCGAACATATCCGTTTGCAGCCGATAGAAGTGGCCATGCCACCTTCCCATGCGAAAACGCGGGCAATATTTCGCCTGCCGAATTATGTTTATTACGCAGGGGCAGGTTTGCTGTTGGTGCTGGTTTATGTTTTCCTCACCCGCCTGGCCAGCACCTGGCAACCCATGAATTGAGCGTAAGCAAACCCATGGCACCCCGGCTTGACGAACTTTTTTCCCCTGACCGTTTGCGCCAGAACTGGCAAAGCCCTCTGCCGCCCCCTATAAACCCGGCACCGACTGGCCCTAACTTCGAAATCCATGCCTTATGCCTTAGGCTGATGGGCTTGATTCAGGTTCGTTTCAAGGACGCGACACCCTTGTCATCCCCATTGGATGAAATAAAATCGCAAGTCGAGCAGGCTTTTCCATTGGTTGCCCAGGCAGCGGCGGCTGAGGCCGGACAAAAGGAAGGCATTGTCGCATTGTTGGAGCAGCTGGAGGAATTGCTCTGGGCAATGGAATTGTCTGATAGGCAGGGTGCGCGATGACCCCCCTAGAAACCAGCATTGAAAAATGCATACGCCGATTCGACCTAGTCTGTCTTGTGCGGTTGCTTTTCCACATGGGTTATTCACTGGATGACATTCTGTTTTGCAGCCATTATAGTTTTTGTTCCCAGTCCAGCCTGATAGAAGCCATTGAGTTCCGGGACAAACCTAGGCGGGCCACCATTACCCTAAATTTAGGCTTATTGGGCGGGCAAAGTGTGCTGCCTAATTATTTGTTCAAGCAAGTGCATAACGATGCTGTTGAAGCGCGTTATTTTGTGGAATTCTTTGGCTTTTTTGACGACCGGTTGCTGCGGCGGTTTTTGCTCGCCATTTATCCAGAATTATATACATTACGTTATAAAGGTTGGGAAGCCCAGAAAAGCAGCGCACTTCACCAGCTAAAATTGGATAACGTCGTCACCTTGCACTGGCTGGCGCAATTGGTTTTCCCCGAGTTACAGGTTAGGATGGAAAAGGTGGCATTAAAGCGGCACATCGAACTGGGTGCCCCCGTCCTTGGAAAATCCCGTCTCGGCTACCAGACCGTGTTTGGGAAAAGAGTGGAATTGCCGGTGCCTGGGCGGCGGCTGACACTCATTACCGATGAGGAGTATTTCGCCTCAGGCCAGCCTTGGCCCCATGAGATCGACAGGCGGCTGCAAAATCTGGTTTTTCCCATTCTGCGTAAAGTAGGGTTGGATTTGGAGGTGTGGTTGGTGATCCGTACCCAGGGCAATTGGCTTAAGCTTGGGCAAAGCAATTATCTTGGCTATGAAGACATTCTAAGCGACACTTTAAAGTTTCGGCGCATACGGATATTTTCTGGACGTCTATACGATTGGCAATAGGAAATGACAAAATGAAGATTGAATTATTGCAGGGTAGTTTGCCGGTAACCGAAAACCCCGGGCTTGATTCCACCGACCCGCGTTTCGACGAAATCTCAACCTTGGTGCAAGAGGAAAAACATGCCGAGGCCGCCAACTTATGCGAAAGCATTATTGCAGACGGGGTTTATGACATCCGGTTGATTTGTTACTTCCTCTATGGATATTGGTTGGAGCAGGGCCTAACCAGCCTTGGATCGGTGGTCAATTGTTTGAACAATGTCATCCTGGAAAATTGGGAGGCTGTCGGCCCTGCCGCCAAGCGGGAAAAAAGCATCCAGAATAGTTTGGGTTGGATGTTCCGGCAATTGCTGAAAAAAGTCCAATATGAAGAAACTAAAAATTCTCCAACCTGGCAGCAGTGGCAGGCGAGTGTCACCTCTGAGGAGGTGGATGTAATATTGGAAGCGGGCGAGGCCTTCCGGTCGGGTATGATCCGCCAACTGGAGGATGGCGCCGGGCCTGTGGTGGATATGTGGGGCAAGATGGCGGACTGGCTGCGCGCATTGCAAAGACTGGTGTATCGCCCGCCGGAACCGGAGCAGGAGGAAAGCGGGAGGGATGACCCGGGGGAAGCCCCTGCCGACAGGAAGGCCGGAGGCATGGAAATCGAGGGGTCTTATCACATGAACCTGTTGCTGAAAAAGTTGGCGGCCTTTGATCGGCTTATCGCGGCAGAAAAGTTTCCCCGTGCGGCTTTGGTGGCTGACGAAATTAATAATACATTGGCCAACTTTGATCCCATGCTTTATTTCCCCAAATTTTTCGAGACTTTCGTCAGGTTGCAGGCACTTAACTTCCAACAACTGGCCGAATACGCGGAACAACGGGAAAGCCCGGAATGGGTTGCCATGCAGGAATGGTTTAAAGTTGATATTGATGGTTTTATAAATTCTTAAAGGTGTGGCATGGGTTTTTTAGTCACCGGAAACGCAGTCCTTCAATGCACCTTCGGTGCAGCGCCGTGTACGCTCGTAGTGTTGCCAACCAATAAGGTCATGGTCGAAATGCCTGCCGCCAATATCATGGATCAAAAGCCGTTTCTCAATATTCCGACGTTCGGAGTATGCACCAGCTTGGCAAACCCGACTGTGGCGGCCGCCACGGCGGCGGCATTGGGCGTTCTGACCCCAATGCCCTGCATACCGATGACCGTTGCACCTTGGGCAGTGGGAAACCCGCAAGTACTGATTGGAAACATGCCAGCCCTCAATGACGGGAGCAAGCTTATGTGTAGCTGGGCGGGGGTGATCAGCATAACTTTCGCAGGACAGGTGAAGGTGATGGTGTAACGGAATGGAACCAACATCTTCTTTCAATTTTGCCTTGATCGAAGCGTCTTTATGGCAGGAAGGCCAAGGCCCGCCTGCCAATTCGGCTTGGTTGAGTTTGAGTTGGCAATACCCCGCCCGTTTTTGGAAAGAACTCCATGGCTTTTGGGAACGGCGGCAAGCGGGCCAGTCAAAAAGCGTGCCCTTGATCCGTTACGATTTTCACCACGATTTGCTGGTGCGGCAAAAAGGCCAGGCTGCACCGGCTTTGGCCTGGTTTGAAAACGGTGCATGGCAGTCCTGGTCCTATGCCGAACTGGGGCAGAGAGTGGATGGATTGGCCGCCACCTGGGAGGGTGTCGGCGTACAGCCTGGGGAAACCCTTGCCATCCTGCATCCTCCCGGGCCGCACTGGCTGGCGGCCTTGCTGGCCGGATTGCGATTGGGACTGGTGGTGTCATTATTGCCGCCGCAAGGCGACGCATTTGTGCTACGCCGGCTGAAGAACCTGGCACCCCAATGGCTGGCGATGGATCCGCTGTACCGGCACAGGCTTGCGGCGGATTGGCAAGGAATGGTTTTGCCAAGCACGTTGTCGGCCTTGCCCCCGTCCAGGGTATCCCATGGATACCTTGGCGCGGCCATCGTCGCCCAATGTTTCGACCCGACCGGACCGACGCCGGATTTACCCCGCCCGGTCGATGCCGACACCCTCTATCTGGGTGCGTTGCGGGACGGCGTTTTATCCTTGGGCATCAAGCCCGGGCAGGCGTGTGCCGCGCCCGGTTGGCCTCTTCTGGAAAGCCAGCCCGCACTGGTCTTGGCGGTCTTATTGAGCGGTGCCACTTGGGTGCACATCGGCCTTGCCGATATTGAAAAAGAACCGGGGCGGCTGTTGGGGCGGCGCATTGACGTGTTGGGCGTAAGCCGGCCCCTGCGCGATGCCTTGCTGGCGAATCCCCCGGTCGGGGAGAAAACCTGGCGCCATTGGTTCCGCCATCCGGCCGAATCGGCCGACTTGGCACGTTGGCAGGAATTTATCGATTTGTTGCAACTGGAAGAAAGTTATTCGGGCAATTTAGCTTGGGATGCCGCCTTGGGGGGGGCGGTGATATTCTCGGCAAGGTGCCGGGGGCGGGCTCATCACTGGGCATTGCCCGCGCCTGGAATCCTTTGGCAACTGGGCATGGTTGCCTCCCCCGAGCTGCCTGGCCTTGGCGGCATGGGGCGGCTGGCGCTGGGCAAACTCGATGAAAAGGGGGAAACGGCTTGGGTTGCCACTCCCCATCTGCTGTCCCCTTATCGCAGTGGCTGGAATTATCTCGGGGCTTATCCACTAGGCCGTGCGGGCCGCACCTACCCGCGCCAGGAAGTCATGGATTTGCTGGCCGGCCGGTGGCCTTATTTGGCGCTGGTCGAAGCACCGGCAGGCGGGGCCGACGGCGATACACTTCAAGTGCTGTTGGCATTCGGCGAGGGGGTGGATGCAGCGGCATTGCACGCACTCATCGCAACCCAGTTGGGCAGTGAATTCCTGCCGGACCGCATCGAATGCATCCCTTTGCTGCCCAAGCGCAATGCGGAAGGCGGGGCGGATCAGGAATGGTGCCAGTTCCATTATTTGACGGGTGAGCTATACCGGCGTCAGCGCAGCCCGATTCACCGCTGCCTGTCCGAGTTAAAGCAGAAGGTTTTGGCTTAGACGGTTACCAAAAAAGTAGGTTTTCGATAAATTTTATTTTCTACAATAGGTTATTAAAATGGATATAGACTTTCACTATTACGCTACTTACGTTGCTGCATGCTTCGCAGGCTACCTTGAGGAAGATGCCTTGACAATCGCAACGTCTGCACAAATGATTGATGAGAACTCACGGCATGTTCTCGTCGAAAAGACTGGGGTAACTAGCGGTTTAATGGGTTTTCCCGATGATTTCAAGTTGCGTCATCATAAAGATGGCCCTGCCATCCATACCTTTCGTACGCAAATGACATTCCAAGGGCTTGGCGATATCGGCACAAGTTCAGTTGATACACTCTCATCCATCTGGCCTGTTTATCACTTCCTGCCTGGAAATTTTCAAGACATGCGATGCCATTCGGACAGGTGGTCTCAGCGCACATTGAAGCCTTCTTATGCGACAGATGCAAAGCTGAAAGAACATTTTGACTGGCTTTGCCGTCCCCATAGCTCCATGGCCATACGCCTTGTGAATAACTGTAGAGAATTAATTCATGATACAAAATCGGTTATCAATAAACATCAGCTTGAAAACTACCTTGTAGGAGTGACTATGCATGTTTTTGCTGATACCTGGGCGCATCAAGACTTTGTTGGCTTTGGCGTTAGAAAGATTAATAGCCGAGGGGAAATTGCCGAGATAAAAAATTGGATGGGAGGAAGATGGGATTTAAGCTATGCTTTTATTCAGCCTAGTATCTCTAATCTGCCAACCCTTAAAGGGAATTCATATAGCATAAACAGTCAAGTGACTGGATGGAAAAATTGTGATTGGGAGGAATGCGCTCCAAAAGGGCTAGCAAAAATAACTGATAATGCCGCCATCGGACATGGGATTGTCGGTCATTTGCCAGACCATAGCAGTTTGCTCTGGAAATATAAACCAGCTTGGTCAGATCAGGAAATAACAAGGAATAATCCTATTGAGTACTTCGATGCTTTTGTGCATTTAGTCTGGGCGATGCGCTGTATCCGGTTGAATGAGCCATACAGCCCTTTCGATGTAACTCCACAAAATATTTCATCAAAGCTACCCGGTGTCACACAAGGGAAGCTATTGTCCGTCTACAAGATGATTGCTCTTGAACGCCACCCTTGGGCTGTGGGGTCTAATAGCGTAAGAGTCACTGAGGACGTTAAACTTAAAGATACTTGGGATGGCATGATCTTTTTGCATGGCTTTCAGTGGCAAGATTGTATAGAAAACGTGCTAAGTCTTGCTCCTATTGATTCCTGGATTCCCGGAAAAAGCCGGTGGTTGATTGACGCTTACGATACACTCCAGACTAATAAAGAACAAAAAAATGAAAACTGGTACACCGTCAATCAGTTTAAAACGCTAGATTTTTTTAAGTTCAATATTGCTGCTAAGTTTCACTACCGCTTTGTCAAGCAGCAACTCTTGGCATACAATAAAAAATTACTCGGAAACTGGTCTGATGGTGCCGCCTATGCCGATGACTTGGAGCGTATTACAGGTGGCGATCCTCATAAGATATGGCTTCAGGATATAGTCGCAACACTTAGCAATCTACAGCGCAAAGAGAAGATTCGTGAAGTCAACGAAGGCATGACCATTCTAATTAGGGATATTGAATCGTCAGAGTCTCTCACAGATGTAGGCAAGGTACTAACAACTCTTGTCGAAAACGTTAATTCTAAAGCGCCTTGGACTTATGGGCTGCTTAATGAGAAAGGGCAAAAACAAAGTTCAACTGCTTTTGATGCCATCAAAAATATTATCAAAGATTTCCATTTGGCAGCGAACACATCTTCCACTGTTACCGAACAGGTTAAGGCCGCTCTCAGAGAGTACGAAGCACATAAGACAAAGCTTTTATCGCGACAAAGTAGCGAATCTCTTGCAACAGAAAAGTATTTAACAGATATTCTAATCAATTCATCTGATAGTGAGATACGTTTAGACGTTTGTTTTTTCTTGGGACTAAGCCACCAGTGTCGACGACCAGGGTTAAAGCCACTTACTAAGGGCTCCAAGCTGTATAAGCTTCTCTATGATGTTTACATTAAATCACCACCAGTCAGATAGTGCCTAGACCGCATTAAACCATTGCTAGGTGGGGTGGGCAAACAGCCTCATTGTTTGCTCACGCGGAATATGACATCCGCTTTCAACGGAACAATAAACAAGACTTAGTCGGAAAAAACCATGATCATCGAAAAATTCAATCTCAAAGCCCAAGAAGCCATCGAACGTGCCTGCCGTCTGGCAGTGGAAAAAGACCACGGCGTGGTGACCCCATGGCATCTTCTGTATGCCCTGTTGGAGCCCAAGGCCGGCATAGGCCGGCAATACCTGGTGCAGGCCAAGTTTGACTTGGCGATGTTGGGCAGCAAAGTGGAGGCCCAACTGATTGCCCAACCCAAGGCATTGAAAAATGCCCAGCAAACGCCCATCAACCGCGATTTGGAACGCTTGTTCATCCACGCCGAACAGGCATCCACCGGCATGGGCGACAAATATATCGGCATCAACCACTTGCTGATGGCCCTGTGGGAACTGGAGGATTTGGCGGTCGCGCTGGCCGAGGCGGGGGGAAACAAAGATGGCTTTAAAACCATGCTGGAACAATCGCCGAAGGGCGGCTATAAAAGCGGCGAGAACACCGGGGAATTCGAATATCTGGCCAAGTATGCCCGCGATTTGACTGAAATGGCGCGGCAAGGCTCGCTGGACCCAGTGATCGGCCGCACCGACGAGATCAACCTAGCGATTCAAGTGCTGTGCCGGCGGATCAAAAACAATCCGATCATCATTGGCGAGCCTGGCGTGGGCAAAACAGCGCTCGCCGAGGGCCTGGCCCAACGCATCGTCGCGGGCGACGTGCCCAAGGATTTGATGGGCTGTTCGGTTTTGGCGGTGGACATGGGTTTGCTGATCGCCGGGGCCAAATACCGGGGCGAGTTCGAAGAGCGTTTCAAGCGGCTGCTGCAAGAAATCACCGATGCAGGGAACATCCTTACCTTCATCGACGAGATTCACAATCTGGTCGGCGCAGGCAAGGCCGAAGGTTCCATGGATGCCGCCAACCTGCTCAAACCCGCCCTGGCGAGGGGTGAAATCCGCTGCATCGGTGCCACCACGATAGAGGAGTACCGCAAGCATTTCGAGAAGGATGCCGCCTTGACCCGCCGCTTCCAAGTGGTGCGGGTGGATGAGCCGGATGACGCAACCAGCCTGATGATCCTGCGCGGCATCAAGGAAAAGTACGAGATGCACCACGGCATACACATCACCGAGGCGGCCTTGCTCGCGGCGGTGCGCTTGTCACGGCGCTATATCGCCGACCGCTTCCTGCCGGACAAGGCCATCGACCTGATCGACCAGACGGCCGCCACGGTGCGCATCGGCCTGTCCGCCAAACCAGAGGAATTGGATGCCCTGGACCGCCGCTTGGTGGCCTTGGAAATTGAATTGCACTCCCTCGCCAACGAGTCGGCTGTAGCCCGCAAACAGCAGTTGCAGGCTGAGTTGGCCGAGCTTCGCGAGAAAAGCGCACAAATGACCGAACGCTGGGAACGGGAAAAACGCGCCATGACCGAAGTGCAAAACGCCCGCAAGCTGCTGGAGGAATCGCGCCGGGAAATGGAGCAGAAAATCCGCGAGGAGGATTTTGTGCGGGTCGCCGAATTGCAGCACAAAGTGATCCCGCAAGCGGAAAAGACGCTGGCCGAATATGCGGACATTGACACTACAGAAATCCATCCGCAGAAAAACTTCATCGACGAGCAGGATATTGCCGCCACGGTCGCCCGCTTGACCGGCATACCCGTCGCGAAGATGCTCGATTCCGAACAACAGCGGTTGTTGCTATTGGAAACTCACTTGCGGGAACGCGTGGTCGGCCAGGAAGATGCGATAGCGGCCGTGTCCAGGGCGATACGCCGGGCGCGCACCAATATCCAGGATGCCAACCGCCCGCTTGGCTCCTTCCTGATGCTAGGCCCGACCGGCGTCGGCAAGACCGAACTGGCGAAGACCCTGGCGCAATTCCTGTTCAACGACGATGCGGCGATGGTGCGCATTGACATGAGCGAGTTTATGGAAAAACACTCGGTCGCACGCCTCACTGGCGCGCCGCCGGGCTATGTAGGCTACGAGGAAGGCGGGGTGCTGACCAACCAGGTGCGGAGCAAGCCCTACAGTGTGATCCTGTTCGACGAGGTGGAAAAGGCCCACCCGGATGTGTTCAACCTGTTTTTGCAAGTGTTGGACGAAGGCCGCCTGACTGACAGCCAAGGCCAATTGGTCAATTTCACCAACACCCTGATCTTGCTGACCTCCAACCTGGGGTCGGAGCATATCGAACCGGTGGATACCGAGGAAGGGCAGAAACTCATGCAGTCCATGATCATGGAAACGGTGCGCGGCCATTTCCGCCCCGAATTCCTCAACCGCCTGGACGACATTCTGATTTTCCGCCAACTGACACTTGAAACCATGCGGCCCATCGCCGACATACAATTGCGACACCTGGCGCGGCGGTTGGCAGAACGCAACATCCGGCTTGATATCGCCGAAGAAGCAGTCGATGCCTTGGCGCAATGGGGGTTCAACCCCCTCTATGGCGCACGGCCGCTGAAGCGGGTCATCCAAACCAAGCTGCAAGACCCGCTGTCCGAGCTTCTGCTCAAGGGGGACATTCGCGACGGGCAGAGGGTGGAGGTCAGTATGGCCGACGGTGAACTGGCGTTCACCGGCATTGACGAAGAAACCGGGGCGGATGAACCCGACGCTGCCGGTGCGAATGGATAGGCTAGAGGCTTGAAGTTATCTACCCATGAAGCAACTTAATCCCATAATAACATTATTGAGTTGGCCACAGTGGCTAGCCTTGGATGTCGTGCTGGCATTGTTGTGCCTACTCGCCTATCTGGTTTGGCGGCAAAGGTTTGCCAAGGGTGGCGGCAAACCGGCCGCTCCGCTAGCCGTTCCGGCACAGCCCGCAATGTCCTCGAACCGCTTGTTGGAGGTGTGGCGCCGCTTTGTCGGCGCCATCCCATGGCGCATGCGGCCCGATGCTTTGGGCATCCCGCTTTTCTTAGTCATCGGCGATGCGGGTAGCGGCAAGACCGGCATCATTGACCGGTACGCCAACTGGCAGGGGCAGCACTACCGCTTCCATCCCAGTGTCACCGACGATCCGTTGCTGCAAATTTACCTGGGTGCCAAGGCGTTGGCATTGGAGTTTTCCCCCTCGCTACTCTACGACACCAGCCCTGCCGTTTACCGTGCGTTCGGCAAGTTGTGGCGGCATTTGCCCCAAAGCCCCCTGGCCGTGGTCGTAATCGACGCGGCCACGCTGCTGGAACCCCAGCCGGATCGGCTGCGCCAGTCGGGCCAGGCATTGTTCGGCAAGCTGAACGTATTCGACGAATTGGAAGGCAAACCCTTGCCGCTGGTGCTGGCCTTGAGCCACATGGAAAAAGTTCAGGGGTTCGTGGAGTTTTGCGTTTTTCTGGAACAGGCTGGCATACCCTTGCAGATTGAGTTTCCGGAAGGCGACGGTGCCAATCGGCTGGCATCCTGCCTGGAAGGCTTCCAAGGGCATCTGCGCCGGGCGTTGGTGACCCGCCCGGCCCAAGATTATCTCAACATCGTCGCCTTCCTTGGCGAAGCACCCCGCTTGCTCGGTGTCTTGGGCGAGTTTCTGCGTCAGGCCGGCCTGGAACAAGGCGCGGCACCTTCGCCCGTCGTCCGCCTGTGCCTGCTGTCGGAACAAATCCATAGCTTTGGCTGCCACCCTTTCTCGCAGCCCCCCGGCATGGTGGAAAAACCGCCCATTACACTGAACGTTCACGCCAAAGCCGCGCTTGCCCTTCTTGTTGCCGGGCTAGTTTATCTGGTGGGCAGTTACTGTTACGAACAGGTTGTTTTGACCGGCATCAATAAAAAGATTGATATTATCAGCATCGTCCCTTTACAAGAATATGCGGAAAAAATCAGTCCAATGTTTCTGGATTTCAGCTTAAACCTAAACAAGGATCCATTGCTGACATTTATGCCAAACTACTTTAAGGAGCTTGGCAGTTATCTTGATCTGCGCATGATTCGGAATATTCGTAAATATTATTTATTTCCGCATTTAAAGGCAATCCAATTTGATCCACAAGCCTATTTCAAAACCATTAACACACTGGCATTGTTATATGCCACCTCAACCAACGAGTTGGGCAAAATTCTCTTAAGGAAACTTAAGACTAACCCAAGGGAGGAAATGGTTTCCAACATCGTGTTGATTGAGGATTATATTGCCCATAATTCCCATACAGAAGAATTGCAGACGTTTCTCTCTAGCGTAACTTATTCAGAACCGCGTAATCTTTTCGATAGTCCAACATCATGGCTGTTATATTTCCACAATTTGCAGTTCCTGCTTAATAGACACTACATTAGTGCGCTTGAACTTGAAGCGGTAAAGCGAAAAGCTGGCGAGCTTTATAACATTGTTAATCAAATTATATACTATCCTGAACAGGATGAACTAATCCAATGGCTGACTAAAAACACAAGGTTCAGACGGAGTTTGCAAATCGATTATACTCAAATATCACAATTGCGCCAGGATGGTATTAGAAAACTGCTGGATTTTGTCAGGAATATCAATTTAGAAAATACCAATGCTTGTGTTTCAACCATGCCCATCATCCAATGCATGAATCAAGTCCAATTGATGGCTACAGCCAAGAATGACGAAAAACCTGTGCTGTTAAAATTCACCTTTCAAGGTGAATATTTTGCCTTCGACGGCGGGCAATGGGACGATTTGCTTCAACGCAGCCGCATCGTATTGATGCTGCGCAATATCATCTACAGCCACAGGAATAACGACGGCCTGGCTTTTTTTGATTCGCCCTCGCTTTATCCCGACGTGGAAATGAACCCCACCAACAATGGCGAGGCGCAGTTCGCCGGCAGGGGGCGCATAGACGGGCGGTTGACCGCCGATGCTTTCGATCAGCAGGTGAAACCCACCGTGCTGGCACTGGCGGATAGCATCGCCAAGCTGCCCATTGAAGCGGATGAAAAAAAACGCTTCAGCGATTTTGTGCTGAACAATCTGAACACTTACTCTGACCGCTACGTCAGCGCATACTTGAATTACTTTCGGCAATTCCAAGTGCGCATCGATTCCCGCTGGGCGCTGGACTATGTGCTTGACCAATTGCAACAACCCAATTCCGCCTTATTGCAAACCTTGTTGCAAATAAAAAACAACACGGCACTCAATTTGCCGGACAAACCTAGCTTCAAACCGTTCGCACAAAAGCTTTCGGCGTTCCGTTTTGTCCAGCGTCTGATGCAGGAACAAAACGGCGCTTACCCGGAATTCCAAAAATACCAGGCCATCATGTTGCAAATGCAAAACGATTTGGATTCCCGTGAGCCTTACATGCCTAAAAAGTCTGACGAGGTCGCAGGCCTGAAGGCGGCGCTGACGCCGATGGGACGGGTAGCCTGGGGAATGTTGCTCAACGAGGAGGGGTCATACTCAAGGCTGGTCAAAGGCTGGTTGCAGAATGCCGGCATCGTGGATTATTGGCAGCAGCCGTTCTTGGCACCCGTGCAAAAAGTCGCCGAATTGGGCACCGCCGAAATCAAGCAAAATATTGATGGAGTCTGGTCCGATATCTGGAATTCCAATGTCCTGCCGCTATTGGTCAAATTCCCCCTCATGCCCGATGCCGGGCGGGACAAGGAATTGGCCGTGGATGATTTAATTAAAGTCTTCCACCCCAAACAAGGGGTTTTCTGGGCCACCTTCCAGCAATACCTAGCCCCTTTATGCAGCTTTGGCAACGGGGTATGGGTCAAGCGCGAGGAATTGACCGACAGCCTGGCGTTGCCCTCCGACTCCCTGGCACGGCTCAACTCGGCGCAAAGGCTTACCGCCACTCTGTGGGACGGGCAGGGCAATCCAAAGCCGCTGCAAATCTCCGTCAAGCCCGAATTGCTCCCGGCCTTTGACCGCAAGCAAATCCCCGATGCGCCCCTGGTGTCCTTGGCTTACCTGCGCAGCGGCGGGTTTTCGGTGCTCGGCTTTAACCAGCAGGCGGCTTGGCAAAAATTAACCATGGAGTGGTGGACGGCGCAGCCGGCGGCGGTGGGGATGGAATTCCGCAAAGATGCCGACCCGACAAGGGTCTACAGCGACACTGTCGTTGCCGATTCGCCTTGGAATCTTTTCAGGCTGCTGCAACAAGGCCAAATGGTTGAGAATAGCCGGTATCGGTGGATGCTTGCCCATCCCGATTTTCCGCAGCAAAAATTAAACCTTGAATTTTCGTTCCGAACCGACCCTTGGAAAGTATTTACCGACCTTGCCGGAGGCTGGCCATGAGATTGTCGTCAATACCCCCCTTAATAACCCTGCTCGCCATGGCGGGTTTGTCGATTGCCTGTTCCAGCGGGCCGAAACCCCCGCCGCCGATAGTGTTCGATGTCACGGCGGATTACCAGGCCAACCATGGCGGTTTGTTTTATTTTGTCGTCCGCACTGCCAACGAGAAGCAATTCATGCTTGAAGGCTACCAGGACATTGCCAATAAAGCCTTCGCCGACCCGCCCGACCCTAATGTGCTGGGTGTGTTTTCCATAGTGCCCGGCAAGGAACAGGAATACAGCGTGAACCAGCCGACGCAGGGCGGGGTGGCCTTGTATTTTTTGCTGACCCACCCGGCGGGGCCGCAGTGGAAAAAGCTGCTCTCCCTGCCCTTGAAAGAGGAATACGAAATCAACATACCCGCCAATGACCAAATCCAAGTCAACGAGAATAAATCGTTTTGGAGTTGGTTGTGAATAGTCCCCATGATATTCATCAAGGTGAAGAGTGATTATTGCCGTGTTTTGGGAAAGTTGCATAATGGCATCGCGTTGTGTTGTTCGGCAGGACGGCCGAAATAGCTAGGGATTACCTTAAAAAGGGTTCAATGGCCTATGGTAAAATGCAGTTTTAAGCACACGGAATCATTAAAAATGAACAAAAAAATATTCTTGGCCTCCTCTTTGGAATTGGAGGAGGATCGGAAGGAATTTGAAATCTTCATCAATCGCAAGAACAAAGATTGGGTCGGGCAGGGCGTTTTTCTCGAATTGATCATCTGGGAAGATTTTATCGATGCCGTGTCTAAATCCCGGCTTCAGGATGAATACAACAAGGCCATTCGAGAATGCGATATTTTCGTGATGCTATTCTTCACGAAGGTAGGCCAATACACCGAGGAAGAGTTCGAGACCGCCTTCGGTCAGTTTCAGGCCAACCACAAGCCGTTCATCTTCACCTATTTCAAAGATGCGGAAATCAGTCTCGGCAGTGCCAACGAGGATGATCTGATGAGCCTGTTTGCGTTTCGGAAGAAACTGGATGCCCTGGGGCATTTTTACACCCGCTACAAGAACATCGACGCGTTGAAATTTCTCTTTAACAGCCAACTGGACAAACTTGCCGCCAACGGATTCATCGAACTCAAGCCGAATAAAGGCGGAACTGCCGCACCGGCCGGCGATACCTTCCAGGCCACCGCCACTGTCACCGGCAGTGGCGCGATTGCGCAGGGGCCGGGGGCGAAGGCGGTTGGAGCCGGGGGTGTACTCGTCGGCGGCAATAATTCGGGCAAGATCAACACTGGCACACAGATCGACACGGGCGGCGGGGCCTACGTTGGCGGCAACGTCCATGCAGACCGTGACTTCATCGGGCGCGACCAGGTTACCCAAGCTGTTTCGCCAGCCAGTTTGGAACCCCTGTTTGCGTCCCTGCTGTCCATAGTCGGACAACAGGCGACGGCAGACCGGCAAACCACGGCGGCGCAGAAGGTGAAGGAACTGCAAGTGCGCTAAACATCCATGGCATCCCACTCCATTTTTCAATCTTTAAGACGATGGCGGGCGGGCGGGCATCAAACCTCGCCTTCAATCCAGACGCAAGGCGGGGCCACGGTGGCCGGTTCTGTGCAGGTTGGCAACGGTCATTTCATCGGTCGGGATTTCATCCAAACCGTCAATCACATAACCCAAGCCGGCGAAGACCCCGAAGAGGCCAAATCTGTCATCGCCCTGTATCTCCACGCCCTGGCCATTGACCTGGCTGGCTTGAAGCTAGGCGAGATCGACTCCGCCGTGGACCAGTCCAAACAGACGCCTTTGCAACTGGCCGATGTTTATGTGCCGCTAGACACCACCTTGCAGCTAGTCAAAGGAGTTGGTTTGGCTCAATTTATGACAGGCGACCCTGCCTTTCGACGCGATCAGATGGCTTCGGAGCGGGAGACGCGGCCTGTTTCCGCACTTGAAGCACTGGCCGCGCATCGCGAACTGACCCTATTGGGCAAGCCCGGCAGCGGCAAAAGCACCTTCGGGGCTAGTGTTCTGTTGGCGCTTGCCCAAGTCTGGCAAGGCCACCGCGACGAACTGGCGCAACTGGGCGAGACGTGGGTTCATGGGCCGTTATTGCCCATCCGCGTCATCCTGCGACGCTTTGCCGAGTGGCTGCCGTCTGGGGACAAACCGGCAAGGGCTGGCGATGTGTGGAACTTCGTTGCCCGCGATTTGGAAAACAGCGGCTATGGCCTGTCCTCGGAAACGATGAAATACGTGCAGCGCATCGCCCGCAACGAGGGTGCGATGATTTTGCTGGACGGGCTGGACGAATGCGGCGATAGTTCGAGCCGCCAGCGTGTGCTTGCCGCGGTGCGTGAACTGATGCGCAGCGCCGGGCCTAAATGCCGCTTCCTGCTGACCGCCAGACCCTATGCCTGGCCTACTGGATCCGACCCAGACCAAGGCGTGTATGCGCTGGCGGATTTGAACGACACCCAGATTGAACAATTCATCCACGCCTGGTATGCCGCGCTGGTCAAACGGGGTTGGCGCTCGCCGGGGGAGTCCGAGCGCAAGAAGGCCGATCTGCTGACAGCCAGACAGCGCCCGGATTTGCTGCACTTGGCCCGCAATCCCCTGCTACTGACCTTGATGGCGACGCTGCACACCAACAAGGGCCGCTTGCCCGGCGACCGCGCCGATTTGTACAACGATTCGGTCGAACTGTTGATGCTGCGCTGGAACCGACAGATTGGCGCAGACCAAGCCTTGTTGGATGTGTTGGACATTCCGGGTCTGCGGCTCTCCGATCTGCGCGGGATGCTGGAGGAATTGGCCTTCAAGGTGCATGAGCAAAACGTCGGACGGGAGGGTGTCGCCGACATCGGCGAAGACCGGCTGGTGCGGGCCTTTCGACCCCTGCTGAACAACAGCAAAGACAAGGCCGATGTGGTGGTCGATTACATCGAAAAGCGGGCCGGCTTGCTGGTCGGCCAAGGCGAAAAGGATGGCGAGCGCCAGTTCACCTTTCCGCACCGCACCTTTCAAGAATTCCTGGCCGCTTGCCACTTGGCCGCCCAAGGCGAGTTCCCCGCCGAATGCGCCCGTCTGGCGCGGGCCGCACCGGCACACTGGCAGGTCAGCCTACCCTTGGCGGCACGGCTGGCCAAGGCCGAGCGCGGGGCCAGTGCCGCCGACGAACTGGTTGGCGGTGTCTCCATAGCCGAGTTTTGCAGCCGCCGCCAGCCAACTGCAACGGATTGGAATTGCGCGTTGCTGGCCGGGACGATGCTCCAAGAAATCGGCCTGGGGGCAATCAACACCCGCGAACGCACCCAAGCCATCGCCTCCCGTGTCGCCCATTGGCTGTCCGCATCACTTTCCGTCCATCCCCGCGAGGGTGGCATGGATGCCCGGTTGCGGGCGCAGGCGGGTGACGTGTTGGCAGCGCTCGGCGACCCGCGCTTCGACCCGCAACGTTTTTATCTGCCGAATGACGGGTTGCTTGGTTTCGTCGCCATCCCGGCTGATCCCGATTTCATGATCGGAACCCGTACCGGAGATTTCGACCGGGTGATGGATGCGGTTGGTGTTTCAAAAGATAACAAAGATTTTTTCAAAGCCGAGATCAACGACCGGCCCACGCCGACGCGGGAGTTCTACATCGCCCGTTATCCCGTCACCGTCGCCCAGTTTCGCACGTTTGTCGAGGCGACCGGATTCAATATTGGCGATGAAGACGCTTTGAGCGACCCGGATAGCCGCCCGGTGCGTTATGTCAGTTGGCGTGAGGCGCTGGCTTATTGTGACTGGCTCAATGATGCGCTGATGAAATCCCCGCCAACCCCCAATGCCTTTGAAATAAACCAAAATAGTAGGGCGGCAACCCCTTGCCGCCAACCGGAGGATCCACCAGTTTACAGTCGGCATGGGGATGCCGACCTACCGGCTTTTGACTTACTTCCCCTGATTCAATCGGGCAAATGGCGCATCACCCTGCCGAGTGAACTGGAATGGGAAAAGGCGGCGCGGGGCGGACTGACAGGCACTATTTTCCCGTGGGGCGACACGCCAGACCCGAACCGGGCGAATTATGGAGAATCAAACATCGGCGGCACATCGCCTGTGGGCTGTTTTCCACCGAATGCCTACGGCTTGTATGACATGACAGGCAACGTCTGGGAATGGACGCGGAGCCTGTGGGGTTCGGATGGACAGAAACCCGACTTCGGCTATCCTTATGATCCGAACGACCAGAAACGCGAGGATTTAAAGGTGGGGAACGATATTTACCGGGTCGTGCGGGGCGGTTCTTGGCTCAACGATCAAGGCTACTCGCGCTGTGCCGTCCGCAGCGGGTTTCCTCCTGACAACCGCTACTACCTCGGCTTCCGTGTGGTGGTGGTGTTGTGTTCTGCCCCTGTTGTTTAGCTCTGCCCTCTGAGGCTCTGCACTCTGTGTCTCTGATGGCACGGATCAGATCGTAGGTCGGCATCCCCATGCCGACATCGGGTTGTGCCAACGTTCGGCATTCGGTCGGCGGCAAAGGGTTGCCGCCCTACGTCGCGGCATTGAAATATCGGCAAACGTCGTAGGTCGGCATCCCCATGCCGACAAACTCTTATCAAACCCCTAGTAATCGCCAATAATAATTCAATGCCGAATTACCGTCGTTATTACATTACGGGCCAACCGGTTTTCGTCACCCTAATCACCCGTGATCGGTGGCCTTGGATGGCGGACGATGCCCGCGTTCAAACCACGATTGACTCAATGCGTTGGGCCAAGACAAAATATCCCTTCCGCCATATCGCCCATGTCATCCTGCACGATCATCTTCATTGGATGCTGCTTCCAAACCCCGAGACAAATTTCTCTAAGGTCGTTGCATCCACCAAACGGGATGTGACTTGGCGTTTGAAAGAATTGGGATTCAGCCCCCCGTTTTGGCAAGATCGCTTCTACGACCATGTCATTCGTGACGAAGACGACTTTAATCGACATTTGGATTATATTCACTTCAATCCTGTCAAGCATGGTTATGTTTCCCGTCCGGCCGATTATCGTTGGTCTTCATTTTCAGAGTGGGTGAGACGCGGCGTTTATGATGCAGATTGGGGTTCGATTGAACCCGATTCGATTAGGCAAATGAACCTTGAGTAGGTCGGCATCCCCATGCCGACATCGGGTTGTTCCAACGTTCGGCATTCGGCGGCAAAGGGTTG
>CAIODU010000373.1 GCA_903857165.1 uncultured Methylococcaceae bacterium | reverse complement strand
TGGGAATGGCCAAGGGCGAATTTGTGGCAATGCTCGACCAAGACGATATGTTGCCTGAACATGCCTTATACTATGTGGCGAAAGCAATCCAAGAACATCCCGATGCCGGCATCATTTATTCTGATGAAGACAAACTGGATGGGCAGGACAATCGCTTTTTCCCCTATTTTAAGCCCGACTGGAACTATGAATTATTTTTGGGGCAAAACTTTATTAGCCATCTTGGCGTTTACCGCCGACGTTTGCTGAATGAAATAGAGGGGTTTAGGGTCGGCTTCGAAGGCTCGCAGGATCATGACCTTGCCCTGCGCTGCGTTGAGCGCTTGCAACCCCGCCAAATTATTCATATACCCAGAATCCTCTACCATTGGCGCATGCATTCGGAAAGCACGGCCCATGGCATTGAAGCAAAACCCTATGCGTTGACTGCGGGAGTGGAAGCCGTCAATGATCACTTGAAGCGTACATGCCCAGGCGCAACAGTGGAATTGAATCCGCAATTCAACAATTACCGGGTTCGTTTTCCTCTTCCATATCCCGAACCTCGCATATGTATTATCATTCCTACCCACAATCAGCTAGATTTACTTCGTCCTTGTATTGATAGTATCTTCACTAGAACACAATATAGTAATTTCGAAATCCTAGTGGTTGACAATAACTCAGACAAGGCCGATGTGCTTGAGTACTTGAACGGCTTGGAACGGAGAAATAAAATACGCGTTTTACGGGACGGTAGGCCATTTAATTTTTCCACGTTAAATAATGCAGCGGTCACCCTGACTGATGCTGAATTTGTGCTTCTTCTCAATAATGATGTGACGGTGATTTCGCCGGACTGGCTTGGCGAAATGGTGGCAGTGGCTTCGCAACCAGGCACAGGGGCTGTTGGCGCCCGCCTTTGGTATCCCGATGACACCCTTCAGCATGGCGGGGTTTTGTTGGGATGGGGTGGGGTTGCCGCGCATGCCCATCCAGGGTTGAAGAGAGATAACGCTGGCTATTGCGGTCGGGCCAGCCTCATGCAATCCATGTCGGCGGTCACTGCAGCTTGCTTGCTGGTTCGTCGCAGCATTTACCAAGAGGTAGGTGGATTTGACGAGCAAAACTTGGCGGTGGCTTTTAATGACATCGATTTTTGCCTCAAAGTGCGGGCAGCCGGTTACCGCAATGTTTGGACGCCATTTGCCGAACTTTATCACTATGAATCCGCCAGCAGAGGATCTGACCAGACACCTGAGAAGATCAAGCGCTTTCAAAACGAAATCGCCTTCATGAGGAAGAAATGGGGGAAACTGTTGCAGGCGGACCCTGCCTACAATCCTAATCTAACGCTGAAAAGCACCGACTTTTCACCTGCGGAAACTCCCCGGCTTCCTCCACATGGCGGCTGATATACGGGTCATAGTTGGCTATACAGCGTTTTTAATTCCAATTGATTACGTTGTTTAAGTTTTGAAATCGTTGGCGGCAAAGGGTTGCCGCCCTACAGTCCTTGTTACGCAGTAGGTCGGCAACCCTTTGCCGACATTGGCGTAAATAAATAAGTAACTA
>CAIODU010000372.1 GCA_903857165.1 uncultured Methylococcaceae bacterium | reverse complement strand
TCCCAACCGTTTCAGGTAGGCTTCGTCGATCTGTCGCAGGCTGTGGTCGCTCAGTTGCATGGGGGACGAAAATGTTCAGAATGTTGGGATCATTGTGAACCAATTAATCGAAATTTGCGATAGGGAGGTGATTGTTTACGATCCGCAAAGCCATTTCGACTACCCTAATAGTAATATCTACCCAATGGGCCATGTCGAAGGGAAAGCCAGTAAATCGGGTTTCCTATTTCCCCCCGATACATCATCAACTCTCCAATACGATGCAATCTCCACTGCTTTGCAGAAGCAACCGGGTTCCGATATGTTAATCAACTCGATTCATCTGATGGATGTGACCACTGTGTTGTTCTTCACCACGACCACTTATCGAGTGGAAGGCACGGCGGCTAAAATGAAAGCCGGTGAGCAGGCGTTGCAGTGAAACCGATGAGACAGGAGATAGTAATGAAACGTTTATTCATAATTGGATTAATCACTCTTGCATCCTTGCAAGTCGGCTGTTCAATGACCCGTGGAACTTTCCAGCCCAATACCCATTTTGCCTATCCAAACTCAAATGTCAGGCCCTTGGGGCATATTGTTGCCAATACTAAAGAAGGTTCGTTTATTATTGCACCAGAACTGACCAAGGAAAAGGCACTTAAACTGGTTAATGATGCCTTGGCGCAAAAACCCGGTGCGGACATGATCGTCAACTACCGCCTTGACACCACTTACACCGTTTATCCATTTTACGGTTTGCCGCTTTACATCGTGCAAGACATTAAGATTGAAGGCACTGCGGCTAAGATGGATGTGGGTGAACAAGCCATTGGCGAAACCTCGAAAGATTCAACCCCAAAGGCTAAGGTTCAATCACCCAAACGCAAGAAATAGCTTAACGATCAGTACGTCGGATGCCATCTTGGATAGTGCGGAAAGATGGCATCGGCATGTCTATGAAAAAACATTAATACCTGATGTTACTCATTGACTGGGTTCTGGAGCGTCAAAGCTTGCTTTGACATGAGTTTGGATAAATGAAGCTTACTTCGCCTGTCAAAGCAAGCTTTGACGCTCCGTTTTCACATCCGTGCGTAATATGAGTTAATGCAATACGAGATTAAAATGAAAACATGGCTTACTTATGGATTATTGGGTGTGTGGGCGTTCATTCTGCTTACCGGATGTGGAACTAAATTGGGCAGGAATTTGGAAAAGTCCTACGAAAATGCCAAAGATGGTATGACCGATACAAAAACCAACATCGAAGATCAATTGTCAAAATCGTGCCAAGACACCCTTAAGGTTTCCGACGATGCCGACGAAGTGTTGCGATTGGTGTCCAGCGAAGACAATACTGTGTTTACGGTGGACGGCAAAAAAATGGGCCAAGCCAAACAACTTAAGGTCTGCATCAACAGCAAGGCCAAGCACACCTTGGTAGCCGCGCCGCCGGGTTGTGAGGAAAAAATTGAGCAGATGGCCCCTCCTTATGACAACCCGATCTATGAATTCCGCTTTATGCTGGCGGAATGCAAGGGAGCATCCTCGCCGACCACTACCGCGCCGCAAAAAAAATCCACGCGCAAACGAACCAACTAACCCATTACAAGGATGTTATGCCATGCTTGCAAAATCTATTTGGATAATTCTTGTTGCGGCCTGGCTTGTGGGCTGCGCAACTGGCGGAGGGCGTTACGATGCCCGTCCGTCGGCGCAGGACAAGCTCAGCTACCCGAGTGTTTCCCAAGATGCCAATTCTGTACTGCCCTTGTCTTCCAACAAAGACGGCACTCGTTTCACCGTGGACGGCAAGCCGGTCGGCACGGTCAATGCCGGCGGCGAGCTAAAAATTCTCGTCAACAACCAGCCGCATAACCTCATCGCCGAAGCGCCCGGCTACAGGCGGAAGGAAAGCCTGATCCAGCCGCCTTACGATGGCGTGTCCACGGTGAATTTCCATTACACTTATAAGGACGAAACCGGCGAGTCCGCCCCGACGGCGTTGGCGGTTATCGAGGATACCCCGGTTCCCGCCAAGCCCTCGGTCAACCATACCCAACCGGTCCGTCCGCCCCCGCCGTCTGCTCAACCGTCACCGCCGCCGCCCGTCGCCTCATTGGAACCGCTGCCGGTTCCCTCCAATCCGGCTTCATTTGGCCGATTCATTGCTTTGTTGATTGGCAACGATAAATACCAGTATGGCAAGCCCTTGGACACTGCCGTTGCCGATGTGCAATCTATAGAAATGGTGTTGAAATCCAAGTTCGGCTTTCAGATCACGGTGCTGACCAATGCCACCCGCCGCGACATTCTAGGGGCGTTGGAGAACCTCAAAAACAGCGTTGATGAAAACACCAATGTGTTGATTTACTACGCCGGCCATGGTCATGAGGAAAAGGCCGAAAGCCGGGGTTATTGGCTGCCGGTCGATGCGGAGGAAAAAAACCCCAACAACTGGATTGCCAACGACGACATCACCAGCAAACTCAAGGCGATGCCGGCCCGGCATGTGCTGGTGATTGCCGACAGTTGTTATTCCGGCTCGATTTCCCGTGGGGATGCGTTTCGCGGAGCGAGAAGGACGGAACCGGGTGGGCCGGATTCAACCAGCTATTTGCAAAAAGTCGCGGTGAGAAAATCCCGCCAAGTCTTGACCTCTGGCGGTGAAGAACCGGTCATGGACGGCGGTGGCAAGAATGGGCATTCGGTGTTCGCATCGGCTTTGCTTGATGCCTTGCAAGACGGAACCGGGGCATTGGACGGGCATTTATTGGTGGAAAGAATTCGCAAGACTATCAGCTACAACGCCGAGCAAAACCCCGAGTTCAACTATATCCCGTCCTCCGGGCATGACGGCGGGGAGTTTTTGTTCATCCCGCGCCAATAGCCTCCCGCCATGCCGCCCACCCCCCGCCGCAATGCTGTTGAATTAAGCGATAACAACAAAACGCGTAGGGCGGCAACCCTTTGCCGCCAAGGGATGAGGCAAGTCCGTTGTCGGCATGGGGATGCCGACCTACCGCTGAACTCAACAGTCCGTTGTCGGCATGGGGATGCCGACCTACCCCTGAACTCAACAGTCCGTTGTCGGCATGGGGATGCCGACCTACCCCTGAACTCAACCGCATTATTCCCCCGCCTACTCGTGTTCGTTGCCCTGCTTGCCCTCGGCCTGTCCAGCCCCGCCAGCGCGGACCGGCGGGTGGCTTTGATTATCGCCAATAGCCAATACCAGCACATCAACACCTTGCAAAACCCATTGGCTGACGGGCAAGCGGTCGCCGCACGGCTGCAACAAGCGGGTTTCACCCTATTGCGCCCGGTTCGCACCGACAGCGATGTGCAAGCCGATTTGAATTTGAACGAAATGCTGAAGGCCGACGAAGCGCTGGAGAAAGCCGCACAGGAGGCGGACATGGTGTTGGTGTTTTACACCGGCCACGGCTTGCAAATGGACGGCGTGGCCTATCTGTTGCCGGTGGAACTGCCTAGCGTCAAGGCCGAAAGCTTGGACAGCGAAGCCAACCGCAAATTGCTTAAACGCCGTCTGCTGGAACTCGACGATCTCATTGCCAATCTCGACCGCCACGCCAAGGTTGTGGTCGCCATGTTCGACGCTTGCCGGGAAATCCCGCAACTGGAGGAATCCTCCAAGGCGGTGTTTGGCGGCGCATCCCCATTCCGTGGCTTGGCACGTCCACTAAGCAACGGCCGCCATCGTCTGCTGGCCTATTCCGCCAGTTCCGGCGAATTGGCCCGCGATGGGCGCGGCCAGCCGCACAGCCCTTATCTGCAAGCCTGGCTGGACGAATTCGACCGTAATGCCGGCCGCAAAGACCTCATTTCGTTTTTCAGCGATGTGGCGGTGCAAGTCCCCGACAGCAAAGGCCAGAACCCCGAACTGGTGATCAGCGGCATCCCCTCCGGCACGTTCTACTTCAAGCCGCCGCAAGCGTCGCCGCCGGTCACGGATAACGAACTGCAACAGGCGAAAGAGCGCATTCGCCAGCTTGAGGCGGTGCAAGCACAACAAGCCGCCGTGCCTCCCGTCAAACCTAAGACCGACTCGGTTTCCAAAACCGAGTCGGTCTATGGCATAGAAATGGTCAACATCCCCGGCGGCACGTTTCAGATGGGTTGTGGGCCGAAGAATGGAAAGTGTGAGACGGACGAAAAACCCCGCCATCGGGTGACGGTCAAACCATTCGCCATCGGCAAGACCGAAATCACCCAAGGCCAATGGAAGGCGGTGATGGGTTCTAACCCATCTCATTTCAAAGACTGCGGCGAGGACTGCCCGGTGGAAAACGTGTTTTGGAATGATGTGAAGGAATTCATCAAGACCTTGAACCGAAAGACTGGCTTGCATTACCGCTTGCCGAGCGAGGCGGAATGGGAATACGCCTGTAGGGCCGGACAGGACACGCGGTATTGCGGCGGTAATGATGCGGATACAGTGGCGTGGTATAAGGACAATTCAAGCAAGACTACCCACCCGGTTGGCGGCAAGCAGCCTAACGCCTTCGGCCTGTACGACATGAGCGGCAATGTCTGGGAGTTGGTGCAGGATTGTTATTATGACAGTTATGCGGGAAAGCCAGACGATGGCACTGCTTGGCAGGAAGATCAATGTGCCGACTACCGTGTGGTGCGTGGCGGCTCTTGGGGCTACAATGTCAAATTGGGAAGGCGCGAGGCTTCTGCCCTCCGTGACCAGAATTATCTTTACGATTGGCACGACGGCATCGGGTTCCGGCTTGCCCTCCCTAGGTCAAACCGGCACTAGCCAGTGACAGGCCGGAATAAGCCCGCTTGCGGACGTTTCCGGCAACGAGTTGGACTTTGGCGACGGGCAAGAAGACCCGCTTAGGCCATTCGGGTTGCCGGAAACGGTCGCTGTGCGACCTTATTCCGGCCTACATGATTTTTTGATCGTTCCCACGCTCCGGCGCTCATCGTTATACACAAGTCATCGCGTGAGCAGCAGAACCCCGAAGGGGTTCAAGCTATTAGCCGGGGGTTGAGCGAAGAGGCTGTAAAAGAATTCCCAACCCCCTTCCATGACCCAAAAATACCCCCTGCAGATCAAGCAGAAGCCCGTGGCGACCGGAATGGTTTA
>CAIODU010000371.1 GCA_903857165.1 uncultured Methylococcaceae bacterium | reverse complement strand
CACAAGTCCCGCCGAGCCAAAAATGCCGAGCTATTGCAACCCGGAGGGTTGCCAGCCAAAAGCCTAAGGGTTGAGCGAAGCGACACCCCCGGCTAATGCGGAAAAAAGACCCACGACCCCGGAGGGGTCGCAGCAATCGGCCCATGAACCTAGGCACTCTTCCAAAAACGCTACAAATGCTAGGTTCAGACTGGTGGTATCCTAAGGCCGCGCCGAAAAGACTGCGGCCCCTCCGGGGTCGATGTTTTATTCGGTTTGCCGTCCGGGGGTGTCGCTTCGCTCAACCCCCGGCTAATGGCTTGAACCCCTTCGGGGTTCTGCTGCTCCCGCAACGACTTGTGTATAACGATGAGCGCGGAGCGTGGGAACGATATAAAATATTGATAAACGTAATAATTAAATGCCAACCGACAAGCGATCAAAAAAAGAACTCCTGGCTGAAATAGAGAGACTTCGCTTCCGCCTTGAAGAAGCCGAGGAAACCCTGCAAGCCATCCACGGCGGCGAGGTGGACGCGCTTGTCGTTTCCTCCGTGTCAGGGGGGGGGCAGGTTTTCACGTTGCAGGGGGCCGAACACCCTTACCGCGTCTTGGTGGAAACCATGAACGAGGGGGCCGCCTTCCTCGCCAACGACGGCGTGGTCGTTTATTGCAACCGGCAACTGGCGGACATGCTGCAAGTGCCGATGGAAAGCCTCACAGGATCTCTGTTGGGAGCCTATGTGGCATCCGAAGACCAAGCCTTGGTGGCTGACTGGGTGGAAAACACCACGCGCCTGGGTGATCGGTATGAAGTTACCCTGAAGACCGCGACGGGAAACCGCATGCCGGTATTGTTTTCCTGTGCTGCCGTCGAACTGGCAGGCCGGCCGGGAGTGAGCGTGGTGGTCGCCGACATCAGCGATTGCAAACACGCCGAAGAAGCGACACGCGAGAGCGAAAGCCGTTTTCGCGCCATGGCAAACGCAGCCCCCGTCCTGATCTGGGTTAACGGGGCAGACCAACGGTGTACTTGGGTTAACCAAGTATGGTTGGACTTTACCGGCCGCACACTGGAGCAGGAACAAGGCAATGGCTGGACTAAGGGTGTGCATCCTGACGATTTGAATCGTTGCCTGGCTACCTACGCCAGTCATTTTGAATGGCGGGAAGCGTTTCGGATGGAATTTCGTTTGCGACGCCATGATGGCAAGTATCGTTGGCTGGTCAACCACGGTGTGCCACTGATTGACGGACAAGGTAATTTCACCGGCTACATCGGTTCCTGCATCGACATTACGCAAGCCAAGGAGTTGACCAATGATTTGCGTAAAACCTTGAACAGCCTCTTCGATGAATCCTCTCGATTGCAGACCCTGCTGGCAACCGCCAGCGACGGCATTCACATCTTGGACAAAACAGGCAATGTCGTGCAGTTCAGCGATTCATTTGCACACATGCTGGGCTATACCCATGCAGAAACGGCCCGACTGAATGTGGCCGATTGGGAGGTTCAAATACCTAAAACTCAACTGCTTGATGAGATAAACAGGCTAATCCAGCACCCTGCCAAGTTTGAAACCCGGCATCGCGGCAAGGATGGCTCGGTCATTGACGTGGAAATCAATGCCAAAGGCGTGAAACTGGAGGGGGAGCACTATTTATACGCCTCGGCGCGGGACATCACCGAACGCAAGAAAGTCCAAGACCGGCTCAATCGGTTGATGCTCGAACAACAGGCGATGCTGGACAACGGACTGGTCGGCATCCTGAAATTGCGGGACAGGCATATCATATGGAAAAACAAAGCGATGGAACACATTTTCGGCTATGGGCCAGGCGAGCTGGAGGGGCAGTCGAGCAGGGGTTTGTTCTCGGACGATGCCGGCTATCAAGCGATGGGCGACAGTGCCTATCCAATAATCAACGCCCATGGCACTTACCGGACTCAACTGGAGATGGTGCGCAAGGACGGGGGAAAACTCTGGATGGATGTCAGCGGGGCAAAGTTGTCCGAGGCGGATGGCGAATCCCTCTGGGTGCTGGCTGACATTAGCCCCATCAAGAAATATCAAGACAAAATCGAGCACATTGCCTTTCACGATAGTTTGACGGCTTTGCCCAATCGCTTGCTGGTGGCCGACCGGTTGCTTCAGTCCATGGCCCTGGCGGAACGGTCGAATCAAATGCTGGCCGTTTGCTACCTGGACTTGGACAATTTCAAATCCGTCAACGACAGCTTTGGCCGTGTCGTCGGGGACAAGTTGCTGATCGAGATTGCCCGCCGGTTGCAAGCTTCCATCCGGGCGAATGACACGGCGGGCCGTTTGGGCGGGGACGGGTTCGTGCTGTTGCTGACCGGTTTGAATAATGTCGGTGAATACCAACTGGCGCTACAACGAATCATCGAAGCCATCAACCAACCGGTGGCGATTGATGCGACACTGGAGGTGACGGTCACCAGTAGCCTTGGCATTGCGCTGTTTCCGCAGGATGCCATCGAGCCGGACACCCTGCTGCGCCAAGCCGACCAGGCCATGTATGTCGCCAAGCAGTCGGGCAGGAACCGCTACTCCATGTTCGCTGCGAATCAGGATGCCGCGATGAAAACCGGGCAAGAGAACTTTGCGGGCATCCGCCACGCTCTGGATCGGCATGAGTTCGTGTTGCACTACCAGCCCAAGGTCAATATGAAAACCGGTGCCGTGACGGGTGCCGAGGCGCTGGTCCGCTGGCAACACCCCGAGCAGGGTTTGTTGCTGCCTGCCTCATTCCTGCCCATCGTCAAAAACCATCCTTACGGCATTGAACTGGGTGAACGGGTCATCGACGCGGCATTCGCCCAACTGGCCGAATGGCACGGGCAGGGGTTCGACATCCCCATCAGCGTGAATGTCGGTGGTCAGCAATTGCAAAGCGACGGCTTCGCGCGGCGACTGCGCGAACGGTTTGCCGCCCACCCTGCCGTCCGGCCCGGCCAGCTTGAACTGGAAGTGTTGGAGCCTTCCAACTGGGGGGACGTGGACAATGCATCCAAGGTCATGCAAGCCTGCCGCGAGATCGGCGTGCATTTCGCCTTGGATGACTTCGGCACCGGTTGTTCTTCGCTCGCTTACCTAAAGCGCCTGCCCGTGGACATCTTGAAGATCGACCAGAGCTTCATACGCGACATGCTGAATGACCCGGAAGACCTTTCCATTGTTGAAGGCGTGATCGGGCTGGCCAAGTCCTTCCACCGTCAAGTGATCGCCGAAGGCGTGGAAACGGCAGGCCAGGGCGAACGGCTGCTGGCGCTGGGTTGCGACCTGGCGCAGGGCTACGCCATCGCCCCGCCGATGCCGGGAACGGAAATGCCGGGGTGGGCGGCTGCTTGGCAGCGGAATTCGGTTTGGGCGGCTTAAGACGTGTAGACACGTAGGGCGGCAACCCTTTGCCGCCAAGGGAGGGAGCAAGCCCATTGTCGGCATGGGGATGCCGACCTCCTCCTTAATTCAACAGCATTGGGGTGGCTGCCTGGCAGCAGCATTCGGTTTGGACGGCTTAAGACAGGTAGCGGGAATGCAAGGCTTGCCTTGTGAGGGCGTTCAGACGCTGCGGCTTTCAATTGCCACCGAATTAGCGAAACTTCTGTGATCGGATTGCTGTCAGAATATGAAAATAAACGATACCTGAATCTAAAATCATGTCCAATCGAAGCATCGGCCTGGATGACAGGCTGTACCAATACCTTCTTTCCGTGTCGTTGCGCGAGCCGGAAATTTTACGCCGATTGCGCGAGGAAACCGCTGCCATCCCGCAGGCGGGAATGCAAATATCCCCGGAGCAGGGCCAATTCATGGCCTTGTTGGTCAAGTTGACCGGCGCAGTCAGGGTCTTGGAAATCGGCGTGTTCACCGGATATAGCTCCACTGCCTTTGCCTTGGCCTTGCCGGAACATGGCAGGATCACGGCCTTCGATATCAGCGAAGAATGGACTTCCGTGGCCCGGCGTTACTGGGAGTTGGCGGGCGTGGCGGACAAGATCGACCTACGGCTAGGCCCAGCCATCGAGAAGCTGGATACTCTGATTGCCGGGGGCCAAGCCGTTGGAACCTATGATTTTGCCTTTATCGACGCGGACAAGGAAAACTATGACGGTTACTATGAGCGGGCTTTGCAGTTGCTGCGGCCAGGCGGGCTGTTGCTGATCGACAATGTATTGTGGGGCGGAAGCGTCGCGGATGAAGCAAAAGACGATGTGGACACCGCCGCGATTCGCGCCCTGAACCGGAAAATACATGCCGATGGGCGGGTTGAAATCAGCCTTCTGCCGGTTGCGGACGGAGTGACCCTGGCCATGAAATTGAACGAAGCCCCACGCCATTAAAGTCTAATCTATCGGCAATCATTCTTCCCGTCCAGGCAAAGGCCGATCCGTGCGTATTTCGCGTTGCCAAGCGACAGCGTCTTCAATTTCAAAGAAAGGGTTTCGTTGGGCCAGCTTAATTACTGATGTTACGCACCGAACTGTTCACGTTCGGCGCAGTGCCCTCGTCGGCAAAGGGTTGCCGACCTACGACATCGGGGGAACCTCAAGCCCTTGCTTAAACCTCACCGCCGCATGGGAACCCCAAGCACCAGCTCTCGTCGTTATACACAAGTGCACGCATGCCAATATATTGCAACCCGTAGGGTTGCCAGCCAAAAGCCTAAGGGTTGAGTGAAGCGACACCCCCGGATAATGCGGAAAAAAGACCCACGACCCCGGAGGGGTCGCAGCAATCGGCCCAGGAACCTAGGCACCCTTCGGCAAACGCTGCAAATGCTAGGTTCAGACCGATGTTATCCAAGGCCGCGCAGGAAAGACTGCGACCCCTCCGGGGTCGATATTTTATTCGGTTTGCCATCCGGGGGTGTCGCTGGCGCTCAACCCCCGGCTAATGGCTTGAACCCCTTCGGGGTTCCGCTGCTCCCGCAACGATTTGT
>CAIODU010000370.1 GCA_903857165.1 uncultured Methylococcaceae bacterium | reverse complement strand
GGGTCTCCTGTTTTGGTAGATTGGAGACTCCTCCGAAGGGGGCTTGCAGTCAAGCTTCCTGAGGGGGTTCAACCTCCAACCCTCAGTCTATTTGATCAAATAGACAAGAAAACCCATCAAAAAGAATGCTCAGTCTCAGGACTCCAATTTAATTACGTTGGGTGGCGCGCGCTTCCATATCGATGCCGCAGCAACTAAACAAGCCGATCTCGGCCTGACCCTGTCGGCTGGCGCAAACCCTAAGGTCGGAACCCATTTGACTTACACGCTGACCGTAACCAACAATGGCCCCGACACCGCCAGCGGTGTGGCCCTAACCGACTCACTGCCAACCAGCATGAGTTTCATCTCTGCCACACCGAGCCAGGGGAGTTGTTCCGGTACCGGCACGGTGACCTGCCAAATGGGCGAACTTGCCAAGGATGGCAGTGCCACGGTCAGTATTGTGGTGAATGCCTCATGCGTTGTCACTTTGGACAATAACGCCAAAGCGACCGCCAACGAGAGCGATCCCAATCCAAGCAACAACTCTGACACGGCGACGGTTACCGTGGGCGACCCTAGCCCGCCGCTGGTAGCCGCTACCTTAACCCCGTCCGCTCCCAATGGGGATAATGGCTGGTATATCTCCAATGTGAGCGTGAAGTGGAACGTGTCCGACCCTGAATCAGGGGCCTTGCTGCTGCAGAAGGCCGGCTGTGTGGACCAGTTAGTGTCCATCGATATTGCCGGAGTAAGCTTTTCCTGCCAGGCAACCAGTCTCGGTGGAACCACTGGCCCAGTCTCCACGCCCGCCATAAAACTTGACACCGGCAAGCCTGTGATCGATGCGCATGCCAATGTTACCAACGCTGACGCCACCAGTTCCGTCGGTGCGCCGGTGGCCTACCTTTTGCCGAACGTCACGGATGCGACCTCTGGCCCGGCGAACCCGACCGCGAGTTGCGTTCCTGCACCGGGTTCTAATTTCCCCTTAGGGAACACCACCGTCACCTGCAACGCCAATGATTTGGCTGGCAACGCAGCGGTTTCCACCCAATTCACCGTTACCGTGCGCAATCGCACACAAGTCTGCGATGACGACCGCAGCGACAGTGAAAGGACGCATGAAACGGAACGGCAGCGCGGTGAAGTGCGACACTCCTCTCATCAGCATAAGGACGACTGTTTTAATGATGTCTGCGCTTCTACCAGAAACAAAACAGAAGACAACCAAAAGAACGGCAAATCAAAATCATTTAAGGGGGCCATGTCGGAATGCGAAGCCGAGGGGAAGGAGGAGAAAGGGCGGACAGAGGACTAACACGGGTCGCCGTAAGACAATAGCGTGCCACTGCTTTCCCGTGGATTCAGCACCAAATTTCGGATGCTAGGTTCGGCGCAAAAAGCAGATATTCGGTTTACCTTATCGGGTAATGACTGATATAGGCGTTTTCCCCGCCCGGCGAATCGCCGGACGTGCTTTTCAATCTCCAGGTGACCGAGGCATGGCTTAACCAGCCGATACTGGCCTTGGTTTTGGTCTGCCACGGTTCATCACGCGGGGTGGTGCGATTATTGGAAGGCCTGTCCGACACGCCCACCAGCGTGGCGACCGTTCACAACCGGTTGGCGGCAGCGGCGGGGTGTGCTGCGACGATCAATGCCGCGCAAGACCTTTCCCCCGTCCGCGTGGGACTCCACGATGAAATCTTCCAAGGGGGCCGGCCGGTCCTGACCGGCCTTGATGCGGATTCCACCCATTGCTACCTCTTGGCCGAGGCGGAACACCGTGACGGCGACACATTCCACATCCAGCAACAGTGCGAGGGCCTGGCCAACCGGCTGCAACAATTCTCATTGTGGCTCAATTGCCGTCATTCCGGCTTAGGATGCCGGAATGACGGAAATGGGGCCATAATGAGAATTGCTGGCCCCTTCGCACGAAGCGAGCACCCCGTGCGCGTGGGCAAAAGCCCTGCGGAACTCATGACCGGGAAGCCACATCCGCATTGGCTGGAACTGCCCGGCTTTGAGGGGTTCCGCCGCTCGCCGGTTCCAGCCTAAGACTTCAGCTTCTCCAGACAGGCCTGTTCCCTTCCCATTTGGAGGGGCCGGATTCGCTGTGCCTGTGTTACCAACTGATGTTACGCATCGACCTAGGGCTGGAGCGTCAAAGCTTGCTTTGACAGGCAAAGCAAGCTTTGCCTTTCCAATCTCAAGTCAAAGCAAGCTTTGACGCTCCGTAGTGTTAGGCGGTAAGTCATCGTCTCATGCAG
>CAIODU010000369.1 GCA_903857165.1 uncultured Methylococcaceae bacterium | reverse complement strand
TTTTCGCCGGTAAATCCTTGGCAAAAGTCAGCTTCATGCCATTATTGGCAAGAGTGGCATAATGCGTTTCTTGGTGGATGAATGCACCGGGCCGAGCGTCGCCCGTTACTTGCGGGAAATCGGTCATACCGTGTTTTCCGTATATGAACAGGCGAGAGGGCTAAAAGATGCCGAGATTTTGTCGTTGTCACTGAAGATCAAGTTCGCTTCGCCAAATCTAAAGTGCAATAGCTGCTTGCCAACTATTGCGCCGAAAGGCAAGGTTTTAACACTTGGTGGATGCTTCCCTGTATCCGCCCTACAATAAACCACTATGAAACACCGCATAGACCCCAAGATCGATTGTGTATTCAAGGCATTGCTCGGCTCGGTGGAAAACCGCAATCTGCTGGTGCATTTCCTCAATGCGATATTAACCAGCGATTTAACCGCACCGATAATCGAAGCGGAAATCCTCAACCCATACAACGACAAGGAATTTCTGGACGATAAACTCAGCGTGGTGGATGTCAAAGCCAAAGATAGCGATGGACGGTTATACCAGATTGAAATCCAGCTATTGACCTATCGGCATTTGCCTGAACGGATGGTCTATACATGGTGCGATAATGTAGGCCGGAATAAGCCCGTTCACGGGCGTTTCCGGCACTTCGGCAGATTTTGCCGGAAACGGTCGCCGTGCGACCTTATTCCGGCCTACCTGTGAAACCGACTACGCCCATGAATATAAACTGCAAAACCGCCAAGGCCGTACTTTGGCTGATTTGGGCGGCATCCATCTATTGGAACTGAAATTGTCACGGCGGAACGGATCGAAACCGAGGAACAACGCTGGCTTAGGTTTTTCAAAGAGGGCGAACGGCTGGACGATGCCGCTCTTCCAGATTGGATGAACACGACTGAAATGAGGCAAGCCATGAAAACCCTTACCATGTCTACCAAGCGCGGCAAAACTATCTGCGCGAGCAGCGCACCATTCAAATAGAAAGGGAGGAAGATTTGCGGGAGATGGAAAGAATTAAAGCTTCCAAATTATAATGGTTTAAAGTGGATGAAATCAATGAAAACTTTACAACTTACCGCTCATGTTGCCGCTGATGGCATTTTGCACACCTAACCCGCCCTACAATACGCGCTTTTTCGCCATAACGAGAATTGCTGGTTTCACACGCATACGACAGCCAACGACTGCCCCTTCGTGGTATCCTAAAGCCTTTTTTACCCCCACCGTCAACTCATGCGCCTTCCCGATTTTCATTCCGCCGCAGTCTTGGTCGTCGGCGACCTGATGCTTGACCGCTATTGGCAAGGCAGCGCCTCGCGCATTTCCCCGGAAGCCCCGGTCCCCATCGTCCATGTCAAGGGAATCGAGGAGCGCGTCGGTGGCGCGGGGAATGTCGCGCTGAACATTGCCGCTTTGGGCGGGAGGGCCGGTGTCATGGGATACTGCGGGCAGGACGATGCGGGTGACTCGCTGGTCGGGCTATTGGCGCAAGCGGGGATCGAACATACCGTCCTGCGACAGGCCCATTGTCCCACCGTCGCCAAACTCCGTGTACTGAGCCGGCACCAACAATTGATTCGCCTGGACTTCGAGGATTCATTTTTGGATGTGGATTCAGCCCCGCTATTGGAGGCTTTCCAAGGAGGGCTGAATGACGCGGGCATCGTGGTGCTGTCCGATTATGGCAAGGGGACCTTGGCAGCCGTGAGGGAGATGATCGAATTGTGCCGGGCCGCTGGCAAGCCGGTTTTGGTGGATCCCAAAGGCGGGGATTTTCACAAATACCGCCGCGCCGACCTGCTCACTCCAAACTTGGCGGAGTTCGAGGCAGTGGTCGGCACTTGCCAAGACGAAGCGGAATTGGAAAAAAAAGGCCATGCCTTGTTGGGGCGTTTGGAATTGGGTGCCTTGTTGGTCACCCGGGGCGAACACGGCATGAGCCTGTTGCGGCCGGGGGTTGCCCCGTTGCATCTGCCGACAAAGGCCATGGAGGTTTTTGATGTGACCGGTGCCGGCGACACGGTGATTGCGGTCTTGGCGACGGCACTGGCGGCGGGTTGCCCCTTGCCCGAAGCCACCTTGCTGGCGAACTTGGCGGCGGGGATCGTAGTCGGCAAACTGGGCGCGTCCAGCGTCACTGCGGAGGAGCTGGATTATGCCTTGCATGGTGCCAAGGCCCGCCATCGCGGTGTCATTGACCTAGGCGGACTCGTCGAAAACTTGAGGGTAGCCCGTTGCGCGGGCGAAAAAATCGTCCTCACCAACGGCTGCTTCGACATCCTCCACCCAGGCCATGTGCATTATCTCCAACAAGCCAAGGAATTGGGCAACCGGTTGGTTGTCCTCGTCAACAGCGACGCCTCGGTCAGACGCTTGAAAGGATCGGACAGGCCGGTCAATCCCTTAAGCCACAGAATGGCCATGTTGGCCGCCTTGGAATGTGTGGACTGGGTGCTTGCTTTTGACGAAGACACGCCACGCGAGGCCATTTGCCAACTGTTGCCTGACGTGCTGGTCAAAGGCGGCGACTATGCCGACATGACCGCCATCGCCGGTCATGACTGTGTCATCGCCAATGGGGGCGAGGTGCGTTTGCTGAATTTTGTCGAGGGTTACTCGACCACTGGAATAATCGAAAACATACGCAATGGCTGATCCAGACTACGCACCTGACTACGGCTTCGACCAGCCTTACTTTGAGGACCGCCAGCTCGCGTCCATGAAGATCCCCCCTTATTCCATCCAAGCCGAACAATCAGTCTTGGGCGGGCTGATGCTGGACAATGAAACGTGGGACAAAGTGGCCGACCGCTTGATAGAAGATGATTTCTATCGGCACGACCACCGGTTGATTTTCCGTGCCATCAGCATGCTGGCGGAAAAACAATTGCCCTTCGATGTCGTCACTCTGGCTGAAATCCTAGAAAACAACAATTGGCTGAGTGAAGCCGGCGGCTTGGCTTACTTGGGGGCGATGGCCAAAGACACGCCTAGCGCCGCCAACATCGTCGCTTATGGCGACATTGTGCGCGAGCGTTCGGTGTTGCGCCAACTCATTCACGCCGCCTCGGAGGTCGCCGATTCCGCTTACCATACCAAAGGGCGCGAACTGGGCAGCCTGGTCGAAGAGGCCGAGCAGAAAATTTTCCAGATCGCCGATCAAAGGCGGCGCACCGGCAGCGGTTTCAAAGCGATCAGAAGCCTCCTCGCCGGTGCTGTCAACCGCATTGAGGAACTCCATCAGAAAAAGGGCCACATCACTGGCATCAGCACCGGATTCACCGATTTGGATAAAGAAACCTCGGGCTTGCAACGCGGCGATTTCATTGTCGTGGCGGGTAGGCCGTCAATGGGTAAAACGACCTTTGCGATGAACATCGCCGAGTATGTGGCTATAGAAAATAGGGAAGCCCAGTTGCCGGTTGCGGTGTTCAGCATGGAAATGCCCGGCGAACAACTGGCGATGCGCATGATGTCCTCGCTGGGGCGCATCGACCAGCATCGGGTCCGCACCGGCCAGTTGGAAGACGACGAATGGCCCCGAATGGCTATGGCAATCAACATGCTGGCGGATACCAAGCTTTTCATTGACGACACGCCGTCGCTGACGCCCACCGAGGTGCGCGCCCGCTGCCGGCGCTTGGCCCGGGAATACGGCCAGTTGGGTCTGGTGGTGTTGGACTATTTGCAACTCATGCAAACTCCCGGCAACACCGAGAACCGGGCCAACGAGATTTCTGAAATTTCCCGGTCACTAAAAGCTTTGGCCAAGGAAATGAATGTGCCGGTCATCGCCCTGTCCCAGCTAAACCGCAACTTGGAACAGCGCACCAACAAGCGGCCCATGCCATCGGATTTAAGGGAATCCGGTGCCATTGAGCAGGATGCGGACATCATCATCTTCATTTACCGTGACGAAGTCTATAACCCGGACAGTGCGGAAAAGGGCAAGGCCGAAATCATCATCGCCAAACAACGCAACGGACCCATCGGCATGGTGCCGCTAACCTTTTCGGGCCAGTACACCCGTTTTGACAACTTCATCTCCAATGTTTATGCGGAAGAATACCGCCCGCCCAGCCATGGTTTTTCTGAAGACAGGACTCATCGGGACGACTCTCAAATCCCTGCTTTTTTTGCAGCCGCCCACTCCGTGTTGCGCGACAAGTGACTGATGCCGCCAGCCGCCCACGCACAGATCGACTTGGAGGCTTTGACCCATAATCTGGGTCGCATCCGTAGTCTTGCGCCCAATTCCAACATCATGGCCGTCATCAAAGCCAATGCTTACGGCCATGGCGCGATTCCAGTGGCCCGCGCACTGGCCGCTGCCGACGCCTTTGCCGTGGCGCGGGTGGATGAGGGCATCGCCCTGCGCGAGGCGGGCATACGCCAACGCATCACCGTGTTGCAAGGCTTCCTCGGCGAGGAGGAACTCATGCTCCACTCCCGCTATGATCTGGAACCAGTGATCCATTCCGCCAAGCAGACGGAAATACTGGAATCCGCAAATTTGGACAATCCGGTGACCGTCTGGCTTAAGCTGGACAGCGGAATGCACCGCTTGGGCTTTGCCGCTGAAGAGTTCGTTGCATGCCATGACCGGTTGTGCCGTTGCCGTTCGGTTTGCCAGCCCCCGTTTTTGATCACCCATCTAGCCAATGCCGACGAACTCGACGACCCCGTCACCGAACGGCAACTTGACCTGTTTGGCACCCAAGTGGCGGGATTGCCGGGCGGACGCAGCATCGCCAACTCGGCTGGCCTGTTGGCTTGGGAAAACGCCTTGGCGGAATGGGTGCGCCCCGGCATCGCCCTGTACGGCGTTTCCCCGTTTCCCAACCGCACGGCGGCGGATGAAGGACTGAAGCCAGTGATGACCTTGCGCACCCGGTTGATCGCCATCAAACCGCTTAAGGCCGGTGCTGCCGTCGGCTACGGCGGGGACTGGGTGTGCAACCGCCCTACCCTTCTGGGCATCGCCGCCATTGGCTATGGCGACGGTTACCCCCGCCATGCCCGTTCCGGCACTCCGGTGCTGGTGCGCGGCCAGCGGGTTCCTCTAGTCGGACGGGTTTCCATGGATATGATTACGCTAGACCTAACCGATTGCCAACAGGCGGAGGTCGGCGATGCTGTAACCCTATGGGGCGAGGGTTTGCCGGTCGAAGAAATTGCCCGCCATGCGGACACGATTCCTTATGTGTTGTTATGCAATGTGACACCGAGGGTGAAGCGGGTGGTTGGCCGTAGGCCGGAATAAACCCGCCCGGCGGGCGTTTCCGGCAACAGAAAAGTAGGGCGGCAACCCTTGCCGCCGTCTGCACGATCAAGCTACACGGCGAGGAAGCAAAAAGAAAGTTTCACGCAACGGCGCAACGTATGGTCTTCATCGACCGTCCAAACCTCGCCCAAGGGAGCAAGCGTAGGGTAGTAAGCCGCACTTCTCCTGTTGCTTATGCCGGAAACGCCCGTAAACGGGCTTATTCCGGCCTACGGTGCGTAACATCAGTTATTTAACTTTTATTTACTCTGAATAGGAATCCTAGGCACGATTATGCGCAAAAAGTCTATCAGTTCCACCAAACCCAAGCCCAGCGAAAAAGCCGATGAAATCGTTGCAAGATGCCCCAAGCCATCGGGCTTGGGCAATTACAGCGACGACCCGAAAATCAATTTGCTGTGTAATATTTTTTGCGAAACTTTGCAAATGGGCGATGT